>DASREU010000394.1:0-8504 GCA_035651935.1 Myxococcales bacterium | reverse complement strand
GCCGGCGAAGGCGCGGGCGTGCTGGAGGTGGAGCACCACCTGGCGCACGGCGAGCTCGCGCGGTGATCAGCTGAGATAGCCGGAGGCCTGCAGCCGGAAGAGGTGCGCGTACCGGCCGTCGCGCGCGAGCAGCTCCGCGTGCGTGCCCAGCTCCTCGACGCGCCCTTCCTGCAGGACGGCGATCCGATCCGCGCGGCGCACGGTCGAGAACCGGTGGGAGATGAGGATCGCGGTCCGGTCGGCAGCGAGCTGCTGCAGGCGCACGAACAGCTCGTGCTCCGCCTCCGCGTCGAGCGCGGCGGTGGGCTCGTCGAGGACCAAAACTTCCGAGTCGCGCATGAAGGCCCGCGCCAGGGCGATCTTCTGCCACTGCCCGCCGGACAGCTCGTGCCCTTCCTCGAACCAGCCGCCGAGCATCGTCTCGAGCTTCTGCGGAAGCTGATCCACCAGCGTCCGCGCGCCGCCGTCGTCGACCGCCCGATCGATCCGGGAGCGATCGTCGAGCGCCGGCACCCAGCCGATGCCCACGTTCTCGCGCGCGGTCCACTGGTACCGGACGAAGTCCTGGAAGAGCACGCCGATGCGGTCGCGCAGGTCGCGGGCATCCATGTCGCGCAGATCCACGCCGCCGTAGAAGACGGCGCCTTCGGTCGGATCGTACAGGCGCATCAGCAGCTTGATCAGCGTGCTCTTGCCAGCGCCGTTCTCGCCCACCAGCGCCACCTTCTCGCCGGCCGCGATCCGCAGCGAGACTCCGCGGAGCACCCAGTTGTCGGTGCCGGGATAGCGGAAGGAGACGTCGCGGAACTCGATGTCCTGGGAGCGCGCCCGCGGTGGCGCCAGCGCGGGGACGCGGCGCGGCTGCTCTCCGCCCGTGCCGATGTCGAGGTAGGCGAAGAGGTTCGACATGAACAGGCCGTCCTCGTAGAGGCTGCCGATCGACGCCAGCGCGGACTGGATCGACGACTGGCCCTGCCGGAAGACGGAGAGGTACAGCGTCAGATCGCCGAGGGTGATCGCGCCCAGCGCGGCGCGCACCGCCATGAACGCATACGCGCCGTAGAACGCGGCGAGCGAGAGCAGGCCGAGGGCGATCCCGGCGATGCTCTTGCGCAGCGCGAGCGAGCGGTCCTCCGCGTAGAACTTGTCGAACAGCGCCCGGTACCGCCCGAGCACCAGCGGGGCGAGGTTGAAGAGCTTCACTTCCTTCACGTGCGAGTCGCGGGTGAGGATCCACTCCAGGTAGTTCTGCCGGCGCCCTTCCGGCGCGCGCCAGGTGTTGAGCCGGAACGACTCGCCGGAGAAACGCGCCTCCGCGATGAAGGACGGCACGGAAGCGAGCACGATCAGCAGCACCGACCAGGGCGAGAGGCGGAACAGCAGCACCGCATAGCTGATCAGGATCAGGAGCTGCTGCAGGAGCGACGCGGTCTCCAGCGCCATGCTCAGCGGCCGGATGGTGGCCTCGCGGCGCGCGTTCTGCATCTTGTCGTAGAAGTCGGCGTCCTCGAAGTGGCGCAGCTCGAGCGTGGCCGCCTTCTCCAGGATCAGGGTGTTGACGTGATTGCCGAGCGACGCCCGCATCAGGTCGCGGAGCAGCGACTGCCCGCGCGACATCGCCGTGGAGAGCGCCATCAGCCCGGCCTCCAGCGCCACCAGCCGGAGCACGTGCCAGCGCTGGGCCGGATCGCCGCTGCGGGCCGCCGCCACCACCGCGTCCACGATCAGCTTTCCCACCCAGGCCATCGCCGCCGGCAGCGCAGCCTGCCCGAGGAGGAGCGCGATCATCCCCACCGCGAATGCGCGCGACGACTCCCGCACCAGCGCGAACGTGCGCGGCAGGTACTTGAGATATTGCAGCGTCAGGCGCGCGCGCTCGCGCAGCGACTGCGGCGGAGCCGCTTTCACCCCGTGCGGCATCAGTGCTCGAGGATCTCCTGCACCTTGGCCTTGTCCTCGCGGTAGGTGAAGTGCTGGTAGAGCCAGAACGCATTCTCCCGGTCGAGGATGCGCTCCTTGAGGATGGGGACCGCGACCAGCTTGTTCTCGCGGTAGACCAGGTGGTCGATCAGCACGCCGGCCATCGCCGAGGTGAACCACTGCCGGGAAGCGGCGCTGGTCAAGAGATTTAGCTTCGCCTGATCGCCCGGCTCCTCGTCGATGGCCTGGAGGAAGGCCTTGAACTCCTCGCGCGACATCGGCTGCGGGCCTTGCGGGGCGAGATCGACGAAGCGCACCGAGGCCACCTGGCCCGCGCGGGCCTGCACCTTCGCCTCGCGGGCGCTTCCGGAGGGAAGCCGGGCGGCGATGGCATACCAGTGGTCGGGCTCGGCCTTCACCGCCATCGGCGCGGTGTCGCGGCCGATCAGCGCCTGGCCCTCCTTGACGTCCACCCGCGCGCCCACCGGGCCGGCCACCTCGATCATCGAGTGTCCTTCGGCCTGCGCGCGATAGTCGAGGGCGACCTCGTCGCCGACCGCGGGCGCCGGAGCGGGCGCCTGCGGAGCGGCGGCGGCTGGAGCGGGCTCGCGGCGAGCCTCCTGCGCGGGCCCCTGGCAGGCGGCGGCGCAGACGAGCAACAAGGCTCCGGACGTCCTCATGGAAGCTCTCTCTTAACGGGACTTCAGGACTTCGCCATTCTTCATCACGAAGTGAACGCGCTCGAGCACGGAGACGTCCTTGAGCGGGTCCTCGGCCACGGCGATCAGGTCCGCGTACTTGCCGGGCGCGATCACTCCCACATTGCTCCCCTCGCAGGTCTGCGCCTGCGGAGGGCAGAGCGGGTCGAGCAGCGCCGCCGCCACGCTGGTGGCCGACTTGATCGCCGCCATCGGGCTCATGCCGTACCGCACCAGGATCGACAGCTCCTTCGCCTGGTTCTCGCTCCAGGAGTAGCCGCCCGCGTCGGTGCCGTAGGCGATCCGCACGCCGCGCTTGAGCGCCTTCGCGAACGCCTCGCGCTCGAGCGGAATCATGTCGGGCCAGATGCCGCCGCGGCCCTGGGCCACCCAGATCCCCACGTAGATGGTCGGGCACCAGTACACGTTCTGCTTCACCACCCGATCGATCAGGTCGTCGGTCAGCCCGTCGCCGTGCTCGATGGTGTCGACGTGCGCGCTGAGCGCGGCGTCGATGCCGTCCCAGCCCATCGCGTGCGCCGCCACCTTGCGGCCGAGGCGGTGCGCCTCGTCGACCATCGCCTCCATCTCCGCGCGGGTGAAGTTCACCCACGAGCGCAAGGGCCGCCTGGGATCGGCGGTGCGGTAGTACTTGCGGTCCGAGTAGAACTTGATCCAGTCGGCGCCGTACTTCACCTGCTCGCGGACGGCCTTGCGGATGGCGTCCGGCCCGTCGATGATCTGCACCCCTTCGGGGACGTTCGAGAGCTCCCAGGAGTAGCCGAGCAGCGGATACGTGCCGGTGGGCGCGAACGCGCGGGTGGCGACGAACATGCGCGGTCCGGGGATCACGCCGCGGGCGATGGCCGTCTTGAGATCCACGTCGGCGTACATCGCGCCCTCGGTCTCCAGATCGCGGATGCTGGTGAAGCCGTTCATCACCGCCGTCCGCGCCGCCGCCGAGGCGCGCAGGGCCCGATAGGGGATGCTCTCCTTGAGCAGCTGCTCGTCGTAGTCCGCGGCGGTGATGTCTCCCTGGAGGAGGACGTGGGTGTGCGCGTCGATCAGCCCCGGCAGGAGCCACGCCTCGCCGAGGTCGATGATCCGTACCCCTGGGGCCGAAAGCTCCGCCGCGGGCCCGATCCTGAGGATCCGGTCGCCCTCCACCAGCACCGCCAGGCCGTCACGCGGCGCGTCGGACCTGCCGTCGATCAGGTGGGCCGCCTTGAGCAGGACCCGCTCCGGCGGACGCGGTGCCGGAGGCGTCTCGCGCGGCGCCTGGGCGAGGAGAACCAGGGCGAACAGGAGCATGAGCGGACCGTCGCATGGCCGCCGGGAGGCCGCAACTCGGGCGGGGCGCCTTGCGCAGCGGTTCGCCGGGCGCTACTGCACAGGCGCATGCGTTCCGGCGACGTGCGCATCCTCGATTCGCTCGACGGCGTGCGCCCCCCGGACTGGGACGGGCTGCTGTCCGGGCGCTCCACGCCTTTCCTGCGGCACGCCTGGCTGTCTGCTCTCGAGCGCTCGGGTTGCGCGGCCCCGCGGTCGGGTTGGACCCCCCGGCACCTGACGCTCTGGCGGGGGACGAAGCTGCTCGCGGCGGCGCCGGCGTACGCGAAGGACGACAGCGACGGCGACTTCGCACGGGATTGGGATCTCGCGGCGTCGATCTCCCGCGGCCGGGTCCCGTACTATCCGAAGCTGGCGCTGACCGTGCCGTTCACGCCGTGCACCGGCGAGCGGGTGCTGGTCGCGCCCGGCGAGGATCGGGCCGAGTGCGTGGCGAAGATCGCGCACGCCGCGGGCAAGCTCTGCGACGACGAGGGCTATCCGACCTGGCAGGTCCTCTTTCCCGACGAAGAGGGCGCGCGGGAGCTGGAGCAGGCGGGGATGGCGCTGCGCGTCTCCTGGCAGTTCCACTGGCGCAACGAGGGATACCGCTCGATGGCCGACTTCCTCGCCCGCTTCAACTCCAAGCGCCGGAACATGCTCAAGCGGGAGATGGCGGCGGCACCGGAGCAGGGCATCGCCATCCGCACGGTGCGCGGAGACGAGCTGCGGCGCGATCCGGAGCGCTGGGCGAAGGCGGCGCACGCGCTCCACCGGAGCACCGTCGACAAGCTGATGTGGGGACGGCGCTGGCTGAACGAGAAGTTCTACCTCCAGGCGTTCGCCGGCATGCCGGACGCGGTGGAGGTCGTCGCGGCGTTCCGGGGCAAGGAGCTGGTGGCGGGCGCCTTCAACGTCGCCTCCGCGACGCGCCTTTACGGGCGGTACTGGGGCTGCTTCGAGGAGCACCCCTTCCTCCACTTCAACGTCTGCTATTACCACTCCATCGCCGACTGCATCGCGCGGGGGCTCCAGGTCTTCGAAGGCGGCGCTGGAGGCGAGCACAAGCTTTCGCGCGGGTTCCTGCCGGCACTGACCTGGTCGGCGCACGGCTTCTCCGACGCGCATCTCGATCGGGCGGTGCGCGAGCACCTCTCCCGGGAGACGCCGGCGCGGGCGGCGAGCATCGAGCAGTCGATGCGGGAGTCGCCTATATTCAAGGTCGCGTCATGAGCCCGTCGAAGAAACAGCAGGGCGACGTGGGCGTCGCCGAGCCGAAGACGAAGGCGAAGCCGAAGCTCGAGCGGCCGCGCCTGTACAAGGTCCTGCTGCACAACGACGACTACACCCCGATGGAGTTCGTGGTGCTCGTGCTGCGCGAGGTCTTCGCCAAGTCGGACGCCGACGCGCAGGCGATCATGCTCCACGCGCACACGCACGGGATGGCGGTGGCGGGCGTGTACACGTTCGAGATCGCCGAGACCAAGGTGCAGCAGACGATGGCGCTGGCGGACAAGGCCGGCTTCCCGCTGCTGTGCACGATGGAGCCGGAAGACGCGCCCGGATGATCGCGCGGCTGCGCTGGTTCTATTTCCTCTATTACGCCTCGGTCGGCACCTTCCTCTCCTATTTCGCTCCGTACCTGCGCGGCCTCGGCTTCTCCGGCGAGCAGATCGGCGCGGTGACGTTCGCGCAGCAGGTGGTGGCTGCGCCGGCCGCCCTGGTGTGGGGCGGGATCGCGGACCGCCTCGGCGCGCCTTCGCGAGCGCTCTCGATCTGCGCCCCCGGCATGCTCTTCGCGGTCTGCGGGCTGCCGTTCGCGCGCACGCCTGCGCAGGTCGGGATCGTCCTGGTGCTCTCCGCGCTGTTCTCCGGCGCCGTGGTGCCGCTCGTGGATTCGACGACGGTCGAGACCGTGCGCCGGCTTCCCAAAGAGAGCTATGCGCGCACGCGGCTCTGGGGATCGATCGGATTCGTGATCACCGCCCAGGGTCTGGGATTGCTCCTGGCGGTGCGCGGGGAGCGTCCCGCGGATCGGGCGATGCCGTTCGCGTACCTCGGCTGCGTGGCCGGGTTTGCCTTGCTCGCGCAGGCGTTGCCCGCCGTGGACGCGCACCCGGAGCGGCCGACCTTCCGCGATGCGCTCTCGCTCTTGCGCAACCCGCGGCTCCTCTTCGTGCTGGCGATCTGTGCGATCCACTGGTGCGCGTGCGCGCCCTACCATCTGCTCTTCGGCGTGCTGGTGCGCGATCTGCATCTGTCGTCGTCCGTCACCGGCGCAGGGCTTGCCACCGGCGTGCTCGCCGAGGTGCTCGCGCTCTTCGCCTTCCCCGAATTGCTGCGGAGGTTCTCGCTCCGGGCGCTCTTCGCGGCCGCGTTCGCCGGAAGCGCCGTGCGCTGGGCGCTGGTCTCGCGGGCACACACCGCGCCGTCCCTGGTCGCGCTGCAGCTGCTGCACGGGCTCAGCTTCGGGATCTTCTGGGGCTGCGCAGTGGAAGCCATGCAGCGCACCGTGCCGATCCGCTTGCGCGCATCGGGGCAGGCGCTGTTCTCGGCGCTGGTGTTCGGCGGCGGGAATGCGGTGGGGTACGCGCTCTCCGGCGCGGGCTACGATCGCTTCGGCAGCGCGGCGCCGCTGTATGCGTACGCGGGGGTTGCCGAGCTGCTGCCGCTGCTCCTCCTGCTTCTGCCCCTTTCTCCCGAGGAACCGCGTGCATAGCTTGCGCGCGACCGGGAGGGGTTTGCGTCGCCTGGCGCGGAAGGAGAAGGGATGCCGAAGGCCTGGAGCAACAAGCGGGAGAGGCAATACGAGCACATCAAGAGCTCCGCCAAGAAGCGGGGGCGCAGCACCGGCACCGCGAAGCGGATCGCCGCCGCCACCGTGAACAAGACCCGCCGGAAGAAGGGCGAGACCAAGGGGAGCAGCCGGTCGCGCCGCCGGACCGGGAGCCGGAGCAGCAGCAATCGCGGTGGCTCCCGCGCGCAGAAACGCCGCGCCGGCCGCAAGGGTGGCCGCGCCTCCGCGCGGAAGTAGCGCTCCGCAGAAGATGAAACGGAGCCGGCGAGGCCTGTGGTAACACGGCGCTGCAATGCTCGCCGCCCTGCTGCTGGCGCCGCTCCTCGTGTTCCACGGCAACGTGGCGCTGCTCGAGGACGTCTACCGCAGCGTGCTCGACCTGCCCGCGAACACCCGGGCCACGCCGGCGACGGCGCGGACCGTCTCCACGCGCCTCTCCAGCTTCCTCCACCGCGCCGGCTACGCGCTGGCCACGGTGCGGGCGCGCGTCGAGGGCGAGCAGATCTTCGTCGACATCGACGAGGGCCGGCTCGACAAGGTGATCTTCCTCGGCGGCGGAGCGTTCGAGACGCTCCGGCTCCGCCTCGACCTGCACATCGCGCAGGACGTCTTCAACCAGCCCGATCTCGAGCGCCAGCTCCGCAGCCTCGCCCGGCGCCTGGGGCTGGGGGAGTTCGCGTACGAGATCGTCCCGGTGCCGAACGTGTCGGCGCCCAGGGTCCAGCTCGACGAGATCGATCCCCTGGAGAAGATGTCGTTCGGCATGGTGCGCCCCGGCCGCCCGTACGAGCTGCACATCCTGGTGCAGCCCGGAACGTTCCGGCCCGGGCTGTCGCCCGAGGTGGAGATCGACTCCGTTGAAGGCGGCGCGATCGGCGCCACCTGGCATTCCGGGCGGCTGATCTTCCAGAACGACCGCTGGGAACTGGGAGGACGCGTCGCGGGAGCGCTGCGGCAGGACCTCGAGGGCGGCAACACCTCGTTCGTGTTCACCCGGGCGCTGGCGGAGCTGCGGTACGAGACGCCGCCGATCGCCGGCGTGCTTCGTCCAGCGCTGCGCGCGTCGGCGGGGCTGAGCGATCGGCAGCGCCCCGATCTCCTCCTCGAGAGCTTCATGTTCGCCACCCTGGACGCGGGCGTCCAGCTCGTCTTCACCCCCATCCCGTACGTCCGCACCTCGCTCGGCGGCGGCCTCGAGCGGCGGCTGTTGTTCTCGCTCGATCCGGTGACCGGATCTTCGTTCGATACCTCGTACAAGATCACCCAGACCCGGCAGTACGCGGAGGGTGCGCTGGAGCTGACCTTCGATCCCGAATCGCTGCGGCGCGACCGGCACCACCGCCTCGGCGTCGATGCGCGGGTCTACGGGCCGCCGCATCCGGGCGAGAAGAGCGCGCTGCACGTCGGCGCCTGGTACGAGAAGGTGTTTCCCTTCGGCTGGAACGAGCTCGCCGTGGAGATGCGAGGCATCTCCCGGACCGGCTACGTCCTCTTTCCAGAGGAGGGATCGATCGGGGGCGTGCTGCGGGGGCCGTTCGGCGACGTGTACGCGCGCAGATTTGCGGGCCTGCAGCTCGAGTACCGGTACTCGTTCCTGCGCGACCTGTTCAAGGTCGGGGTGTTCCACAACCTGGTGGGGTACGGCGCGATCGATCGCACGACCGATGCCGAGAAGCTCACGTTTGCGAACGCGTTCGGCCTCGGCGCGCATGCGCTGATCATCGACGAGTTCCAGCTGGACGCGTGGTACGGGGTGGGGT
>DASREU010000393.1:0-2340 GCA_035651935.1 Myxococcales bacterium | reverse complement strand
ACGAGGTGACGGTGCTCGACGTGAACGCAAACGCCTTCGCGCGGCTCGGGTCCGAATTCACGGGCACCACTCTGCTCGGGAACGGGATTGACATGGACGTGCTGCGTCGCGCCGGAATCGAGCGCGCGGACGCCTTCGTCGCCGCCACGCAGGGCGACAATCGCAACATCATGGCCTCCCAGATCGCCCAGAAGATCTTCCGCGTGCCGCGGGTGGTGACTCGCATCTACGATCCGATCCGCTCCGACACGTTTGCGGAGCTCGGCTTGCACGCGATCAGTCCCACCGTGCTCGGCGCCAACGCCTTCTACGAAGCGCTCACCGGGAACCAGCCGTCCCCGCCCCCGTCCTGAGGATCGGATGTACATCATCGTCGCCGGGGGTGGGAAGGTCGGCTTCTATCTGGGGCGCGAGCTGCTCGCGCAGGGACACGAGGTGCTGCTGATCGAGAAGGATCCGCGGCGCGCCGACATGATCCAGAACGAGCTCGGCAACGTCGTCATGGTCGGTATGGCCGACGAAGCGGCCATCCTCGAGGAGGCGGGCGCCGCGCGCGCGGACGTGATCTGCGCGGTTACCGGCGACGACGAGGACAACCTGGTGATCTCGCAGGTGGCGCGCAAGCGGTTCCGAGTGCCCCGCGCAATCGCGCGGATCAACAACCCCAAGAACGAGGAGATCTTCCGCCTGCTGGGGATCGACGAGGTGGTCAGCAGCACCGACCTGATCCTCGCCGCGCTGGAGCAGGAGATCCCGAGCGAGACGCTCGTGCCCCTGCTCCGCCTGCGCCACGCCGACGTCGAGATCGTCGAGGCGATCATCGGGCCCGGCTCTCCACTGGTCGGCACGGCGCTGCGCGATCTCCGCCTGCCCGAGCAGTCGAACATCGCGGTGATCATTCGCGAGGGCAATCCGATCTTCCCGAACCCGGCCACCACGCTGCGCGCCGGCGACGAAGTCATCGCCATGACGCGCTCCAACCTGGAAGAGCAGCTCCGCCGCCTGTTCTTCAGTCAGGCGGCGGTCTGAGCGCGCCCGCCTACCCGGCGCGCTCCTGCTCCCACTCCGGGATGAACTTGCCCCACTCGCTGTAGACGTCCAGGTACTGCCCGAACAGGTACAGGCTGGTCGCCTTCGGCTCGAACGGCGGGATGCGGAGCGCCATCCGCGCCTCCTCGAGCGTCTTGCCGCCCTTGCGGTGGTTGCAGCCACGGCAGGCGCTCACCAGGTTGTCCCAGGTGTGGCGGCCGCCGCGGTGCCGCGGGATCAGGTGGTCGATGGTGAGATCCTTCGTCTTCACCCCGCAATACTGGCAGGTGAAGTGGTCACGGATGAAGATCTCACGCCGAGTCAGCCGCACGCGCGGCCGCGGCCGCTTGATCAGGTACACGAGCCGGATGACCGACGGACGTCGGAAGGTGATCGAGGTGGCGCGCAGCTCGCCGTCGCCATGCTCCAGCACTTCCGCCTTTCCGCCGTTGACCAGCACGAGCGCCCGTCTGGCGTTGCACACATTCAGCGGCTCGTAATTCTGATTCAGGACGAGGACGGGGCTCACGATCGCGCCTCCGCGCGGGCGCATACGAGGCGCCCGCGCTATTCTATCCGCTGGCCCAACGCAAGTACATCGAGCGCGTACCCGGCGATCATGAAATACACCCCTCGCGCCGCGCGGGCGAGCTGCTGGTTGGCTCGGCCAAGCAGGTCCACGAACTGGCGGCCCACCGCCGTGGTCGGCACAAGGCCGCTCCCCACTTCGCTGGTGACGATGATCCACGGCTTGCTGGCCGCGCCCTGCGCGGCGACCATCCCCTCTACCTCCGCCTCGAGGCGCCGCCAGCACTCCGCGGCGTCGGCCAGTGGGGCGCCACCCGCCGCTGCGAGCATGAGGTTCGACACCAGTACGCCGAGGTCGTCCAGCAGCACCGCGTCGTACTTGGCGTCCAGCGCTTCGACCGCCGTGGCGATCCCGAGCGGCGCTTCCAGCGTCCGCCAGGGGCGCGGCCGCCGCGCGCGATGCGCGGCAATGCGCGCCGCCATCTCCGGGTCCGTGGCCGCGCCGGTCGCCACGTACAGCACGCGCTCGCCGGCCCTCGCCGCGAGCCCCTCGGCGAAAGCGCTCTTCCCGGAGCGGATTCCGCCGAGCACCAGCACCAGGCCGGTGGGGTCTGGGAGTCTCACAGGGTGACGAGGCGTTTCTGCACGCGCGACCGCTCGGCGACGATGATCGAACGCACCTGGTCCGCCGTCTCGTCGAGTCGATCACGATAGTTGACGACGCAGTAGTCGTACCGCCAGCGCTGTTCCATCTCGCGCGCCGCGGTGGCGAGCCGGATGGCC
>DASREU010000392.1:0-11066 GCA_035651935.1 Myxococcales bacterium | reverse complement strand
AGCTCGATGGTGTTCCCGGTGGTGCGTCGCACGTACATGTCCGTGTACTCGGCCAGGACGTCCTTGGCCTTGCCGACGTCCGGAGCGGTGACGCTGACGATGCCCGTGTCGGGATCGCCGCGGACGTCCGCGCCCTTGATCCCTTTGCGGTCCATCTCGGCGGCGAGCTCTTCCGCGCGCCGCACCGCCTTCTCGCGGACCGCGCGATCCACCTCCACCCCCATCACCAGGTGGATGCCGCCCTGCAGGTCGAGCCCGAGGTTCAGGTGCTTGGCGGGCGCCCATTTCGGCCGCGCGTTCTCGAACACGCTGCTCTCGTTGCGCTCGCTGGCGGGCAGGCGGAAATACGTCACGCTGGGCACCAGCGCCCAGATCGCCACCAGGGTCACGGCCACGATGAAGCCGGCCTTCCAGTACCACCCGCGATCCATCAGCTCTCCATCATTTCTTCGCCGCCTCTTCCGCCGGCTTCTCTTCCACCGATCGGTAGGGGCCCGAGATCTGCGCCTTCAGCACGCGCAGCTTGACGTTGTTGGCGACCTCGACGAACACCAGGTCGCCGGAGACGCGATCCACCTTCCCCACCACTCCGCCCGAGGTGATCACCTCGTCACCCTTCCCCAGCTTCTCCAGGAACGACTTGTGCTGGTTCTGCTGCCGCGCCTGCGGCCGCATGACGATGAAATAGAAGATGACGAAGAACAGCGCGGCCGGCACCAGCAATCCGAACGCGCCGAATGGCGAGCTCTGCTGATCGGCGGCTTGGGCGAGCAAGGCGAGCACGGCGGAAGTCTCCTGGTTCGCCCCGTGAAATCGGGGCCGGACTTTCTAGCACCCGCGCCGGGGATGGGCAACGCGACTCTCTTCGTCGAGCCGGCGCATGCCTTCGAGGAGCAGCTCGGTAGCGGAGGCGCTCTCGGCCTCGGGCAGGGCGCCGTCGGGCGCACGCAGGAAGGTGAACTGGCCATTCTGCAGGCGGACCATCCCGAACGCCACCTCGCGGAAGTCACGTTCCCCCGGGATCGAAGACGCCGCCCAGGTGATGTTGCCGCGGACCACGCCGAGCGCCCGCTCGCTCGCATCGTGGCCCCGCACGAGCAGCAAGCCGGTGCGCTGGCCGTGACCAAGTACATTGAGTAGATCACTGAGCGGCAGCCCCGACAGCTCGCCCCAGAGCACCGGGGCAAAGCCGGCAACGCCATCCACCAGCTCGTGGACGGCGGCGAGATGGAAGCTGCGGTGATCCACGCGGCTGAAACCTCCAGCGCCGCTCTCTTACTCCCCGCGGGCGAAGCTTTCCAGCATCCTGTTCGCGTACCCCTGCGCCTCTCCGCGCTCGATCGCCGCCCGCAGTCCCGCCATCAGATCCAGGTAGAAGGTGAGGTTGTGCAGGCTGTTCAGCCGGAACGCGAGCAGCTCCTGCGCGGCGAAGAGGTGCCGGAGGTACGCCCGCGAGAAGGTGCGGCAGGTGTAGCAGCGGCACTCGGGATCGGCCGGGCCTGCATCCTTCGCGTACCGCGCCGCCTTGATCTGCAGCCTTCCCCGGCGCGTGAAGAGGAGCCCGTTCCGCGCGACGCGGGTGGGCAGGACGCAGTCGAACAGGTCGATCCCGAAGAGCGCGCAGCGGAGCAGATCCTCCGGGGTGCCGACTCCCATCAGATAGCGCGGCTTCGCCGGCGGCAGGAGCGGCGCGGCGGCCTCCACTCCCTGCCACATCGACTCCGGCGACTCGCCGACGGAGAAGCCGCCGAGCGCATTGCCGGGGAACCCCAGGGCCGCGATCTCCTGCGCGTGGCGCACCCGCAGGTCGGCGTGCAGCCCGCCCTGGACGATCCCGAAGAGCGCGTGCGCGCCCGCCGGGTCCTCCTCGAGCCAGGTCCGCTTGCAGCGCTCCGCCCAGCGCGTGGTCCGGCCCAGCGACTCCTCGTGGTACGCGCGCGGGCTCTGCGACGGCGGGCATTCGTCGAAGGCCATCAGGATGTCGCTGCCGAGCTGGAGCTGGATCCGCGTCGCGCGCTCCGGCGTCAGCTCCTGCCGGCTTCCGTCGAGGTGGCTGCGGAACACGGCGCCCTCCTCGGTGATCTTGCGCTGCTCGGCGAGCGAGTAGACCTGGAACCCGCCGGAGTCCGTGAGCACGTTCCGGTCCCAGGACATGAAGCGGTGCAGGCCGCCCATCTCGGCCACCAGCGCGGGCCCGGGGCGCAGGAGCAGGTGGTACGTGTTGGCGAGCACGATCTGCGTTCCCGCCGCCCGCAGGTCGTCGGGCGCGATCGCCTTCACGGAGGCGACCGTCCCCACCGGCATGAACTGCGGCGTCTCGACGTCCCCGTGCGGGAGGGTGAGCTTGCCGCGGCGCGCGGCCCCGTCCGTATGCGTGACGGTGAAGTTCATGCGATCAGCATCGCGTCGCCGTAGGAGAAGAACCGGTACCGCTGCGCGATCGCCTCCCGGTAGGCGTCGCGGATGCGGTCGAGCCCGGCGAAGGCGGCGACCAGCATCAAGAGCGTGCTCTTCGGCAGGTGGAAGTTGGTGAAGAGCGCATCGACGATCCTGAACTCGTATCCCGGCGCGATGAACAGGTCCGTCGCGCCCGGGCCCGCCTTCCCTCCGGAAGCCTCCAGCGTCCGCAGCGCCGTCGTCCCCACCGCGACGACGCGCCCCGCCCGGGCCACGGCTTGCGCCGCCTCCTCGGGGACGAAATAGCGCTCCCGGTGCATGCGGTGATCCTCGACCCGCCGCGCCCGCACCGGCAGGAACGTGCCCGGGCCGACGTGGAGCGTGATCCGGGCGACTTCCACCCCGCGCCCGGCGAGCGCCTCGATCAGGGCCGGAGTAAAGTGCAGGCCCGCCGTGGGCGCCGCCACCGCGCCGCGCTCCCGCGCGAAGACGGTCTGGTAGCGCTCGCGGTCGGTCTCAACCGGCGGACGCCGGATGTACGGCGGCAGCGGCACCTCGCCTGCCCGATCGAGGAAGCTCCACAGCGCATCGCCTTCGACGGGCAGCCGCACCACCATCTCGCCGTCCTCGCGCACCTGCACGATCTCGATCGCGCTGCCCATCACGGTCACGCGCGCGCCCTGCCGCAGCGGCTTCGAGGCCTGCCCGAGCGCGAGCCAGTCGCCGCCGGCAAGCGGCTCGACGAGGAGCAGCTCCACCTTTCCCCCGCTCCCCTCCTTGTGGCCATGCAGGCGGGCCGGGATCACGCGCGCATCGTTCACCACCAGCACGTCGCCCGCGCGCAGCAGCGCCGGGAGATCGCGCACCATCGCGTGCCGCACCGGTCCCGACCGCCTCGGCAGCACGAGGAGGCGCGACGCGTCGCGCTCGGGGAGGGGCTCCTGCGCGATCAGCTCTTCGGGCAGCGGGTAGTCGAACTCCTCGACGTCCATCCCCGCCGCTTCTATCCCGCTCCGGCCGTGCGCGCGAGGAGAACTCAGGCGTCGCCGATCGCGTCCGCGATCTCGTAGAGCCCCATCTGCGGCAGCCGCATCCCCGCCTCGGCGGCGTTCGCCAGCACGCCGTCCTTCACCCACGCCGAGAGCCATTCGCCCGCGGCCGCGGGATCGCGCTGCTCGAGGGCCGCGCCGCGATCGGCCGCCCAGCGCAGATTCGCCAGCTCGTGCATGCCGACCGGCGGCGCGGCGATGAACGGCAGCCCGAGGGCGGCGAAGAAGGTCAGCTCGGAGGGCTTGCTCCAGAGCGCGTCGGCGCGCGAGAGCAGGTCGTTGAAGCGGCGGAGGTACGCGAACACGTCGGGATCGAAGAGCAGCTCCACTCCGGCGTGGCCTGCGAGGCGCTGCGCCGCGAGCGCTTCGCCCAGGGCGGCGGCGACTTCGGGCCTGCGCCCCGCCACCAGCGCGAGGCGCAGGGAACCCGCGCGGATCTGCCGCTCCATTCCGGCGACCAGCTGGCGCGCAAGCGGGACCTGCGCACCGGCGCCGCCGATCGCGAACACGATCAGCGGCGGCTCTCCGCGCCCGCGGAGGCGCGCGAGCCGGGAGGAATGGTTCTGCTCGAGGCGGTCGCGGGTCCGCCCGACGAGGCCGCCGGGAAGCGGGAACCCGGTGACCAGGACGCGAGAGCGCGGAACGCCGTAGGCCTCGAGCCGCTGCCGCGTGAGCTCGGTGGGAACGAAGTAGGTGATCTTCGTCCGCCTCGACTGCTCGGGCGCCCAGACGCGATTGACGTCGCTGTCCGTCACCACGCAATGGAGCCGCTCCGCGCCGTGCAGCTCGGCGAGGACCGCCGCCGCATAGAAGGTGGCGAGCAGCGGGCTCCCGGTCTCCTGCAGCCGCTCCGCCAGCCTGCGGCCCACGCCGCTCGCCCCGGCCTTGCGCAGCCAGCGCGTCCCTTGCGTCGGGCCGGACAGATCGCGGCCGGGCAGAAGCGGCGGGATGGCGGTGATGCCGTTGAGCAGCGCGCGCGCCGGCAGCCCGATCGCCGGGAGCTGCGAGATCCGGGTGAGCGGCTCGTAGAGCCGGCGGACCCCGTCCCAGAACTGGCGATCCCTGGCTGCGCCCAGAGGCGGAGCGTCCATCGCGAGGACGTCGGTCCCGAGCTCGTCGGCGAGGGCCGCCGCGGGCCTCAGGTGGCCGTATCCCATGTCGATCGCGGCCACCAGCGGCTTGCCCATCGTGGCGGGCTGTCGTCTGCGAAACGCCCCGGCGTGTCAAGGGACTCGCCGTTAGGAACGGCGATGCACACCCTGCCAGACACCATGTTCTCGAGCGACATCGCCGTACTGCACCTGGTCAATCGTTTCTGGATCGGCGGCGCGGAGCGCCAGTTCGTCGAGCGGCTCCGCCGGCATCCGCCCGGGTTTCGCGCGGTGGTCGGTTGCCTCGAGGCGTCGGGCCCGATGCTCGAGCCGGTGCGCGCGCTCGGCTACGAGCCCGAGGTGTTCCCCCTGAACGGGTCGATGCTGCAGCCGAATACCGCGGTCCAGGTCGCCCGGATGGCCGCGCTGATTCGCGCCGAGGGAATCCGGGTGGTGCATTGCACGGACTTCAACACCAACCTGCTCGGCCTCGCGGCGGCGCGGATGTCGGGAGCCAAGGCGATCGTCAGCCGGGTGGATCTCGGGCACCTGCGGGCGGGGTTCGGGAAGTGGCACCGGGAGGTGGAGAAGCTGAATGCCCGGCTCGCGGATCTGGTGGTGGCGAACGCCGACGCCGTCCGCGAGGTCTGCATCCGCGAGGAGGGCGTCAAGCCCGAGAACTGCGTCGTCGTCCGCAACGGGCTCGATCTGCCGCACTTCGATTCAGCCGCCGCGGAGCCCTTGCAGTCGCCGCTCCCCGGTGAAGGCCGGCCGCTGGTGGCGGTGATCGGAAACCTCTGGCCGGTGAAGGGGCACCGCACGCTGGTGGAGGCGGTCGCGCAGCTTCCTCCGGAGCTCGCGGACGTGCGGTTCGTCTGCGCCGGAGAAGGCCCGGAGCGCGAGCACCTGACGCGCCGGATCGCCGAGCTGAACCTCGGCGAGCGGGTGCTGCTGGTCGGCCACCGCCTCGACGTGCCGGCGATCCTCGCCCGGGCGCAGGCGGCCTGCCTCTGCTCGAGCGCCGAGGGCCTCTCGAATGCACTGATGGAAGCGATGGCCGCGCGGCTGCCGATCGTCGCCAGCGCCGTGGGCGGAACGCCCGAGCTGGTGCGCGATGGCGAGAACGGCTACCTCGTGCCGCCCGGCGACGCGCAGGCGCTGGCCGCGAAGCTCGCCACCCTGCTCTCGCGACCGGAGGCGGCCCGCGAGATGGGGCTGCGCGGCCGCCGGCGCGTGGAGTCGGAGCTCTCGATGGAGCGGATGGCCGACGGGCACGGCGCGCTCTATCGCCGCGCGCTAAAGGCCGCGCCGCTGGTGCGCGACGGGCAGCTCAAACCCGCGTAGAAGGAGATCGTGTTCTCGCAGGCGCTCCTCTTGTACCGCAGGCATTTCGGCGCCCTCCTGCTGACCTGCGCGCTGGCGCTGTTGCCGGCGAACGTGCTCGCCACCGGCGCCGTGGTGTTCGGGATCGCCTCTCTCGGAGGCAGCGGCATCCCCGATCTGCGCACGCACACCGGACAGGTGCAGGAGAAGCGGCAGGATCTGCGCGACAAGCCGGCGGCGCCTGTCGAGCAGGAGATGCGCCTGCGGCAGCTGGGGCGCGAGGCGTTCGAAGGCGGCTCGGCCGCCGACGGGCTGCCGCTCTGGCGAACCCTGGCTCCGATCGCCTACGCGACCCTGATCCTCGTGGCCCTGCTCGTCGCCGGGCTGTTCCTCGCGCACGCCGCGCTGGTGCCGCTGGTGTTCGATCTGCTGGAAGGGCGCGGCAGCGGGCCGGCTCGCGCCTGGGGGGTGGTCGCGGGCCGGATCGCGCCGCTTCTCGCCACCGGCGCGCTGGGCGCCGTGATCGTCGCCTTCGGCGCGCTCTTCTTCGTCGTTCCGGGCCTCGTGCTTGCGGCGGGCTTCTCGCTCGCACCCGCGATCGCCGTGCTGGAGACTGCGTCGGGGCACGCGGCGCTGGAACGCTCCTGGCGCCTGTTGCGTGGGCATTGGGGGTCGGTGCTTCGGATGTGGGGGCTGATCGTCGTCTTCTCCGCCGTCGCGTTCGGCGCCGGCGCCTTGCTGCCGCCAGGCCCCTGGCGTCCGGTCGCCTCGGCGCTGGCGATGATCGTCCTCTATCCGCTGCCCCTGACCGGCCTGGTGCTCGTCTACCGCGATGCGGCTCAGTACATGCGGCGGATCTCCGCGCCGGGATAGTAGTGGGCGAGGATCTCCCGGTAGCCGTCGCCTGCGATGGCGCGGGAGCGCGCACCCCACTGGCAGAGCCCCACGCCGTGACCGCTGCCCCGGCCGCGGAAGACCGCCACGGACCCTTCGGTCTTCACCTCGAAGAGAAGTGACGGCAGCCGCTCGTACCCGATCAGTTGGCGCAACTCCACGGCCTGGAGCCGCCGCGGGCCCGCGCTGGTCTGCAGCGCGAGCGTCTGCGCCCGCCCGCTGGCGGTGCGTGACTCCACCGCGACCTCCCGGATCTCGGCCTGCATCCGCTGCGCCTTCCGCAGGGCGGCGGTGATCTCCGCGAGCGGCAGCCGCACCGTCCACTCCCGCGTGTCGCCGTCCTCCGCGCCGGAGCGGATGTACGGCGTAGTCCCCGGCGGGAGGTTGAACGCCGCTTCCGCGCCCTCGCTGATACCGCCGCAGCTCGCGCTGAAGTACGCCGCGATCGGCGCCGCCCCCCAGGTCAGCACCTCGCCGGCCGTCGACTGCGCAGCCTCGAGCGCCGGCCGGGGCGGATTCGCGGCATTGCGGTAGACCTGATCGAGCACGGACGCCCCGAGGTGCGCGCGCGAGGCCGGCCCCTGCGCCACCTTCTGCGCCACGGCGAACGTGCGCGCCGCCACCGCCTGGGCCCGCAGCGCTTCGCGCGGCCAGCGGTGGGGCACTTCGCTCGCCACCACCGCCGCGACGTACTGCTCGAGATCGACGGCGTTGACGGCGACGAGCGTCCCGCGCTCCGCGAACAGCTCGAGCCGTCCGGGCAGCGCCCGGCCATCGAGACGCATCGGCGCCGTGAATCCAGCGGACGCGGCCGGCTTGCCGTCGATCAGCAACCCCGACTCGCGCGCGCTCAGCAGGTGCGTCCGCCCCGCCGCCTCCACCCGCGCGACCCGCAGCCCCCGCGCCACTTCGATGCGAATCTCTTCCGCCCGGGCCGCCGCGCAAACCAGCAGGACCGCCGCCGCCGCCCGCATGGGGACACAATACACGTTTCTTTTCTTGCGCCTCGTTCGCGGCGCAAATTTTGAAACGTGTATCGTGTCCCCGCATTTCTTTGACGTCGCGGACGGGGGCGCCGACGTCGCGCTCGCTACCGGACTGGCTGAGGTCCTGGAGGCTGATCACGCCGATGGGCTTCTTTTGGGAGTCGCAGACGAGGACGCGCTGGACCTTTTCGCGCTGCATCAGGTCACGGTCAGCGGATTTCGGGTCATGATCTCTTCGACGCGCATGGGCAGTCTCCTTGGGAGGCGCCTGATGTGGGTCCCTCACCCACCTGGAGCCAGTCTGCGGCGGACGCTGCTACAATCGCGCCAGTGGCCCCGCGCATCCGCCAGTCGCTCGCCCTCAAGCTCATCCTCGCCTCCGCCATTCCCTCGGCGGTCGTGCTGCTGGCGGGCCTGGGGGCGCTCGTAGCGCACAGCCAGCGGCTGGCGGCGAAGGAGCCGGCGCTGGCGTTCGACGAGCTCCGCACCGGCGCGGTGCTGGGGACGCTGCTCGCCCTGACGTTCGCGGGGATGACCATCGCGCTCGCGGCGCGGCATTTCCTCCTCAAGCCCATCCAGGCGCTCTCGCGGGTGATGGCGCGCGCGGAGCTCGGCGAGTTCCTGGTCCGCGCCCGCGTGCAGAGCGAGGACGAGCTGGGCAGGCTCGCCCGAAGCTTCAACACCATGCTCTCCCGCATCACCGACATGGCGGTGGCGGACATCGAGGCCCGCGAGTCGCTGGCGAAGATGCAGCTCGACCTCTCGCTCCAGGCGGAGCTCAAGGCCGTCAACACGCGCCTCGAGGCGCACGTCGGCGAGATGGAGCTGCTGCTCGAAGTGGCGAACGCGGTCTCCAGCACGCTCGACCTGCCCGAGCAGCTGCAGATGCTCGGCCGCCAGGTCTGCGCGCGGTTCGGAGTCAGCGAGTTCTCGGTGATGCTGGTCGACGAGGCGACCCACCAGCTGGTGATCGAGGCCGTCGCCGGGGCCGCCCCGCGCAACGCCCGGGGAAGCCGGCTGCACCTTGGCGAAGGCGTCGCCGGCGAGGCCGCCGCTCGCGGCCAGACCATCTACGTCCCCGACGTCGCGCGAGATCCGCGCTGCTCGCAAGGCGCCGCTCCCGCCGGTTCCTTCCTCTCGGTGCCGTTGCGGAGCAAGCGCGGCATCCTCGGTGCGATGAACTTCAACCGCCCGCGCGCCGACGGCTTCAACGTCCAGGAGATCCGGCTGGCGGAGGCGATCGCCGCCCAGGCCTCGCTGGCCATCGCCAACGCGCGCCTCTACCAGCAGACCCTCGAGCTGTCGTTCACGGACGCGCTCACCGGCGTGCCGAACCGGCGCCAGCTCTTCCTCCGCCTGGAGAACGAGCTCTCGCGCTCGCTCCGATTCGCGGATCCGCTCTCGCTCCTGATGATCGATCTCGATCTCTTCAAGCGGATCAACGACGCGCACGGGCACACGGTCGGCGACGGGGTCCTGCGCGGGGTCGCCCTCGCCCTGCGCCGCAACATCCGGAAGATCGACATCGTCGCCCGCTATGGCGGCGAGGAGTTCTGCGTGGTGCTCCCGCGCGTCGCCAAGCCGGAAGCGATGGAGGTGGCGGAAAAGCTGCGCCATGCCGTCGCCGCCGCGACGCTGCCGGGGCCGGAGGGACAACCGCCGCTCTCCGTCACCATCTCCGTGGGCGTCGCGACGCTCGGAGAAGACGCCCAGGACATCGCCGGCCTGATCGAAAAAGCGGACAGCGCGCTGTACGAAGCCAAGCGCCTCGGCCGCGATCGCGTCGCGGTCGCGGCGCCGCTGCAGCGCGCAAGCGCCTGACGCGCTGCGTGCCTTGCGGCACCGGCCCGGCATGTGCAGCTTGCCTCTCGCCGGGACCCAGGGAACGGGTGTTCCCACGTTCGCACGGGGTCGGTGGGAGGGGCTGCACCAATGTTTACGGCAACTTTGCTTCTCGCGGGACTGCTCGCCGCAGGCGCATCCACCGTCGAAAAGCGGACGGGATCCGGCCTCGAATCGATGCTCGACGAGGAGTCGCCGGACGTCTTCCTCGCCAAGGCCACCCTCCAGCAGTACCTGTCGCGCGTGGTGCGCGAGGACTGGGACGGCGTTCGCCGCCTGACACACCCGAAGACGCTGGCCGCGATCGCGCAGCTCAAGCGCCGCGCCAGCGCGGAGCGGCACGACCTCGCGCCCTGGCTCGACCGTTCTGCGCAGCTCAAGACCTTCCGGTTCACCGACGCGCGCCAGGTCTCGCCGGGCGTCGTGCTCCTGCAGGTCGGCGAAGACTTCTACCGGCCGGGCGATCAGGGCATGTCGGTCGACGACACCGCCGTGTACTTCCTCTTCAAGTCGCGCGGCGGGTTTCTGGTCGCGGACAAGAAGGCGGGGATCGACGTGCACCAGGTGAGCGATCGGTCCGTGCGTCTCGGGTATCCCGGGTACGTCGACCAGCAGGTGCAGGCACAGGCCCGCCGCGAATCCGCCCTCTTCGAGGGCAGGCACCGCTGAGCAGCTACCGCAGCTCCGCTCCCGCGATGTACGCCAGGTGCTCCTTCGCCTTCGCGATGTCCGCCTCGTACTTCAGGATCGTCGAGAGCGTCTCCGCCACGATCTCCGGCTCGAGCGTCGTCGCATTCAGGAGCGTGAGCGCCCGCACCCAGTCGAGCGTCTCGCTGATCGACGGCGATTTCTTCAGATCGAGCTTTCGCACCGCCTGGACCGCCGCGACCACCTTCTGCGCCAGCTGCTCGGTCACTCCGGGCACCCGCGCCCGCACGATCTCCAGCTCGCGCTGCGGCGTCGGATAGTCGATGTACAGATGCAGGCAACGCCGCTTCAGCCCGTCGGACAGCTCGCGCGCGGCGTTCGAGGTGAGCACCACCCGCGGCGTATGCACCGCGCGGATCGTCCCCAGCTCCGGAATGGTGACCGCGCTGTCGGCGAGCACCTCGAGGAGGAAGGCCTCGAACTCCGGGTCCGCCTTGTCGATCTCGTCCACCAGCAGGAGCGCCGGCTCCGCCGAGCGGATCGCCGCGAGCACCGGCCGGGGCAGCAGGAACCGTTCGCTGAAGAAGAGGTCCTCCGAGCCCGCGATCCGCTCCGCGGCCTGCGAGAGCGTGCTCGCCCCGGCGATCGTCTCCGCGATCTTGTCCTTCAGGAGCTGGGTGTAGAGCAGCTGCTTCGCGTACTCCCATTCGTACAGCGCCTTCGATTCGTCGAGTCCCTCGTAGCACTGCAGCCGCAGGAGGACGCGTCCCGTCGCCTGCGCCAGCGCGCGCGCCAGCTCGGTCTTCCCGACGCCCGCCGGCCCTTCCACCAGGATC
>DASREU010000391.1:0-6478 GCA_035651935.1 Myxococcales bacterium | reverse complement strand
AACAGCTCCTGTTCGTCCTTTTCGTCACGAATCCCAACTTGAATGAGCGGACATCGGGCGGAGGAGCCCGCGCTTGTTGCGTCCGGGGCACGAGGCCCCGAAGTTGGTTCCTGCAGGAGGTTCTCAGGATGCCGCGACATGAAAACGACAGGCCCGACGGAGTCGGGATACCCGATCCCGACAAAGAGCCGACTCCCCCGAAGCTGGAAGACGCGGGCCGACTTGGCCCCGTCGGCGAGCGGAAGCTCGAGGAAGCTGACAAAGCCGAAAAGGAAGCCATCTGGCGGAATCGGCCGAAGGATCCGCCTTCGGCCGGCTCCGACGAGTAAGCCTGCTCAGGCCTGCGGCTACTCGTTGGCTTTCTGCTTGGCCTCGCCCTTGAGCTCCTTGGCCTTGCCTTCGGCGGCCATCTGCTCATTGTCGATGACCTGGCCGATGCGGTTCTTCACCGCGCCGACGACCTCCTGGACCTTCCCCTCGGCGCGCCCCGCGGCCTTTGCCGCTTCCTGCTTGGCTTCGCCTGCGGCCTCTTTGGCCCGGCCTTCGGCCTCCATCTGCTCGTTGCCGAGCACCTTGCCGGCCACCTTCTTGATCGTGCCGCCGAGTTCCTCGGCCGCTCCCTCGCCTCGCTTGCTTTCGGTTGACATGACCTGAACATGGGGAGCGGGCCGCCGGTTGGGTACCAAGGCGAATTCTCGCTCGCCTGATCAGCGGGCGATCGAGGGCTGCCATCCCAGTGCAAGGGGGCGCTAGAATCGCCCCATGCGGCGCGCGGCAATGTCGCTCCTGGTCTCGTTCGCCGCCTCCTGCGGCTCGGTCCAGGGATCGGTGCAATCGAGCGGCTTCATCACCAGCCACGCCGTCGCGCCGTCGTCGGCGTCGGTCCGCGTCAGCGCGACGCGCGATCCCCCGAAGGCGGAGGAGCTCGGCGTGGCCGAGGCCCACGGCACGGTCCCGGCCGCGACGCTGGATGCGTTGATCTCCGAGTTTCGCGCCCGCGTCGCGTCGATGGGCGGCGACTACGGAAGGATCGACAGCCTGGGGACGAGACACGAGATGGTCACCGAGACGTACACGTACGATTGCAGCACGACAGAGACGGTCACCGAGACCCGCACCGTCAGCCAGGTCAATCCGGACGGAACCGTGACGTTCACGACGGAAGCGGTCCCGGTGACCCGGACCGTCGCGAAGACCTGCACCGGAGAACGCCAGGTGGAAGTGGCCACGCTCACCGTCGTGGGGCGCGCATTTCGCACCCTCCCGGAGGAGCGATGAAGAGCGCCGCATGGACCCTGCTTGCCCTCGCGGCCGGGTGCGTGACTACGGCG
Source organism: Myxococcales bacterium (assembly GCA_035651935.1). Taxonomy (GTDB): domain Bacteria; phylum Myxococcota; class Myxococcia; order Myxococcales; family 40CM-4-68-19; genus 40CM-4-68-19. The sequence continues at coordinate 5,147 of DASREU010000391.1, read as the reverse complement.
CCGCCGGTGCGAACGGAGCACGTCCTCACCGGCGCGACGTATCCGGCGCAGGATCGACCGGTGCGCATCGTCATGGAGGGTTCGCCGGTTTCGGGCAGCTACGAGGAAGTGGCAGTGGTCAGCGCCCAAGGCGTGAACGGGAACGCGACGCTCGGCGCGGTGCTGGCGGCCCTGCAGAGGGAAGCGGCGAGCCTCGGCTGTGACGCGGTGCTTCGCGTGCGGTACGACCAGGGGCAGCAGATGGCGTCCGCAACCGGCGTCGCCGTGCGGATGAAGTGAGCGTCAGCGCGGCGGCAGCAGATCGCAGGGCAAGCTGCCGGCCGGAGCGCGCGGAAGGACCGTGGGCGAATCGACGCCCTGGATGCACGCGCCCAGCGGCGGCAGCGGAGGAGTGGAGTTTCCGCAGGCGCAGAGGCCACAAAGGCCGCCGAGAAGGAGCAGGCGGGTCATCCGGGCGCTCCGCATCTAGTACTTCACCCAGACCTGGTCGCCGCCCTCGAGCGCGGTGAGCGCGGTCACTCCCGGCGTCGAAGCGATCAGGGCCGCGGTGTTCGGGTTGGCGCTGTAGGCCGCGGAGCCCTTCCAGACGATCTGCGCATCCTTGAAGAACACGCTGAGATCCGTCAGCGCCGCGGGGACGGTGTACTTGTTCCAACCCGCGAGACGCGCCGGGACTACCTGCACGGCGACGGCGGGGTTGCCGGTCGCCGAACCCGGGGGCGTGGCGGGAAGATCGGTCCACTCGACGGTGGTCAACGTCCCGTCGGCTGCGCGGCAGGTCTGGTGCGCGGCGAAGTACAAGGTCGTGAACGGCTGGTCGGGGGCCTTCAGCCGGACCACCACCGTGTAGAAGGCAAGGTCGGTGTCCAGCGCTTCGGCGACCGGCTTCTGCCAGGTGACCGAGGTGATGGTCCCCGCTGCGTCCTTCTCGACCGCCGGTGTGCCGAAGTCGCTGCGCATCGGCCGGACCGAAGTGACGCCCGCCGGAATGTCGACCTTCAGCCGGTACGTGTCGTTGCCCGAGCAGCCGTGACCGACGCCGAAGACCACCTCGGAGGTGGCGTTGGCCGGAGCCGGTCCGGACTGCAGCTCGACGTGGGCTTCAGCGCGCGGCGCGAGGAGGACGCAAGGGAACGCGATCAGCAGGACCCCGAGCCGTGTGGTCGTCGCCATGTCCGCTTCTCCAGGATTGCGCATTTCGATAACTAAGACTAACGTCTTGCTCGCCTACCACATGACCACGTTCGATCGCCAGCCGAGGCGAGAAGTTCCCCGCCGACGCTTCCTGAGTCGCACCGCGCTGCGATCTTCCGCCGTGGCCGCCGCGTGTTGGGCCTTCGCCTGCGGCGGGTCGTCCGGCGCGACGCCCTGCAACGTGGCGCTTCCGACCTCCTGCCCGCAGCCCGCGCTCCACTACCGGGACGTGAAGCCGATCATCGACCAACGCTGCACGACCTGCCATTCGGGGCTCACCGAGCAGTGGCCGCTCACCGACTACAAGCACGTCTCCGACTGGTTCGACATCATTCCTCCGATGGTGTCGACCTGCCAGATGCCGCCGCCCGACGCCTCTGTCCCCATCACCATCGAAGAGCGCACGAAGATCCTCACCTGGCTGCACTGCGGCTTCCCCGAGTAAGGCGCACCCGCGGCCTCGCGTGCCGCGAGGCTGCGGCGCGCGGAACGCTGCTCAGTCCTTGTCCTCGACGCGGAACGTGCCGAGCAGCTGGAGCAGGCTGTCTCGCGCCTCGGCGGGCTGCCGCTTCCCGGCCAGCGAGAGGTGAAGGTCGATCCACGTGCCTTCGGAGACCCACTCCGCCCGGACGTGCGCGCTGCTCCCGCCGGGGACCGGCTGGTCGTAGACGATCGCGTCCCAGGCGCCGACCTTCCTGAACTGCACGTCCTCGGGAGCCGGGGAGGATCGCCGCTCGAGCGAGCTCGTCTCGTGTGCCCAGAACTTCTCGAGCCCCTCGAACCGCTCCGCGAAGTCGAAGAATCCCGAGACGACGGTCCCGCTTCCGGCGTCCTTCAGGAGGAAATAGCGCGAGGACTGGATCGCGGGGGTCGTCGCCCTCTTCAATCCGCCCTTGCGGATGGTGAGAACGAAATGGCTGACCGGCACCGTCAAGCGATAGGTGTCGTTGACCTCATCGATGCGCAGCGACACGGGGTCCTGCACAGCGGGGAGCGGGGGCGGCGAGGCGCGCGCGGCGGTCTTTGGCGCGTCGGACCACGTGGCGCTCGCGATCATCCGCAGCGCTCGCTCGCGCTCCGCGGGGTCGTCGGATCGAGAGAACAAGGTGAAGACGTTCGTGACGGGACCCGTCACGGCGATCCCTTGCGTCAGGTACGGGTACTCGCCGGGGCGTTTGTCCCTGAGCGCGTAGCAGTAACCGGCGGTTCGCTTGCCGCGGATCTCCCGAAGCTCCGCCTGGGTCTCGACGGACTTGAGCAGCGCGTCGTTCGCGGCGAGGCGGACCCTCTCCTTCAGCGTGGTGAGCGGCACGCGCATCGAGGGTTCGACCCACAGCAAGCCGAGCCTGAAATCGAACTCGTCGGAGGCCGGACCGAACCGCACGGTCGCGGACGGCGGATCGTCGTGAGGAAAGGCTTCGAACCGCCAGCCGGACGGCACTTCGACCGTGACGCTTCCGTGGTCGCCGCCGAGCGAGATCTGCCGGCGGACGACCTGCTCCGCGGCGGCGGCGCCGGCCAGCGCGCATGCACCCACGGCGAGCGCGGCCAGTCGCACGACGTCAGGTGTCACGTGCCCTCGCGCATCGATCCTTCTTGTAGCGCGTCTGCTCCCGCCTGCGCAGCGGAGCTCGATCACCGGGCCATGAAGCCCGGGGTCTCCCGAATGCAAGAAGCGCGGGCCGCAACCGGGCGGACCGCGCTCCTCGACTCTCCAGAATGGACCCGACGGCGCTGGCTGCCGGCGGGTCACCCCCCTACGACCCGCCCCTCAGGCCAGCCCCCACTTCACCTTGCCGTGCGTGAACAGCGCGCCCGCGCGCGCCGCCTCCTGCATGCGGATCCGCTCCGCCGCACGCTCGAATTCGAATTTGCACTTTTCCGAGCAGAAGAAGTACCGGCGCTTCTTGTACTCGCTGCTCGGCGTGCGATCTCCGCTCTCCACCGGCACGCCGCAGATCGGGTCGTACGACCGACCCTTGGTCCTGCTGTCGCCCGAATTCACGTCGAATCCCCCCGCACTACCCGCACCGGATCCCCCGAGTTGCAAGCGCAGCGCCGCACTTGCGCGTGCGGTGACGCGCGTCACGGTGCGTGAAGCCCTTCCTCTTCTGGGAACTCTTCTGCACAGTGCGGGCGCTGCGCAGGCCCTGTTGCGCCTGGGTCACCGCCGGCCGCTCCGGCGTCCGGTCGCCCAGCATCTCCGCCGGCCGGGTGCGCCCGCCGTCGCCCACCGCGTGCTCCGCAGGACGGAGCGCGGCCTGCGCCCGCAGCAACAGGCCGGCGCCGAGCAGCAGCGCGCAGGTGGTCTGGCCGGAGAGGAACATGCGTCCCATCGCCGCCACAATGTGCAACGCGACTGCCAAAGCGCAGCAGAGGCGCATCCGACCGCTCGCTCGTCAGGCTCGCCGGGGGCGGGGATTCGTGTTAACCGGAGCGCCCCTTGGGAGGAAACCGTCCGTGGCTGAATTCATCCGTGAGTTGAAGCGCACCCACTCCTGCGGCGAGCTGACCGCGAAGGACGTGGGCAAGGAGGTGATCCTCTTCGGTTGGGTGCACAACCGGCGCGATCACGGCGGCGCGGTGTTCATCGACTTGCGGGACCGCGAGGGACTCACCCAGGTGGTGTTCGAGGCCGAGTCGGGCCAGCAGCTGCACGATCTCGCACAGGAGCTGCGCTACGAGTACTGCATCGGGGTGCGCGGGAAGGTCCTCTCCCGCGGCGAGAACGTCAACCCGCGGCTGGTCACCGGAGAGATCGAGGTGCACGCGGTGCAGGCCGCGATCTTCAACCGCAGCGAGACGCCGCCGTTCCTCATCGAGGACAAGATCGACACCGCAGAGGAAAAGCGGCTCCACTACCGCTACCTCGACCTCCGCCGGGCGCCGCTGCAGCAGACGCTGATGAAGCGCAGCAAGATGAACGCGGTCACCCGCCGGACGCTCGAGTCCCTCAAGTTCCTCGAGTTGGAGACGCCGTTCCTCGTCAAGTACACCCCGGGCGGCGCGCGCAACTTCCTCGTCCCCGCCCGGCTCAACCCGGGGAAGTTCTACGCGCTGGCGGAGAGTCCGCAGCTCTTCAAGCAGCTCTTCATGGTGGCGGGATTCGAGCGCTACTTCCAGATCGTCAAGTGCTTCCGCGACGAGGACCTGCGCCTCGACCGGCAACCCGAGTTCACCCAGATCGATCTGGAGATGTCGTTCGTGGTCCAGGACGACGTGTTCGCGGTGGTGGAAGAGCTGGTGACGGCGCTCTGGCGCGAGGTGCTCGGGGTGCGGATCGAAAAGCCGTTCCCGCGCATGCGCTTCGAGCAGTCGATGCGCGAGTACGGGAACGACAAGCCCGACCTGCGCTTCGGCCTCAAGCACGTCGAGCTGACCACCGTGGTCGCGGAGCACAAGGGCGCCGGCGTCCCGATGTGGCAGAGCTTCGCCACCCTCACCCCCGGCCAGATCGTCAAGGCCCTGAAGGTCCCCGCGAGCGCGAACTTCTCCCGGACCGAGACCGACAAGCTGGAGGAGATCGCGAAGGGCATGGGCGCGCGCGGCCTGGCGCGGGCGAAGATCGGCGAGAACGGAGAGTGGACGCAGAGCCCGCTCGCCAAGACCATCACCGCCGAGGCGCGCGCCGCGATCAACGCGGCGGCGGAAGCGAAGCCGGGCGACCTGCTCCTCTTCCAGTTCGGCAAGGAGAGCATCGTCCATACGGTGCTGGCGAACCTGCGCCTGTATCTCGGCAAGCGCCTGGGCCTGATCCCGGAGTACGGTCCGAGCGATCCGAAGAAGCCCGAGTCGTGGCGGTTCCTCTGGGTGGTCGACCCGCCGCTCTTCGAGTACGACGACGAGCACAAGCGATGGGTCGCGGCGCACCACGCGTTCACCCGTCCCCACGATGAATCCATTCAATATCTGGAGACGGATCCCGGCAAGGTCCTCTGCTACCGCTACGACCT
>DASREU010000390.1:0-3455 GCA_035651935.1 Myxococcales bacterium | reverse complement strand
AGACGTTCATCATCAGGCAGGAATGGTGCGCGGTCAGGGCCCGGCCGCTCTCCGAAACCAGGTGCGGCTCCGGCACGCCCTCGTTGGTGCAGATCTGCTGCACGGTGTAGACGACGTCCGCGGCGTACTCCTCCATCGAGTAGTTGAGGGAGGAGACGAAAGCGGTGCTGCGCGCGCCGACGTAATCGACGCCGAGGCCGCCGCCGACGTCGAAGTACTCCAGCCCGAGCCCCATCTTCCGCAACTTGGAGTAGAACCGCGCGCCCTCGTTCACCACGTCCTTGACGGTGCGGATGTCCGTCAGCTGCGAGCCGACGTGGAAGTGGAAGAGCTTGACGAGGTCGAGCTTGCCGGCCGCTCTCAGCATCTCGACGTCGCGGATGAGCTCCGGCGTGGTGAGCCCGAACTTGGCGAAGTCTCCGGACGACGACTCCCACTTGCCGGTTCCTTTGGTGGACAGCTTGCTGCGCAGCCCGATCAGCGGCTGCACGTTCATCTCGTCGGCGAGCTTCAAGAGATGCGGCAGCTCGGACAGCTTCTCGATGACGACGATGATCTTCCGCCCCAGCTTGCGTCCGACCAGGGCGAGGCGGAGGTACTCCTCGTCCTTGTAGCCGTTGCAGATGGTCAGGGCCTCGGGGTCGGTGTTGAGCGCGAGGACGATCAGCAGCTCGCCCTTGCTGCCCGCCTCCAGGCCGAAGTGATACGGCGCGCCGGCGTCGAGGATCTCCTCGACCACTTCCCGCATCTGGTTCACCTTCGTCGGGTAGACGCCGAAGTACTGCCCCTTGTAGCCGTGCTGGTTGATCGCGCTGCGGAAGACGTCGTTGAGCTGCTTGACCCGGCTGCGGAGCACGTCCTGGAAGCGGACGACGCAGGGGAACCCGAGCTTGCGCTCGCGGATGTCGTCCACCACGTCCATCAGATCGATCACCGGGCCCGGCTGCCCGAGGGGGTGGACCACCATGTGGCCCTTGGCGTTGATGCTGAAGTACCCGGCGCCCCATCCGGGAATGTTGTAGAGCTGCAGCGATCTTTCGATGGACCAGTCATTCGACATCGGTAGCGCCGATCTGCCACAGCGCGGCCAGCGATCACAAGCACTCGTGCGCGTGATCGACGGCGCGCTGCCCGCGGCGCTGGTGCGGAGGGCCCGCGCCGCCATCGCCCGGATCGGGAGCGAACGCCTGCGGCAGAGCTACTTCACCACCTTCTGGCTGGCGAAGGGCGCTCCGGCGGCGCATGCGCTGGAAGAGGCGGTGACCGCGTTGTGGCGCCTGGCGCGGCCCCGCGGCTGCGCCGGAGCGGAATGGTGGATCGGCCGCGCGTACACGACGCGCATCCCGGTGGAGTTCCACTTCGACCAGGACGTCAAAGGGCGGCGCCTTCGCCACCCGCGCATCTCCAGCGTCTTCTTCTTCAACGCCGTCCGGGGCGGCCAGCTTGCGGTCACCGACCAGACCCCCGGACGAGGCGAGGCGAAACGGCTGGAGACCGTGGCTCCGAAGCGGAACCGGTATGCGATGTTCCGGGGGAACCTGATGCACGGAGTCCTGGACGCGCGCGGCTGCACGCCGGGACCTCGCCTGCCGGGTCCGCCGGGGCGGATGCGGATCACGCTGGTGGTGAACTACTGGGAGCGGCAACCGACAAGCGTGCGCGCCTGGATCGGGAGCGGCGTGTACCGGAACCTCCGCAGATGAACGCCGCTCACCAGTCCGGGGAGCTTCCCCGGGTTAGAAGAGAGGGTATGAACCTCGCAGGGCTGAGCCGCGCGGAGGTCCAGGACCGGCTGCTCGCCGCCGGCGTCCGGAGCGGCGCGGCGCGCGAGCAGGCGCGTGCGCTGGTCGCGTGGTTCGCGGGCCGGGCGCCGGAGCCCCGCGGCGCAGGCGGCTTCGAAACTGCGCTTCCACCCGCCGAGGCGGTCAGCGACCCGGACGGCAGCGTGCGATTCGCCGTTCGCCTGCAGGACGGCGCAACCGTGGAAGCGGTGCTGATCCACCAGCCCTCGACCGCGTTGCGCGTGCGCGAGCGCTGGACGGTCTGCGTATCGTCACAGGCCGGATGTGCGCGCGGATGCGTCTTCTGCGAAACCGGCCGCCTGGGCCTCCAGCGCAACCTGACCGCCGCGGAGATCGTCGCGCAGTATGCGGTCGCCGCGCGGCATCTCGGCGCCCGGCCGACGAACGTCGTGTTCATGGGGATGGGCGAGCCCCTGGACAACCTCGAGGAGGTGCTCCGCGCCATCGCGGTCCTCCGCGAGCCCGCCGGCTTCGCCGTTCCCGAGCGGAAGATCACCGTCAGCACGGTCGGGATCGTCCCGAAGATGGACGAGCTGTACGCGCGTGCGAAGTCGCAGGTGGCGGTCTCGCTGCACGCGATCGACGAAGGGCAACGCCGTGCGCTCCTCCCGGTCGCACGCAAATGGCCGCTCGACGAGCTGCGGGCCTGCATCGCCCGATCGCCGCGCACCGTGCTGTTGCAGTGGACATTGATCGATGGCGTCAACGACGCGGAAGCAGACGCTGAGGCGCTCGCGCGATTCTGCCAAGGCCTCGACGTCCGGGTGAACCTGATCCCGCTCAATCCCGGACCCGTCCCGGCGCAGAAGGCGCCGCCGCTCGAGCGGTGCCGGGCGTTCCAGAAGCGGATCGCGGACGCCGGCGTGCGCGCGCTCCTGCGCATGCCGCACGGCCAGCAGGTCGGCGGCGCCTGCGGCCAGCTCGCGGGCTCGCGTCGGCTTTCTCCGAATTCTCCGGCGGCGGGCTGACAGCTTGCCCGCCGTGTCCTAGGTTGCGTGCCTATGAAACGGTGGCAGAAGATCGCCGGCATCGTCGTGCTCGTCCTGATCGCGGCGTTCGTCGTGCTCTCGTTCGTGCTCGACGGCATCCTCACCTCGAAGGCCAAGGAACAGGCCCAGAAGCTCTCCGAAGAGTGGGGGCGTCCGGTGCAGATCGGGGGGGTGGCGACGAAGTTCCTCACCGGAATGGGCGTCCGCGTCTCCGACGTGCAGATCGGCGCCGCGCCGGGCGAGGACGTGGCGCTCGTCAACCTCCAGCGCGTGGAGGTGAAGGTAGCGTTGCTGCGCGCGATCTTCTCCGCGGGCAAGAGCGTCGAGATCCGCTCGGCCGAGGCGCAGGGCCTGACCGTCACGGTGGAGCGGCTGCCGGACGGGACCACCAATCTCCAGCGTTTCCAGGACAAGCTGGCGAAGAACACCGAGCAGAAGCCCCCCGAGGAGAAGCAGCAGGATCTCTCGTTCCTCCGCGTCGATCACGCCGCGCTGCGCGAGGGCAAGGTCGCGTTCCTCGACAAGGCGACGCGCGGCGCGAAAGAGCTGGCCGTCCAGCACCTCGATCTCACCGTCGATGACCTGCGCTCCGGCCAGCCGCTCGAAATGGTGCTCAAGGCCGCCGTGCTTGCGGACAAGCAGAACTTCGAGCTGCGGGTGAAGA
>DASREU010000389.1:0-8412 GCA_035651935.1 Myxococcales bacterium | reverse complement strand
TGCTCGGGTGCACGCACTACCCGCTTCTCGCGCGCACCATCGCGGAGGTCCTTGGCCCCGAGGTGGCCATCATCGACAGCGCAGAGGCGATAACGCAGAGCGTCACAGCGGTGCTCGCCTCGCGCGGACTGTTCCGCCCTTACGGCACTGCCACGGCGCGTCATCGAACGCTTTGCACAGACGTTCCCGGGCGTTTCAAGGACGTTGCGGAGCGATTCCTGGGGCGCCCCGTCGAGCGCGTCGAACTGGTCGATCTCGCGCCCTGAACAGGAGAATTCTCCTTGCACGCCCGCCTGTTCTGCAAGCTGGCGGAGCCTCGAAGCTTCTGCTATTTCTGGAGCTTAGGCAAATGGCGACCCCGAAGGCCGGCGCCCCCGTCGTGGGGTTCAACCACAACGTAAAGTACGGCCCGCGCGTGTACCACGTGCAGACCGAAGATTCCGGCCTGCCGCACGCGCACTACATCACGCACCTGTTCGTCGGCGGCAACATCGTCGCCAGCATGAAGACGAGCTACGCGGAGCAGGCCGCTGAGCCGGAGTTGCAGAAGGTCGTCCGCGGGCTGATGGAGAACCAGCACAAGGCGATGCTCAAGCGCCTCGTCTCCGGTGAATTCGACGAGATGGCGGAGCGGCTCTCCGCCACCCACTACGAGCCCGGTGTTCTCGCCGACGGGACGAACACCGCGTCGTACGTCAACGCGCATCCCGCGCCCGCTCGCGCGCACCCCCAACCGGTGGTGCGTCCCGTCGCGCGGCCCGCGCCCGTGCGGCCGGTGCCGAAGCCCGCGGCCGCTCCGGTGGCAAAGCCGGCGCCGGCGGTGTGGCGGCCGTCGCCGCCTTCCGCGTCTCCGCCACCGCGCGCGCCGGGCGCGCCGCTTCCGCACGTCACCCGGCAGCCGTCGCATCCGAATCGCCCCAGCAGTCCGCCGCGGATGGCGCCGGTGGTGGCTCCGCTGCGGCATGCCACGGCGAAGCCGGCCGCCGCACCGACGTTCTTCAGCGAAAGCCCCGTCGAGACGCCCAGCGACGATCTGCCCACTCTCTTCGCAGAAGAGCTGATCAGCGAGAAGAGCCTCGACGAAGTGATCCTCGCTTTTCTTTCCGCGGACCTCGAGCCGCCAAAGTAGACCGCCATGAGAAACCTCGCCGCCACGTTCGCGCTCGCCCTGCTCTGCGCCTGCGCCGGGTACACCAACGGCTCGCAAACGGGAGGCGGCCCGGACGGCAACATCGGCCTGGACGTCGACGGCGGAGACGGCGGCGGCCCGGATGCCGGCGATGGCGGACCGGACGCCGGACCCGATGCGGGTTGCGTTCCGCTCTCGCTGAACGTGGCGGCGATCGACAACTGCGCCTTCCTCACCCCGACGACGACGACGGCCTCCGTCTCGGTCACCGCGGCGGACCAGGGCTGTGCAGTCAACATCGGCCTCGCGACCGCCAGCGGCCCCTGCACCGGCACCGCTTCCCGCGGAAGCGTCGACTACTTCTCCGGAACCTGCACCGGCCTCGGTCTGCCCTGCATCGCGCCTTCGCTGCCCGGCACCCTGACCTGCACCACCTCGACGGGGACCTGCACCATCCGGATCTGCGACGCGGGAGTGTGCAGCCCGTGATCCAGCTGTTCCACGTCAAGAAGTGCTACCCCGGCGACCCGCCGGTGCTGGACGACATCACCCTGAAGATCGACAAGGGCGAGTTCGTCTGGCTCACCGGGCCTTCGGGCGCCGGGAAGAGCACGCTCCTGCGCCTGCTCTTCTGCGCGGAGCAGCCGACCAGCGGGCAGATCCTCGTCGGCGGAAAGAACATCGGCCGCCTCAGCCAGACCGGCGTCCCGTACCTGCGCCGCAACATCGGAGTGGTCTTCCAGGATTTCAAGCTGCTGGAGAACCGCACCGTCCTGGAGAACGTCGGCTACGCGCTGGAGGTGCTGGGCGCGGCCGATTCCGAGATCCGCGAGCGGTCGCGCAAGCGGCTGAACCAGGTGGGCCTCTCGCACAAGGCGATGAGCCTGCCGCGCAGGCTCTCGGGAGGCGAGCAGCAGCGCGTCGCCATCGCCCGCGCGCTGGTGAACGAGCCGACCATCCTCCTCGCCGACGAGCCGACCGGCAACCTCGATCCCTCGCTGACCGACAGCATCCTCCAGCTCCTCTTCGACGCGAACGCCCGCGGCACCACCGTGATCGTCGCCACCCACGATCGCGGCCTGCTCCAGCGCTGGCACCGCCGCACCATCGGCCTGGAGAAGGGCAAGCTGGTGTTCGACGCATGATCGCCCACGTCTTCCTGCGGCTCTCGCGGCGCGCGGCGCTCAACCTCTGGCGGGCGCCGCTGCCCTCGCTCGTCTCGGTCCTGACCATCGGGCTGTCGCTGTTCATCGGCGCCTCGTTCGTGCTCGGGCTCTTCACCGCGCGCGCCCTGCTCACCTCCTGGGGGGCGCAGGCGAGCATGACGCTCTATCTCGATCCTGCCACCACCGACGCGGACGGCCGCGCGCTGGCGCAGGAGCTCCGCGCGCGCGGCGACGTGCTGGTGCGCTATGTCGATCCGCCGATGGCCCTGAAGCGGCTGCGGGCCGACCTCGGCGAGCTGGCGACCGCGCTCGACGGCCTGTCGCAGAACCCGCTGCCGCCTTCGGTGGAAGTGACGCCGCGCGAGCCGCTCCCCGGCCCCGCGCTGCGCATCCTCGCCGCGGAGCTGGGGCAGCTGCACGGCGTCCGGGACGTGGAATACGGGCGCGAGTGGCTGGACAAGCTGGAGGCGCTCGGGCGCGGGCTGCGGGCATTCGCCGCGGGTGCGCTCCTCGCCGTCCTCGGGGCCGCCTTGCTGGTGGTGGCGAACACCATCCGCCTCGCTGTCTACGCCCGCCGCGACGAGATAGAGATCATGAAGCTGGTCGGCGCGACCGACGGTTACGTCCGCGCCCCGTTCCTCCTCGAAGGAGCCTTGCAGGGCCTGCTCGGGGCCGGAGTGGCGGTCGCGGCGGTGCTCTCCGCGCAGCATTGGCTGCTCCCGTACGCCACGCAGGCCTTCGCCTTCGCGACGGGCATCGGCGCTCCGCACCTCCTGGCGCGGCACGCGGCGGCGATCTTCGCCGCCGGCGGCCTGGTCGGGTTCGCGGGGAGCTGGATGGCCGTCGCACGGTTCCTCAAGACATGATCGCGCTCCTGGTCGCCGCCGCGGTCGCCCAGTCGCTGCCCGAGCTGCAGCAGCGGCTCGCGACGGAGCGGGAGGCGGCCCAGAAGCTCGCCGGCCGCGAGGCCTCGGTGCTCGGGCGGCTGGCGGATCTGGAGCGCCAGATCGAGATGGAGTCGCGCGCGCTTCGCGCCGCCCAGGTCCGGCTCCGCGCGGCCACGCAGCGCCTCTCGCTGGCCGAGCAGCGCTCGCAGAAAGCGCAGGGAGAGCTGGACGCGGCGACCGCCATCGTGGAGCCGCGGCTGATCGCGCGCTACCGGCTCGGGCGCGAGGGTTACGTCCGGTTCCTGCTCGGATCGAAGAGCATCGCCGACCTGCTGCAGCGGCGCCGCTTCTTCAACGCGCTCCTGCAGGCCGATCTCGATGCGCTCGCGCTGCTCCGGACTCACGCGCAGGCCGCGAAGGCCGCCCGCAACGAAGTGGCCGACGCGCACGCGGAGCAGGACCAGAGCGTCAAGACCGAAGCCGAGCGGCGCTCCTCGCTGCACGAGAAGGTGGAGCAGCAGCGGACGCTGCTCACTTCCGTCCAGCGGGAAAAGGCCCTGCACGAGCAGGCCGTCCGCGAGCTGGAGGACGCGGAGAGGCAGCTCACCCACAAGCTCGCCGAGATCCGCCGCTCGCACCCCGCCCTGGTCGCGCCGGAGATCCTGCTCAAGGCCTCCATCCGCAAGGCGCGCGGCAAGCTCCCCTTCCCGGTGGAGCGGGGGAAGATCGAGGTGCCGTTCGGGCGCGCGGTGGATCCGCGCTTCGGGACCGTCACCCTGCAGACGGGCATCGACGTCCGGGCTCCCACCGGGACGCCGGTGCGCGCAGTGTGGGACGGAAAGGTGGCCCACGCGGGCTGGTTCAAGGGATTCGGCAACCTCCTCATCGTCGATCACGGCGACGGCGTCTTCTCGCTCATGGCCCATCTCGATCAGCTGCAGAAGGCCCTCGGCGACACGGTACGCGCCGGCGAGGCGGTGGGAACGGTGGGCGAGACCGGATCGCTGAAGGGACCCTACCTGTACTTCGAGCTGCGCGACGGCCAGAAGCCGCTCGATCCCGAGCGCTGGCTGACGCGCAAGCGTGCACGGAAGGCGTCCCTGCTCGCCGGCGCCAAAGGAGGAGCGGCGCAATGAAGAAGTTTCTCCTGCTCTGCGCCTGCGCCACGCTGGGCGGATTCTGCGCCGTGCGACTCGCCCAGGCCGCGCGCGATCCCGCCGGCCCCTACCGCAAGCTGGACGTCTTCAGCCACGTGCTCTCGCTGATCGAGAACAACTACGTCGAGACGGTGGACGAGACGAAGCTCCTCTACGGCGCCATCGACGGGATGGTCCACACCCTCGACCCGCACTCCACCTTCATGGATCCGCGCTCGTACGCCGCGCTGAAGGAAGAGACCGAAGGCGAGTACGGCGGAGTGGGGCTCGAGCTCGGCACCCGCGGCGGCGAGGTGGTGGTGATCGCCCCGATCGACGATACGCCGGCGTCGCGCGCGGGGTTCGAGCCCGGGGACAAGCTGCTGGAGATCGACGGCAAGACGCTGCGCGGCTGGCGCGAGAACGAAGCGGTGCATGCGCTGATGGGCCCGCCGGGCACGAAGGTGACGATCACCGCCCAGCGCGCCGGCTGGACCGAGCCGCGCGCCTTCACCCTGGTGCGCGACGTGGTCCGGCTCGTCTCCGTCGAGGAGAAGCTCTTCGACCGCAAGCTCGGGTACGTGAAGATCAAGACCTTCCAGGATCGCACCGACAGCTACCTGCGCAAGGCGCTCGACTCCTTGCGGGCGAAGGCGGGCGGACACCTCGCCGGCCTGGTGCTCGACCTCCGGCACAATCCTGGCGGCCTGCTCGATCAGGCGGTGAAGGTCGCCGACCGGTTCATGGAAGGCGGCGTGATCGTCACCACCAAGGGCCGCGGCGGCAAGCACGTGGAAGTGGAGCGGGCGCAGGCGAAGGGGACCGAGCCCCGCTATCCGCTGATCGTGCTGGTCGACGGCGGGACCGCGAGCGCCAGCGAGATCGTCGCCGGCGCGCTGCAGGATTCGCGGCGCGCCGTGCTGATCGGCACGCGGACCTTCGGGAAGGGCTCGGTCCAGACGGTGATCGAGCTGGAGGACGGATCGGGGCTGAAGCTGACGGTCGCGCGGTATTACACGCCGTCGGGCCGGAGCATCCAGGAGCGGGGAATCACGCCGGACGTGTGGGTGAAGGCCAACGCCGCCGACGACGATGAGCCGCGGGAGCACAACCTGCCCGGGCACTTCAAGGGCGAGGAGGGCGGCCTGATCGCGGCGGCCTCCCTGCAGCCGCCGGCACCGCAGCCGGCGTTGCCCGACGATCCGAACGACGACCCGCAGCTCAAGGTCGCGCTCGATACCCTGCGCACCTGGCCGGTGTTCCAGCGGTCGCTGCCGCCGCCGCCGGTCCGCACCGCGCATCCTTAGAGAGCCTCGCTCCGGCGCCTCGCTGCGTTTTTCCCGACGCTTTGCGGCGAACAGCAGATGCCATGTGCGCCGGGGTGTGCACACATCATGGCTCGCGAGGGCCGCGCGGAAGCGGCCGCAATGGGCCGCTCAAGTGAGGTTTACGCAGTGCATGCCAGGCTGGTTGCCCGTTTGACAAGCGACCGGGCGTCACGTACAGTCCCGCGCCACTCCGGGCCGATATGCCCGGAATTGCTAGAGATTTCGGAGCGTCGATGACCCGGGTGGAGGTGCTTTTCCTCGCGACCTATTTCCTGGTCCTCCTCGTCCTGTCGGTCTATGGGTCGCACCGGTACGTGATGGCGTACCTGTTCTACAAGTACAAGGGCAACCTCCCCGCGCCAAAAGCCAGGTTCGCAACCCTGCCGCGGGTCACCATCCAGCTTCCCATCTTCAACGAGCTCTACGTGGTCGAGCGCCTGATCGACGCGGTGGGGAAGATCCGGTACCCGCGCGAGCGACTGGAGATCCAGGTCCTCGACGACTCGACCGACGAGACGCAGGGGATCGCGCGCGCACGGGTGGCGCGGCTGCGCGAGCGCGGCCTCGACATCTCCTACATCCACCGCACGAACCGGCGCGGGTACAAGGCCGGCGCTCTCCAGGAAGGCCTGGCGGTGGCTTCGGGCGAGCTGATCGCGGTGTTCGATGCCGACTTCGTCCCTTCGCCCGACTTCCTCCTCCGCTCCGTGCACTTCTTCACCGACGCCCGGATCGGCATGGTGCAGGTGCGCTGGGAGCACCTGAACCGCGACTACTCCCATCTCACCCAGGCCCAGGCGATCTTCCTCGACGGGCACTTCGTCATCGAGCACACCGCGCGGAACCGGAGCGGCCGCTTCTTCAACTTCAACGGCACCGCGGGGGTGTGGCGCCGGGCGACGATCGAGGACGCCGGCGGCTGGCAGCACGACACGCTCACCGAGGACCTCGATCTGAGCTACCGCGCGCAGCTCGCGGGCTGGCAGTTCGTGTATCTGCCCGAGGTGGTCTCCCCCGCCGAGGTGCCGGTGGAGATGAACGCGTTCAAGTCGCAGCAGCACCGCTGGGCGAAGGGCAGCATCCAGACCGCCCGCAAGCTCCTGCCGCGCATCCTCAAGAGCGACCTTCCTCGCGCGGTGAAGGTGGAGGCCTTCTTCCACCTGACCGCGAACTTCACCTATCCATTGATGATCCTGCTCACGGTGCTGATGCCGGTGAGCATGGTGATCCGCTTCAAGCACGGCTGGTACGAGGTGCTGATGCTGGATCTGCCGTTCTTCTGGACGGCGACCATGAGCGTGGTGGTCTTCTACATCGCCAGCCAGCGCGAGATCGGGATGCGCTGGTCGAAGTTGATCAAGTACCTCCCGTTCATCATGGCCCTGGGCATCGGGATGTGCGTGAACCAGAGCAAGGCCGTGATCGAGGCGATGGTCGGGTACGAGACGGGCTTCACCCGCACGCCGAAGACCGGGATGCAGGGGCGCGACAAGAGCTGGCTGCGGAAGAGGTACCGCACGCTGCTCACCGCGCAGCCGCTTCTCGAGCTGGCGCTCGGGGGGTACCTGACCAGCGCCATCTGGTTCGCGCTGGACAAGGGCGTGTACTTCTCCTTGCCCTTCCTCCTGCTCTTCCAGTGGGGGTTCTTCTACGTGGGGCTGGTTTCGCTCCTGCAGGGCCGGATCGGCGCGCTCGCGCGCTGGTTCCGGGGCCCCGCCGAGGATCCCGCCCCGGCGCTGGAGTAAAGCCCGTTCGGGGTGGCGCGGGCTGGCTCCTCTGGAGTACGAAGAAGCTCGCGTGGCCCGTCCGATTCCGAGCGCAGCACGGTCCGGTGCGCGAGGACGCCGCCGATGAAGGCGATGGTGCTCTGCGCCGGCTTCGGGACGCGGCTGCGGCCTCTCACCGACAGGATCCCGAAGCCCCTGATCCCGCTCTGCGGGGTGCCGCTGCTCCGCTACAACTTCGCTCTGCTGAAGAACGCGGGAGTGCGGGAGATCGTGGTCAACACCCACCATCTCGGCAAGGAGATGGAGGAAGGGGCGACCGCGCTCGCGAAGGACCTCGGCCTCGCGCTGCACGTCTCGCGGGAGGAGAAGCACATCCTCGGCACCGGCGGCGGCGTCCGGCGCGCGCAAGCCATGCTCGGGTCCGGCACATTCTTTCTGCTCAACGGCGACATGATCTTCGACGTCGATCTTCCCGCCGCGCTGGCCGCACACCGGAAGGCGCGCGCGATGGCCACCATGGTGCTCGCGCCCTATCCGCGCGGGGCGACGTACGCCGCGGTGGAAGTGGATGCCGCGGAGAACATCCGCCGCATCGCCGGGCGGGGCGCGGCGCCCGACCCGTCGCTGCGCAAGATGCACTTCACCGGCGTGCACGTCCTCGAGCCGGAGGTGATCGCGCGGCTTCCCGCCGAGGGAGAGAGCGACATCAACCGCACCGCGTACGTCCGGCTGATCCACGAGGGCGCCAAGGTGCACGGCTTCGCGCAGGACGGCTACTGGGGTGACCTCGGCGCGCCGCGCTCGCTCTTGCGCGCGCACCTCGACGTGCTCGAGGGGCGGGTGCCGCTGCAGAGGTTCCGGCCCGACGCCGATCCGTTCGCGGGCTGCGAGGAGCGCGCTCCGGGCGTGCGCGTGCATCCGACGGCGTCGGTGGAGTCCGCGCTGACCGGACCGGCGCTGGTCCAGGCGGGCGCGCGGATCGGGGCGGGCGCGAGCGTCGGCCCGGGCGCCGCCATCGGGGCCAATGCGCGCATCGACG
>DASREU010000388.1:0-7269 GCA_035651935.1 Myxococcales bacterium | reverse complement strand
CGAGATCAGGTACTCGATGGCCTGCGCCCGCGTCTCGAACGCCTTGATCTCCCGGCCGGTCAACGTCATCAGCGCCCGGAAGATCACCCGGGTGAGCGCGGACAGCCCCACCAGCGCGCTCGCCTTCACGTAAGGCCGGTTCGCCTCCACCAGCTTGCGCAGATCCTCGATCGTCCTCTGATCGAACGTCGACCCGCTGACGTCGGTGAGCACCAGCGCCTGCCCGAGCGGCTGGGTGGAGATGAGCTTGCGCGCCTCTTCGGCGCGGTGCCGCTCGGCCTCCGCCTCGGCGACGCCGGAAAAATCGAGCAGGACGATCCCGTGCTCGATGATTCGAACGCGATCGGTCACTGGATCAGGAGCGCGTTCGGCTGGAAGTATCCGGCGACGGTGAGCATCGCCACCGGGTGCTCCTCGCGCCCGACGCTGACGCCGTCGAAGCGGGCGAGGAAGAGGAAGTCCTTCTCCGGCTCGAGGAACGGGTCGGCCTGCGCGAGCTTGCCCACCGCGATGCGCCCGGTCTCCACCCGCTCGTTCTCGAACCTCTGCTTCACCCTCGAGTACTCGGTCCTGCCGCTGGAGTTGATCTGCGCGCTGCCGCGGGCGTCGCCGTAGCGGCTGGTCTGCACCTCCGCGCGCGCGGTGGTGCTCCCGCTCCGGTCGATCCGGGAGATGGAGCCTTCCTGCACCTCGCGGGCGGTGGCGCGCAGCGAGGTCTCCCGCATCATCGCCGCCGTCTTCGTCCCCTCCTGGCGGATGTCGCTGAGCGCGGCGCGGACCACGATCCAGCGCCCTCGGTAGACGTCGGGCTGCCGCAGCGCGGCCGCGAGCGTGAACACCGGCAGCCGGCTCTTCTGCACCAGGGGGATGTCACCTTCCACGTCTCCGCCGCGCAGCGCCATCACCTTGGCGATCAGGCGCGGCGCGTCGGGACGGGTTTGCAGATCCTGGTCCCAGGCCCCGGCGGTGAGCAATTCGAGATTGGTGAACTCGCCCCGCGGCCAGCGCGAGCGCTCGATACATGCGGCGAGCGCGGCCCAGCCCTGGTCCGGGTTGACCTCGCGCAGGTGCCGCGCCGCCTTCTCACACTCGATGGGGGTGAGCTGCGTGGCCGCGAAGTTCCGGGCGTCGAACGGCGCAGGCTGCCGGGGAACGGCTTCCAGCCGCGTCGGCGATCCCTGCGGCGAGGGGGCAGCGATCGGCTCGGTGGTGGCGCAGGCGATCAAGAGACAGGGCAGGGCGAGCAGGGTGCGCATGCGGGGTCCTCAGATCTTGCTTGGATGTTTCGGGTTCTCGGGGATCGCGGGCGCCTTCTGCGGTTCGGACGGCGCCGGGGCGGCGAAGGAGCAGGCGTCGGAACACGAGCTCGCGAGGCACGAGCGCAGGGTAGCGCCGGGAGTGAGATCGGCCAGCTCGCGCTTGCACTCCGTCGCTGACACCGGGCAGCGCGACTGCGAGAGGCAGGTGCAGCAGGCGACCGGAAGCGTCGCCGCCAGAGAGGTGCGCGAGATCTCCTGGCGGAGCAGCTCGGCGCAATCGTGGGCCTGCGGCGTCAGCCGGCCGCTGCCGTCGGCGAGGCGCGATCGCGTCGCGCACTTTTCGCCGGCGCTGACCTCGGCCACGGCGCGCTCGCACTCCTTGCGCAGGGCGGGGTCGCCGTGCGCGGCGGGGCCGCACGCCTGCCGCCCGGCTTCGAGGGCGGAGCCGCTGCTGTCGCGGGGATCGGCGGGCGCGCTCGCCGCCTCGAAGGTGCAAACCGCTCCGCGGAGCGCGCTTTCGAAGGTGCACGCGGCGGCGGAGGGGTCTTCGTCCACCGGCATCCGGGGCGGAACGGGCGGAAGACCCTCCTGCGCGAGCAGCAGGACCAGGGCAACCAGGCGCATGCGGCCATTCTACCGGCCGCCGCCCGCCTGTCTCATTCCTTGCGGAGATCGAGGCGGTCCTCCTGCACACCCAGGACCACCTTTCCACCCTTGTCCAGGTCGCCGAAGAGGATCCGCTCCGCCAGCGGCTTCTTCACCGCCGTCTGGATCAGCCGCGCCATCGGGCGGGCTCCGAACTGCGGCGAGAAGCCACGATCGGCGAGCCAGCGTCTCGCCTCCGGGCTGAGTTCGAGCTCGACGTTCTTTTCCTTGAGCTGCGCGCGCAGCTCGTCGACCTGCTTGTCGACGATCCGCTCCACCACTTCCATGGGCAGGCTGGAGAAAGCGATCCAGCCATCGAGGCGATTGCGGAACTCGGGGCTGAAGGTGCGCTCGATGGCCTTCTTCGCGTCGCCACCGGCCGCGGAGTCGAGATCGAAGGACGCCACCTTCTCCCCGAGCTTCGTGCCGCCCACCATCAAGGTGCGCGCGCCCGCGCCGAAGCCCATCCGCACCGCCGTCATGTCCCGCGCCCCGGCGTTGGTGGTGAAGATCAGCACCACGTGACGGAAATCGCTCTGCCGGCCGTTGTTGTCGGTGAGCGTGGCGTGGTCCATCACCTGGAGGAGGATGTCGAACACGTCAGGATGCGCCTTCTCCACCTCGTCCAGCAGCAAGACCGCGTGGGGCTGCTTGCGGATGGCGTCGGTGAGCAGCCCTCCCTGATCGAAGCCCACATAGCCGGGAGGGGCGCCGATCAGCCGGCTGACGGTGTGCTTCTCCATGTACTCCGACATGTCGAACCGGATCAGCGGAACGCCCATGATCCGCGCGAGCTGCTTCGCCAGCTCGGTCTTGCCCACGCCGGTCGGACCCGAGAAGAGGAAGCTGCCGATGGGCTTGGTGGGCGACCCGAGGCCGGACCGGGAGAGCAGGATCGCGCTGGCCAGCGCCTCGATCGCGGCATCCTGGCCGTACACCACCTTCTTGAGATCGGGCGCCAGGCTCTTCAGCGCCGTCTTGTCGTCGCTGGAGACGCTGCGCGGCGGGATGCGCGCGATCTTCGCCACCACCTGCTCGATCTCCGGCACGCCGATCACCGGCACGCGCTCGTTCTCCGGCTTCATCCGCTGGAGCGAGCCCGCTTCGTCGATCACGTCGATGGCCTTGTCCGGAAGGTGTCGATCGACCAGGTGCTTGGAGGAGAGATCGACCGCGGCTTCCAGCGCGGGGTCGCTGTACGTCACCCCGTGGTGCTCCTCGTAGCGGGACTTCAGCCCCTGGAGGATCTGCACCGTCTCGTCACGGCTGGGCTCCAGCACCTCGATCTTCTGGAAGCGGCGCGCGAGCGCCTTGTCGCGATCGAAGCTGGCCTTGAAGTCGGAGAAGGTGGTGCTGCCGATGCAGCGCAGCTCGCCGTTGGCGAGCGCCGGCTTGAGCAGGTTGGAGGCGTCCATCGAGCCGCCGCTGGTGGCTCCGGCGCCCACCAGCATGTGGATCTCGTCGATGAAGAGGATCGCTCCGGGCTTCTCGGTGAGGGCCTTCACCACCGCCTTGAGGCGCTCCTCGAACTGGCCGCGGAACTTGGTCCCGGCGAGCAGCGCGCCCAGATCCAGCGCGTACAGCGGGGCCGCCTTGAGGATCTCCGGGACCTTCTGCTCGTGGATGGCGACCGCCAGGCCTTCGGCCAACGCGGTCTTTCCCACCCCGGCCTCGCCCACGTAGATGGGGTTGTTCTTCCGCCGGCGGCAGAGCACCTGCATGGTGCGCTCGAGCTCGCTCTTGCGCCCGACCAGCGGGTCGATGCGCCCTTCGGCGGCGCGCTGGATGAGATCGACGCAGTAGGCGGCGAGCGGGTCGTCGGCCAGCCCGCCGTCCTCCTCGTCGCCCTGGGGTTGCGCGTGCAGCTCGTCGTCGCTGCCGCTGTGGGGGCGCAGGCCGCTCTCGTCGCGGACCTTGAGCGCGCCGTGCGAGATGAAGCGCAGCAGGTCGAGCCGGGTGACGCCCTGCTTCTCGAGGAGATACAAGGCGTGCGAATCGCGCTCGCGGAACAATGCCACCAGGACCGAGCCGGCGTCGATGGTGTCCTTCCCGCTCGACTGGACCTGCATGGCCGCGCGTTCCAGGACCCGCTGGAAGGCGCGGGTCTGCTCCGGATCGCGGTCGAAGCCTTCCGGCAGCTGGGGCTGGCTCTCGAGCAGGTGCTGCTCCAGGTCCCTCTTCAGTTCCGGCAAACGGGCGCCGCAGGCGCGGAGGATCCGCGTCGCGATCGGGTCACGCAACAGCGCGTAGAGCAGGTGCTCCAGGGTCACGTGCTCGTGGCGTCGCGCTTTCGCTTCCGCGAAGGCCAGCCGCAGCGAGGATTCGAGCTCCTTGGTGATCGACAAGCTCATTCCGGTTCCATCGTACAGAGAAAAGGATATTCCGCCGCCCTCGCCATGTTCTCCACCGTCGTCACCTTCGTTTCCGCGATCTCGTAAGTGTAAACGCCGGCGACGCACATGCCACGCGTATGTACCTGGAGCATCAGATCGTGGGCCACGGCCGGCTCCTTGTTGAAGACGGTTTCCAGCACGTGGATGACGAACTCCATGGTGGTGTAGTCGTCGTTGTGGAGCAGCACCTTCCAGAGTTTCGGCTTCTGGGTCCGGCTCTTCTTCTCGGTGACGACCGCGGTGTCGCCCTGTTCACGCGGCTTCCCCCTGGGCATCGCCGGCTAGAGTACCGCAGAAGCCGGTGTTAGAAGTCACCCATGAGCGCCTCCCTCGTCCCGGCAGCCACGCTGCCCGTCGCGGGCCGGTCAGTCGCCGCGTCGCGGCACGGGATCGCGGCATCCAGCCAGCCCCTCGCCGCGCAGGCGGCCGCGCAGATCCTCGAGCGGGGCGGGAGTGCCGTCGACGCCGCGATCGCCGCGAATGCCGTGCAGGGCCTGATGGAGCCTTCTTCGAACGGCCTGGGCGGGGATCTCTTCGCCCTCGTCCACACGGCGAAGGACGACGCGCTGTACGGGCTCAACGCGAGCGGCTGGTCGGCTTCGGGGATGACGCCGGAGCTCCTCCGGTCCAAGGGGATCACCGGCGAGATGCCCGCGACGGGGCCGCACAGCGTCACCGTGCCCGGCGTGGTGGCCGGCTGGACCGCGCTCCACCAGCGGTTCGGAAAGCTTCCCCTCGCTGCCGATCTGGCCGCCGCCATCTGGTACGCCGAGAACGGCTTTCCGGTGATGGAGATCACCGCGGGCCTCTGGTCGAGCTCGGCGGCCGTGCTCGCCGAGGACCCCGAGTCCCAGGCGACGTTCCTGATCGACGGCCGTCCGCCCGCCGCGGGCGAAGTGTTCCGCAATCCCGGTCTGGCACGGTCGCTGCGGCGCATCGCCGAGAACGGAAGCCGCGGCTTCTACGAAGGTCCCACGGCCGAGGCGATCACCGCCGTCGTCCGCGCGCATGGCGGGACGATGGCGCTCGACGATCTGTCCGCGTTCGAGGCGGAGTGGGTCGATCCGCTGGAGATCTCGTACCGGGGATGGAGGGTGGCCGAGCTGCCGCCGAACGGGCAGGGCATCGCCGCGCTTCTCATGCTCCGCATCCTCGAGCGGTTCCCGCTGGGAAAGTGGGGGTTCCACGGCGCGCGCTCGCTGCACGCGATGATCGAGGCGAAGAAGCTCGCCTACGCGGACCTCCTCCGCTACGTCGGCGATCCGCGGTTCGCGCGAGTTCCCCTGCAGGAGCTCCTCTCCGACGAGAATGTCGCGGAACGGGCGCGCCGGATCGACCCCGGAAGGGCGGCGGCGAGGGTCGAACCGTCGCACGTTCCCGGCATCACCACCTCGCGCGACGGCGACACCATCTATCTCGCGGTCGCCGACGAGGGCGGAAACATCGTCTCCTTGATCCAGAGCAACTACCACGGCTTCGGATCCGGGCTGACGCCGAAGGGCTGCGGGTTCGTGCTGCAAAGCCGCGGGAGGCTCTTTACGCTCGAGCCCGGCCACCCGAACACCCTCGCCGGACGCAAGCGGCCCCTGCACACCATCATCCCCGGCTTCATGCGAAAGGATGGGGTGAGGATCGGGTTCGGGATCATGGGGGCCTGGAACCAGGCGCAGGCGCACGCGCAGTTCGTCGCCGACATCGCCGACTTCGGGATGGACATCCAGCAGGCGCTGGAGGCGGGCCGGTTCACCAAGTCGACGTTCGACGGCCTCGACGTGGAGATCGAGTCCTCCGTCCCCGAACGCGCACGCGACGAATTGAGGGCGCTCGGGCACCAGCTCGAAGTGCGCCCGCCGCGCACGCCGAATTTCGGCTACGGGCAGGCGGTGCTGGTCGATCGCCGGACCGGCGTGAAGTTCGGCGCCTCGGATCCCCGCCACGACGGCGCGGCGATCCCGGCGGGCGCGCCTTGTTTCGCGAAATAGGCCAGTCTGCTAGAAGCGCCGCCCGATGGCTTTCGACGACAGGGTGAAGGCGGAGCTGGCGCGGATCGGCAAGGGTGGGGCGCCGAAGTACCACCAGAAGAATGCGGAGGCGGGAAAGCTGTTCGCCCGCGAGCGCGTGCGGCTGCTGCTCGACGCCGACACCTTCGTCGAGGACGGCGCGTTCGCCAACGCCACCGACCCGGAGCTCCCGGCGGACGGCGTGATCACCGGCCTCGGCAGGATGGGCGGACGGGTGGTGGCGGTGATGGCCAACGACTCCACCGTCAAGGCCGGCTCCTGGGGCCGCCGGACGGTGGAGAAGATCATCCGCATCCAGGAGCAGGCGCTGAAGACGCGCTGCCCGATGCTGTACCTGGTCGATTCGGCGGGCGCGCGCATCACCGACCAGATCGAGATGTTCCCCGGCCGGCGCCACGCGGGCCGCATCTTCCACATGCAGGTGCGGCTCTCCGGCGTGGTGCCGCAGCTCTGCGTGCTCTTCGGCCCATCGGCCGCGGGCGGCGCCTACATCCCGGCGTTCTGCGACGCGGTGATCATGGTCGAGGGCAACGCCTCGATGTACCTCGGCTCGCCGCGCATGGCCGAGGTCGTGGTCGGGGAGAAGGTGACGCTCGAGGAGATGGGCGGCGCGCGGATGCACTGCACGGTGAGCGGCTGCGGCGACGTGCTGGTCAAGGACGAGCACGCCGCGCTGCAGGCGGCGCGCGCCTACATGGGCTTCATGCCGCAGAGCTGGCAGAGCGAGCCGCCGCTGGCCGAGCCGCAGCCGGTGAGCGACGACGCCAAGCGCATCGCCGAGGTCATCCCCGCCGAGCCCGCGCGCGGCTACGACGTCATGGACGTGATCCGCGCCCTGGTCGACGCCGGCTCCTTCTTCGAGGTCAAGCGCCTCTTCGCCCGCGAGGTGGTCACCGGCTGGGCGCGCATCGACGGCCGCGTCGTCGGCGTGGTCGCCTCGCAGCCGCGCTT
>DASREU010000387.1:0-4173 GCA_035651935.1 Myxococcales bacterium | reverse complement strand
CCGATCTGGCGCACGTATGCGAAGTAGATGGCGCGATTGAGCTGCGCGAAGCTGTGCGTCGCCGGGTCCCAGCCGTATGCGCCCGCGCGGGCCACGTCCGCGAGGTACCCGAGCTTCACCAGCTGGGTCGCGATCACGTCGCCCGGCACCAGCGAGGCGATCAGCGGAATGATCCCCAGCCAGGCCAGCACGCCGCCCGAGACGAGGACGCCGGCGATCCGCGGCCCGATGATGTAGCCCACGCCCATGTACTCCGGCGTGATCGCCGCGTTCACCGTGGCGGCCGGGAAGACGCGGCTGGTGGACCGCGTGACGTACCCCGGGACCTCGGCGATGAACTTGAAGATCTGCTGCAGCACCGCGTACCCGATCGCGAAGAACAGGCCCATGTACGCGGTGCGGGCCATCTGCCCGCCCTGCTCGCCGGCGATCAGCACCTGCGCGCAGGCCGCTCCCTCCGGATACGGCAGGTTCCCGTGCTCCTTCACGATCAGCGGCCGCCGCAGCGGCACCATCATCAGGACGCCGAGCATTCCGCCCAGCAGCGCGAGCGTGAAGATGGTCCAGTAGCTGAAGTACCCGGCGCCGACGCTCTGCCGGGTCGACGGATCCACCGCCAGGAAGAGGAAGCCGGGGAGGGTGAACACGACGCCCGCCGCGATGCTCTCGCCCGCCGACCCGATGGTCTGGACGATGTTGTTCTCCAGGATGGTGGAGCCGCCGAGCTTCTTCAGGAGCGAGATGGAGAGGACCGCGATGGGAATGGACGCGCTGACCGTCAGCCCCGCTTTCAAGGCGAGGTAGACGGTCGAGGCGCCGAAGATCAGGCCGAAGAGCGCGCCGACGGCGATCGCTTTGGGCGTGAACTCCGCGACCCGGGCATCATCCGGAACATAGGGCTTGTGGTCTGCAACCGGCGCGATGCCCGAGGCCATGACCGCTCCTTGTGGGGGAACCCCGTGGGGGGCGGCGGTTCAGTACCTGAGACCTGCGCCAGAGGTCAATCGGCGCCTACTTCAGCTGCTCTCCGAGCGGGACCGCGAGGCCCCTCGCCGCTTCCACCTCGACGTGCACTTCGCCCGGGCGGGCGGGCGTGCGTTCCCGCTCCCGGCGGGCCGCCTCCCGGCGCGCTTCCTTCCGCTGCTTCTTCCGGACCCACGCGGGGGTTGCCTCGCGGCGTTGCGAGAAGAACCAGAACGCGAGGGCGCCTCCGGCCGCGAGGGCCCCTGCCTTGATCAGTGTGCGAGGTGTCATCGAAGCAAAGTACTCACGGGCGGCGGAGGAACCACCACAGGGCGATGCCGGCGAGCACGGTGAGCCCGGCGACCAGCCACCAGAGGCGCCGCCGGGATCCGGTGACGATCAGCACCGCCGCCGTCCAGGTCGGCGCGAGGTCGAGCGCAGGGATCGACTCGGCCGCGAGGGTGGGCAGGAACGCCCAGTGGAATCCGAGCAGCTTGATCAGCACGGCCGCCACGGCGAGATCGAGCACGTCGTTGAACGGCGAGGCGAAGCCTTCGCCGAACAGCAGCGGAAGCGCGATCTGCACGCCATCGGCGCCGAGCGCCAGAAGCCGCGCCGCCCGGACCCTACCGGGCGTAGCTTGCGTCGGTGCCTTGGAAGGAGCGGTGGAGCTCGTCGGCTCGATCGATGACCTCCTTCGGCAGCGGCTTCGAGACCGCCTCGATCGCCGCGTCGAGCTGCTCGACGGTGGCGGGGCCGATCAGGATCGAGTCGACGCCGGGTCGCGCGGCCACCCACTGGTACGCGAGATCGACCGGCGTGCGTCCGGCTTCCGCCGCGAGCCGGGCGAAGGCCTCGGCGAGGTCGAAGAAGCGGTCGGTCAGATAGCGCCGCTGGTACATGGGATTCTTGTCGAACCGCGATCCGGGCGGCAGCGGCTCGCCGCGCTTCAGCTTGCCCGCCAGGACGCCGCCGGCGAGCGGGTTGTAGACGGTGGTGTGCACGGCGTACTTGCGCGCGAAACGGAAGTACTCGATCTCCAGCTGCCTCACGAGCAGGTTGTACATCTGCTGCGAGACGCGCGGCTTGAGGCCGGCGTGGATCATCTCCAGCAGATCCCAGGAGGCGAAGTTCGAGGCGCCGAACGCGCGCACCTTGCCGGAGCTGATCAGGTTCTCCATCGCGCGCAGCGACGGCTCGAGCGGCCGCGAATGGTCGGGCTTGTGGAAATAGTAGAGATCGACGTGGTCGGTCCCGAGCCGGGCCAGGCTCTCGTCGATGGCCTCGGCGATGCGCTCGGGGGCGAGACCCTCGCCGTCGTTGCGCGGCCCGATCCCCACCTTCGTGGCGATGCGCGCCTTTGCCCTTCGCGCGCCCAGGGCGCGGCCGAGGATGCGCTCCGACTCCCCCGCCACGTACGCGTTCGCCGTGTCGAAGAAAGTCAGCCCGCGCTCGAGCGCGCGCTGGACGATGCGGTGCGCGTCGGCCTCCGGAGTGCGCTTGCCGAAGTTCATGGTGCCCACCACCAGAGCGGGCGGCGCGGCATTGCTCCTGGGATCGAGACAGGGGTCCATGGCGGCGCAGTCTACGCAGCCACGAACTGCTTCTCCACCAGCCTTCGGTACAGACCGTCTTCGCGCAACAGCGCCGCGTGATCGCCGCTCTGGACGATGCGCCCGGCGTCGAGCACCACCACGCGGTCGGCGTCCTTCACGGTCGAGAGCCGGTGGGCGATGATCAAGGTCGTCCGCCCCTTCATCAGGCGCTCCAGCGCTTCCTTGACCAGGTGCTCGCTCTCCGCATCGAGAGCGCTCGTGGCTTCGTCGAGGACGAGGACTCGCGGGTCCTTGAGCACCGCCCGGGCGATCGCCACCCGCTGCTTCTGCCCTCCCGAGAGCTGGACCCCGCGCTCGCCGACCAGCGTGTCGTAGCCCTGGGGGAACCGCTCGACGAACGCGTGCGCGTTCGCGGCGCGCGCCGCCGCCGCGATCTCCGCGCCCGCCGCGCCGGGGCGCCCATAGCGGATGTTCTCCTCGACGCTGGCGGAGAAGAGGATCGGTTCCTGCGCGACCGTCCCGATCTGGCGGCGGAGGAACGCCACGTCCAGCTCGCGGACGTCGCGCCCGTCGAGCAGCACGCGCCCGGCGTCCGGATCGTAGAGGCGCGCGATCAGCGCCGCGAGCGTGCTCTTGCCGGCGCCCGACGGGCCGACGACCGCCACCACTTCTCCCGGCGAAAGGCGCAGCGAGATCGAATCGAGCACCCGGATATCCTTGCGGGACGGATACGAGAAGCTGACCTGATCGAGCGCGATCTCCCCGCGGACGGCGGGCAGCGTCGCGCCTCCCGCCGGCGCCATGGCCGGCTTGCGGTCGAGCAATTCGAAGATCCGCTCCGCTGCGCCCAGCGAGCGCATGAAGTCGGCCCAGAGATCGGCGAGAGCGCCGAGCGAGAAGGCGACGATCAGCGTGTACACCAGGAAGCTGGTGAGGCCGCCCACGGTCATCTGGCCTCGCGCCACGAGCCGCCCGCCGTACCAGAACACCAGGGCCGCCGCGGCATAGGCGGCGAACGATGCGGCGGCCATGAAGCTCGCGCCCGCGAACACCCGCTTCTTCGCCAGCGCGTAAGCGCGCCGGGTACGCACGGCGTACCGCGCACCCTCCGCCGGCTCGGCGGTGAACGAGCGGACGGTGCGGATCCCGGAGATCGCCTCCTCCGCGACCTCGTTGGCCGACGCGAGCGCGTCCTGCACGTCGCGGGCAAGCTTGCGGACCCGCCTGCCATAGATCACGCCGAACAGCGCGATCGGCGGGACCACCGCGAGCATCAAGGCGGTGAGCACGGGCGAGGTCCAGAGCAGGAAGCCGATGCCGCCGACGATCTGGGCCGCGCTGCGCAAACCGATGGAGATGTTCGCGCTGACCGCGTTCTGCAGCACCCCGGTGTCCGCGGAAAGCCGGCTGGTCAGCTCTCCGGTCCGGCGCTGATCGAAGAACGCGATCTCCTGATCGAGGATGCTCGCGAACAGCTTCTCGCGCACGCGCGTCACCGCGCGCTCGCCGGCGACGGAGATCAAGGTATGCCGCGCGGACACCGCCAGCGCCTGGAGCAGCGCGACGAGCACCATGAACAGCGCGGCGCGATCGATCAGCCCGGGCGCTCTTCCTCCGAGCACGCCATCGATGATCACGCGCATGCCCTGCGGAT
>DASREU010000386.1:0-7815 GCA_035651935.1 Myxococcales bacterium | reverse complement strand
CGGCGCGCAGATCATCTACGGCGACCAGAACTGGTTCACCCAGGTCCAGGGCACCACGGCGGCGTACCTCCAGGTCCGCAACTGGCCGCTGGCCGAGGGCGAGGTCTTCGGCCGCGAGGAGGACGTCTCCGCCGCCAAGGTATGCATCCTCGGTCAGACGGTGGTGAACAAGCTCTTCATCCCCGGCGCCCCGGTGCTCGGCGAGCAGATCCGGGTAAAGGCGGTGCCCTGCAAGGTGATCGGCATCCTCGCTCCGAAGGGGCAGAGCTTCGGCGGGCAGGACCAGGACGACGTGATCCTCATGCCCTGGTCGACGGTGGTGCGAAGGCTGATCGGCTCGCAGGCCGACGCGGTGGGGCAGATGATGATCTCGGCGCGCTCCTCGCGGCAGGTGAGCGACGCGGAGCCGGAGATCACCTCGCTGTTGCGGCAGCGCCATCACCTCGCCGACCAGGCCGAGCCGGACTTCCAGATCCGCAACCTCGCCGAGATGCAGGACGCGGCGAAGCAGAGCACCGAGACCATCGCCACCCTGCTGGAGGCGGTCGCGGCGATCTCGCTGATCGTCGGCGGGATCGGCATCGCCAACGTCATGCTCGTCTCCGTGACCGAGCGAACGCGGGAGATCGGCATCCGCATGGCCGTCGGGGGGCGCGGCCGGGACATCCTCTTCCAGTTCCTCACCGAGGCGGTGGTGCTCGCCGCCGTCGGCGGCGCGATCGGCCTCAACCTCGGCATCGGCATCTCGAAGTGGATGGCGGCGAAGGGCAACTGGCCCACCCTGCTCTCGCCGACCGTGATGGTCGGGACCATGCTCGCGGCGGGACTCGCCGGCGTCGTCGCCGGCTTCTACCCGGCGCTCCGGGCCTCGCGGCTCGACCCCATCGAGGCCTTGCGCTTCGAGTGACCCGGCGCGCCAGGCGGGCGCCCGGCCGGAAGCGGGGTGCCGCTCGTGGCCGTGATGGCGAACTTGCGGTCGGAGGCATCGATGCTTTCGGGCCGGACATGGATGTGCGCCGCGGGCGCGGGTTTCGTGGTCGGATTTCGCCGCGCGCTGCGTTCGTACTCGTTCGCGGGGAAGAGGGTCCTCATCACCGGAGCCTCGCGCGGACTGGGGCTCGTCCTGGCCCGGCTGCTCGCCGCACAGGGCGCGCGCCTGGCGATCTGCGCGCGCGACGCCGCCGAGCTGGAACGCGCGCGCGCAGAGCTGGCGGCGCGCGGCGTCGACGTGCTCGCGGTGACCTGCGACGTCAGCGATCCCGATCAGGCCGCCTCGTTCGTCTCCCAGGCGCTGGAGCGCTACGGCGGCATCGACGTGCTGATCAACAACGCCGGCATCATCCAGGTGGGTCCGCTGGAGGCGATGGGCCTGCAGGACTTCCGGGAGGCGATGGAGATCAATTACTTCGGGACCGTCCACACCACCATCGCGGCGCTGCCGCACCTGCGCGGGCACGGCCGGGTGGTCAACATCTGCTCGATCGGCGGCGCCGTCGCCATCCCGCACCTGCTCCCGTACGTGGGATCGAAGTATGCGGCGGTCGGATTCTCCGAGGGCCTCACGGTCGAGGGCGCGCGGCAGGGGATCCGCGTGACGACCGTCCTGCCGTTCGTGATGCGCACCGGCTCGCACTGGAACGCGCTGTTCAAGGGGCGGCGGGAGCGCGAAGTGGCCTGGTTCGCCATCGGCGCATCCCTGCCCGGATCCTCGGTGTCCGCCGACCGCGCCGCGCGCCGCATCCTCCGCGCCTGCGCTCGCGGCGAGGGGTATGTCAGCATCGGCCTACTGGCGAAGACGGCGCGGGTGGTGCACGCGATCGCCCCGGGGTTCGTCAATCGCATCGCGGCGCTGGTCAACCGGGTCCTTCCCGCGCCAGGCGGGGCCGGACCGCGCGACTTCGCCGAGCCCGGCTGGCTCCACCGTCCCGCCGCCGCCAACGGCCCCTGGACGAGACTGGGCGACGAAGCCGCGCGGCGCAATCGCGAAGTGCCCTGGGCGCCGCCGAGATAGCCGCGTGGAGATCCCCCTGCTCAAGATCGTGCTCGTCTCCGCGGTCACCATGGGGCTGTCGCACACCGTCGCCCGGGAGAAGATGTTCGAGCCTCTTCGCAATGCCTGCGGCGGCATGAGCACCTGGCGCGGATACCTGCTCTCCTGCCCTTACTGCGCCTCGCACTGGATCGCGTTCGTTCTGGTCCCCCTCACCGGCGCCTACGGAATCCGCGTCGCCCCGCAATGGCCGGTGATCACCCCGTTGCTGGACTGGTTCCTCTCCTGCATCCTGGTCACCGTGATCGCCGCGATGCTACGGGTCGGGTTCTACTTCATCGACGAGGGAGGCCGGCTGGCGAAGACCCGGAAGCGGATGACGCAGGTCGAGGCGGAGACGCGCGAGCGCGCCCTGCAGTGAGCGACCGCCGCTTCACGAACCTGGACGGCAGCGGGCCGAATCCCGGCGGCATGGTCTTTCGCTGGGCCGTGCTCGACCGGCTTTCGGGACGGCGCCGCCGCAGCCCGGCCAACGCCACGGTGCCGACGGCGGACGTCGATCCGGCGCGGCTCTCGGCGCCACCGGTCCCCGGCGAGCCTGCGCGGATCACCTGGCTCGGGCACGCGAGCTGGCTGGTGCAGCTCGACGGCGCGTCGCTCCTGATCGATCCGGTGCTCGGGGAGCGCATCGCCGGCCGCATCCGGCGCAACGTCCCGGCGCCGCTCGCCGCCGCGCAGCTCCCGCGCGTGGACCGGACGCTGCTCTCGCACAACCATTACGACCACTACGACCGCCCGACCGTGCTTGCCGTCGGCGCTCCGGTGCTGGCGGGGACGGGGATGGGAAGAGGATTGCCGCTGCCGGTCCGCGAGCTGGGGTGGTGGGAGGAGGACCGGATCAACGACCACCTCCGGGTCGCCTACGTGCCGTCGCAGCACTGGAGCCGCCGCGGCCTGTTCGACGTCAACCGGACGCTCTGGGGCGGATTCGTCGTCTGCGGATCGCGGTCGCGCCTCTACCACTCCGGGGATACCGCTTACTTCGACGGGTTCGCGGAGATCGGCGCGCGGTTCGGGCCCCTGGACGCGGCGCTCCTGCCCATCGGCGCCTACGACCCGGCCTGGTTCATGGAGAAGCAGCACATGAATCCCGAGCAGGCGATCCAGGCGTACCTCGACCTCGGCGCGCGCCACTTCTTCGCCATGCACTGGGGCACCTTCAAGCTGACGGACGAGCCGCTCGACGAGCCGCCGCGAAGGCTCGTCGCCGAGTGGCAGCGCCGGCGCCTCCGGCCCGATCGGCTGCACATCCTGGCGGTCGGCGAGACGGTCACGCTGGACGCGAGGTAGGCTCCCGCGCATGGCTTCGGACCGCGAGCTCTCCGAGATCCCTCCCGACCAGTTCGTCGCCGCGCGCAACGCGCTGGCGGAGAAGCTCCGGGAGCGCGGCGAGACGGAAGAAGCCAGGCGGGTGGCGGCGCTGCGGCGTCCGAGCACGCCGCTCTGGATCGTCAACCAGCTCGGGCGGCGGGCGCCCGCTGCGCTGGAAAAGCTGATCGACGCCACGCAGCGCGCGCGCCGTGCGCAGGTGCACGCCGGCGCGCGCGACGAGCTGCGCGACGCGATGCAGGCGCAGCGCCAGGCGCTCCACGAGTTGCTCGCCGACGCCGGGAAGATCGCCGCCGGCATCGGCACGCGCATCACGCCGGAGATCCAGCGGCGCATCCAGGACACGGTGCAGACGGCCGCGACCTCGGACCCCAAGGCGCTGCGCGAGGGCGTGCTGGATCAAGAGCTGTCGGCGGCCGGCTTCGGCGCGTTGCTCGGCGCGGCCGTCAGCGCGCACCCGGGGACCGCCGCCGTCGCAGCCAAGGCCGCTTCCCAGCGCAGCGCTTTCCACGAGCGCGCCGCCGAGCAGAAGCGAAAGGTCGCGGAGAAGCGCGAGGAGCTGAAGCGCGAGCGCGAGATCCAGCACGCGAAGCAGGACGCGCACCGGCTCGCCAGCCGCGCCGCGCAGTTCGAGCGCGTGGCGGCGCAGGCGCGCGAGGCCGCCGAGAAAGCGAGGGCCAGGGCGGAGCAGGCGCGCACGGTCGCCGAGGCCGCCGCGGCGCGCCTGCTCGGACTGCGGCGGTGACCTCTACTTTCCTTTCTGGTACGTCGCCATCAGCTCGGCTTTCGCCAAGAGGTGCCCGGCGAAGGCGCGTTCCAGCTTCGCCCGCGGCGGCGTTCCCAGGTCGCCGAGCACGGTGTCGAGCGCGTACAGCACGAAGAAGTAACGGTGGCGGCCGATCGGCGGACACGGGCCGCCGTAGCCCGTCCGCTTCCAGTCGTTCAAGCCCTGCCGCGTTCCGGCGGGCAGCTCCGCCGCCGTGACTCCCTCCGGCAGCCCCTTGCAACCGGGCGGCAGGTCGTACAGCACCCAGTGCACGTAGTCCATCCGCGGCGCCGCGGGATCGGGCGCGTCCGGATCGTGCACGACCAGCGCGAGGCTCTTCGCGCCTTGTGGCACGCCGGCGAATTCGAGGGCGGGGGAGACGTCCTTTCCCTCGCAGGTATGAAGCCGGGGGATCTCGCCGCCTTGCGCGAACGCTTGCGAGCGGAGGGTCAGCATGCGGGCAACTCTGCGCACGGCAGCGGCTGCGTCAAGTGCCGGCGTGGTAGAGAGGCGGCATGCAGAAGCCGCGGGTCCTGATCACCAGGCGCCTCGCGCTCGCGCCTGACAGCGTGCTCGGCGCCGGCCTGGAGGTGGATCAGCACGATGCCGAGACGCTGCTGGAGCGGCCCGCCCTGCTCCGCCGCGTGCACGAAGCCTCCGCCGTGCTCTGCGGCCCGGGCGACCGCATCGACAAGGAGCTGCTGGAAGCCGCTCCGCGCTTGCGCATCGTCGCGAACCACGCCGTGGGGTACGACAACGTCGACGTGCCGGCCTGCACCGCCCGCGCCGTCTGGGTGACCAACACCCCCGACGTGCTCACCGACGCGACCGCCGATCTCACCTGGGCGCTGATCCTCGCCCTCGCCCGCCGCTTGCGCGAAGGAGAGCGGATGCTGCGCGCCGGCGAGTTCCACGGCTGGGCGCCGACGATGTTGCTCGGCCGCGATCTGCGCGGGCGGACCCTGGGCATCCTCGGCTATGGACGGATCGGCCGCGCCGTCGCCCGCCGCGCCGAAGGCTTCGGCATGCGCGTGCTCTTCACCGCGAAAGGCGGCGGCGTCCCGCTCGACGAGCTGCTCGAGCAGTCCGACGTGCTCTCCATCCATGTCCCCCTCAACGAGAAGACGCGCCACCTGATCGGCCCCGCCGAGCTCCTGCGCATGAAGAAGGGCGCCCTGCTGGTGAACACCGCGCGCGGCCCCATCGTCGACGAGGCGGCGCTGGTGACGGCGCTCCAGGCCGGGCACCTGGGCGGCGCGGCGCTGGACGTGTTCGAGAACGAGCCGGCGGTGCATCCAGGCCTCCTCGGCCGCGACGACGTGGTGCTTCTTCCCCACCTCGGCAGCGCCACGGGGGAGACGCGCCAGAACATGGCGCGGATCGCGCTGACGCAGATCGAGCGGGTGCTGCGGGGAGAGCCCCCGACCACCGCCGTCAACCGGGTCGGTGGGCGATGAGATCGCTGACCCGCCATCTCACCCTGCACACGCGCGAGCGGATGGAGTTCGTCAACCTCACCTCCGAGGTGGAGAAGGCGGTGGCCGAGTCCGGCGTCCGCGAGGGACTCTGCCTGGTCAACGCCATGCACATCACGGCCAGCGTCTTCATCAACGACGACGAGCCGGGGCTGCACGAGGACTACAAGCGGTGGCTCGAGCAGCTGGCGCCGTTCGACCCGAGCCCGCAGCGGTACCACCACAACCGCACCGGCGAAGACAATGGCGACGCCCACCACAAGCGCCAGATCATGGGGCGCGAGGTGGTGGTCGCGATCACGGGGGGCAAGCTCGACTTCGGCCCCTGGGAGCAGATCTTCTACGGCGAGTTCGACGGCCGCCGCGACAAGCGGGTGCTGATCAAGATCATTGGCGAGTAGTCAGGAGCAGCATGTACCCCCGCCCTCCGGGCCCGAATCCTGCGGCGTTCCGCACGCTGAACACCAGCTCGCCGGTGGAGAGCTCCCAGTAGACGTCGGCGCGAACGTCGTCGCCGGCGACCGCCTGCGGCACCTCGAAGAGCTTCCTCCAGTGCACGCCGTCGCCGCTGCCGAAAAGCGCGCCGCGGTTCCAGCCCGGCGCCTCGACGTCGGCGCCCTCCTCGTGCGTCGTGCCCACCACGTAACCGCCGTTCGCGATCGCGTGGGTCGAGTAGCTCGCCGAAGGGAGCTGGAAGTAATCGGTCTCCACTCCGTTCAAGGCGAGGTGCGCGATCTGCGGCGTGTCGGGAATCGAGCCGTGGAAGCTGATGTCCTGTCCGCAGAG
Organism: Myxococcales bacterium; assembly: GCA_035651935.1. Classification (GTDB taxonomy): domain Bacteria; phylum Myxococcota; class Myxococcia; order Myxococcales; family 40CM-4-68-19; genus 40CM-4-68-19. The sequence goes on along the minus strand of DASREU010000386.1, from coordinate 1,409 downwards.
GAACGATCCGTCGGAGAGCACGACGCCGTCGACGATGTCTCCGGCCTGGGTGCCGCCCTTGATCAGCGACCAGGAGGCGCCGCCGTCCGTGGATCGGTAGAGTCCGGACTGGCTGTCGAAGTCGCCGAAGAAGGCGAACAGCGCATTGTGCGCCGGGTCGGGCATCAGGCCGTGCCCGTGCCGGTGGCCCTGGAAGGTGAACTGCACGTTCCAGGTCGCGCCGCGATCGGTGGACTTCCAGAGGCGGATCGGCGTCGAGCTGGTGGTGAAGACCTGGTATTCGATGAAGTACACTGCGCCCGCCAGCTCGGCGACGCTGTGCGGCGTCAGCATCCGGTACTGGCCTGCGCTGAGGACGTCGGTCCAGGTGGCGCCGTGGTCCGTCGAGCGGGAGAGCACGTGTCCCGAGCTCTCGGTGAGATCCGCGATCAGCGTTCCGTCCGAGAGCGAGGTCATCATCCACAGGCCGCCGGCGGCGACTCCGCGCTTCGACCAGCTGCGGCCATCGACGGTGGTCCACACCTCGGAGCTGCTGGAGTTGAGGTTCACGCCGTACGCCCTGCCGCTCGGATCGACGGCCATCAGGTCGAAGTTGGTCTCGGTGTACGAGACGGTCGCGGAGAGCGTGGCGCCGCCGCCCGTCCCGCCATCCGGCGTGCCGGCATCCGGTGTGCCCGCATCCGGCGTGCCCGCATCGGGAGTGCCGGCGTCGGGAGTGCCGGCGTCGGGAGTGCCCGCGTCGGGCGGATTCTCCACCGTTCCCGAGCCGGTCAGCGTGAAGTCGTCGAAGAGGATCCCGGCTGCGGTCGCGGCGATTCCGGAACCGCCGGAGAACGTCAAGGCGGAGGCGCTGCTGTCGATGGCGCTGATCTTCGGAACGCCGTCCACCGAAGCGGTCAGCGTCACGGCGACGCTCCCCTGCACGGCGAAGGCGAACGCGTGCCAGGCGCCCAGGTCGGCGATCCCGCTCGCCACGCTGCCGAGCACGGTCGTCACACCGGCGCGATAGCGGCGGATCTGCAGCGCGCCGCTGGCGGTGAGCGCCAGCGCATACCGGTCGTTGCCGGAGACGCGCAATTCCAGCATCGACTCGCCACCGGCGAAGTTCACCATCTTCGCGTCGACGCGGCAGTCTGCGCAGGACGCCCCCGCCGCCGTCGCGCGATCGAGCGCGTCGAGATCCGAGTTCGCGCGGTTGTCGTCGCGCCAGGCGCCCGTGGGGATGCTCCACTTCGGCCCCAGGCCGGAGCTGAGCGTCCGGTTGAAGTCGTCGGTGAACAGCACGCCGCCCTGCGGCGGGGGGCCGGCATCCGGCGTCCCCGCGTCGGGCGTACCAGCGTCGGGTGTCCCGGCGTCCGGCGTTCCGGCATCGGGTGTTCCGGCGTCGGGTGTTCCGGCGTCCGGCGTTC
>DASREU010000385.1:0-3438 GCA_035651935.1 Myxococcales bacterium | reverse complement strand
CCATGCGGCGCAACGCGCGGGCGAGGAGCAGGCGGGTCTCGCGGAGGATCCACGCATCCTTCTCGGGGCCGGCGAGCAGCTCGCCGACGGCGTGCGCCTTCTTGCGGTCGCCTTCGGTGCGGACGATCACCAGGCCGACGTTCTCGTGCTCGAAGCGCAGGCGCAGCATCGCGTGGTCCAGCTCGCGCGCCATCCGCAGCGCCCAGCCCTGCGCTCCCTTCGCCAGCGCGTCGGCGGCGGTCTTCGGGACGTCGCCGGCCGGCGCGCGCACCGTCAGCTCCGCGATGCGCGTCTTCTCGTTGACCTGGAGGACGACGTGCTTGTACTCGCCGATCTCGTCCAGCGCGATGGCGGGGCCGCGGTCGACCTGCGGCGCCTTCGCCGCGAGATCGCGCGCCCGCTGCGCGATGGTGTCGGCGAACTTGCTCCGCGGCACCACCGCGTCCACCAGGCCCCACTCGACGGCGCGCTTGCCCTTCACGCCCTCGGCGAGCGTGGAGAACGCGTCGGCGAGATCGCGGCGCACCTTGCGCTTGTCCACCACGCGGGTCAGTCCGCCCGTGCCGGGGAGGACGCCGAGCAGAGGCACCTCGGGGAGCGCGACGGTGGAGGCGCCGTCGTCGGTGAGCACGATTTCGTCGCAGGCCAGCGCGAGCTCGTAGCCGCCGCCGGCGGTGGCGCCGTTGCAGGCAGCGAGAAAGCGGATGCCGCTGTGCTGCGATGCGTCCTCCATCGCGAGCCGGGTCTCGTTCGTGTACTTGCAGAAGTTGACCTTGAACGGGTGCGTGCTCGAGGCGAGCATGTAAATGTTGGCGCCGGCGCAGAAGATCTTGTCGTGCGCGCTGGTGATCACGCAGCACTTCACGCCCGGATGCTCGAAGCGCAGCCTCTGGATGGCGTCGGCGAGCTCGATGTCGACGCTGAGGTCGTAGCTGTTGCTCTTCAGCTCGATCTCGCTCTTCGCGCCGCCGAACGGCTCGACCTTCATGGTCAGGCGCGCGACCTCCCCGTCGACGGCCAGGGTCCAGTGGCGGTACTTCGAGGGATGCGTGTCGAAGGAAAGCTTCGGGGCCGGCGCGCTCGTGTCCATCGCCTTCGAAGATAGCGCAAGCCTTGCGCGATCGCAAGCACTATATTGCTTGTAGTTGGCGGTCGGCATGCAATATATTGCGCCGGGATGACTCCGGAACACCAGATCCTGCTCGCCTCCGTCGGCGCCGCGGTGCGTCGACTCCGCGAGGAGCGCGGGCTCACCCGTCGCGAGCTGGCGAAGCACAGCCGCGTCTCGGAGCGCTTCCTGGCCGACCTCGAGGCCGGGCAGGGCAACATCTCCGTGGCCCGGCTGCAGGACGTCGCCCGCGCACTCGGCTCCTCGGCGGGCGAATTGCTGTTCTCCGCCCAGCACGAGCGGACCGATCGTCGCGTGATCGCCCTCGTCGGCCTGCGCGGCGCGGGAAAGAGCACCATCGGCCCTGCTCTCGCCAATCGGCTGCGAGTCCCGTTCGTGGAGATGGATTCCCTGGTGGAGAAGGAAGCCGGCCTGCCGCTGACCGCGATCTTCCAGCTCCACGGCGAGGCCTACTACCGGAGGCTCGCGCGCGAGGTGCTCACGAGATTCCTCGCGGAGACCGACGCCGCCGTCCTCGCCACCGGCGGCGGCATCGTCACCGATCCCGGCTCGTTCAAGCTGCTGCAGAAGCGCTGCCGCACGGTCTGGCTGCAGGCGAAGCCCGAGGACCACTGGCGCCGCGTCCTGGAGCAGGGAGATGTCCGCCCCGGCGCCGCGAGCCCCCACGCCCAGGAAGAGCTGCGCGCCCTCCTCAAGTCCCGCGAAGCCCTGTACTCTCAAGCCGCGCTAGCCGTGGATACATCGCGGCTCGGCATCAACGAGGCAGTGGAAGAAATCGCCCGCAAGGTCGCCTGACGAAATTCGGGGACATCTCCCTACTTCCCGCTGAACTGGGGAGTGCGGCGGGCGTTGTACGCTGCGATCCCTTCCTTCGCGTCCTCTCCCTCGAAGAGCCGCTGCTGGAGCTCGCGCTCCAGTGCGAGGCCCTGCTCGAGGCCGACTTCCAGGCCAGTGGTGACGGCGCGCTTGATGAAGCCGACGGCGCGCGAGGCTTTCGCCGGGGGAACGAACTTGCGGGCGTACTCGAGGGCGCGGCCGCGGAAGTCCTTGGCAGGCGCGTCGATCACGGCATTGACGAGTCCCAGCTCCTTGGCCTCTTCCATCCCGACCGTCGCTGCCTCGGCCATCAATTCGATCGCTTTCGCACGCCCGAGCACGCGCGCGAGCCGCTGCGTTCCGCCGGTGCCGGGGAGGACTCCGAGCGACACTTCGGGCAGTCCCAGCTTGCCGGATTCGGCGCGTGCGATCCGGAGATCGCAGGCGAGGGCGACCTCCAGCCCGCCGCCGACGCAGTGTCCGTTGATGGCCGCGATGACGAGCTTGGGCGTCTGCTCGAGCCGGCAGAGCGTCTCGTTCGCGTGGAGGCAGAAGTTGTACTTGAAGTACGGGTCTGCGCTCTCTAGCATCTTGATGTCGGCGCCGGCGCAGAAGAACTTGTCGCCGGCGCCGGTGATCACGATGACGTGCACGCTCGCATCGAACCGCGCGTCGAGCACATGCGCGTCGAGCTGCTTCATCATGTCGTAGCTATAGGTATTCGCGGGCGGCGCGTTCAGCTCCAGCACCATCATGCCTTCCCGCTTCGACGCATTCACGAGGGTCATCGTCATACCGCGCCTTTTACACCACCTTCGGACGAGCTAGTCTCGGAAGCGAACCCGGGAGGTACTGATGACCCGTGCTACCGCCCTCCTCGCCGCCCTCGCCTTCCACCTGGCCTGCGCAGGAACCACCGCCCGTGGCCGTCCGCTGATCCTTGCCGAGGGGGAGGGCGAGCACCGCGTTCACCGTCCGCCGCCGAGCGCGCTATCGAGCCTGACCGCGCCCTTCATCCTCAAGGTCGATCCCAGGACTGCCGGCTCGACGGACTTCTTCCTGATGACCGAGGACATCGCGCCGGGACAGGCCATCCCTGCGCACCGCCATCCCCAGGCAGAGGAGATCATCTTCGTGCACGCGGGAACCGGCTTGGCGACGCTTGCCGGACGGCAAGCGGAGGTGGAGGCCGGTGCGGTCATCTTCATGCCCAGAGACACCGTCTTCAGCATGCGCAACACCGGCTCCGGCCCGTTGCGAATCGTCGCCATCTTCTCGCGCCCGGGCTACGAGGAATACATGCGCGACATCTCGGTGCCCGAGGGAGAGCCGCCGCGGCCACTCACCGTCGAAGAGCTGTCGGAGATCCGCAGCCGCCACCAGCATGCGGCCGTCTACGAGAAGCCTTGAGCCGAACGCGTGAGATCACCAGCCTTGCGCCAGGGCCTCGACAGGTATCGTCACAGCGCACCGTCGTACTTGAAGTACGGGTC
>DASREU010000384.1:0-8296 GCA_035651935.1 Myxococcales bacterium | reverse complement strand
CTCCAACCCTTCTTCCGTCGAGCTGAGCAAGACGACGCCGTCCACGACCGTCTCCTCGACGCCGAAGCGGCTGATCTGGTTGGAGCCGTACGGGATGTCGGTGGCGAAGAAGCCCACCGCTTGCGCGTTCTGGACGATGCTCGCGAGCTGGAAGATCTTCTCCCGCGCGACCTGCGCATCCTTGATCTTGTGCAGGAAGACCGAGACCGAGTCGATGACCACGCGCCTGGCGCCGAGCGTCCGCACCCGCTCGCTCATCATCAAGAGGTGCTTCTCGACCAGGATCTCCGGCTGCGGAATGAAGACGATCTCGAGCATCCCGCGATCGATCTCCCTGCCGATGTCCCAGCCGAGCCCGCGGGCGGAGGCGCGGAGCCGCTCCTCGGTCTCTTCGAAGGAGAAGACGATCCCCTTCTCGCCTGCCAGGGCGCCGCGATAGAGGAATTCGAGGCCGAGCACCGTCTTTCCCGTCCCGGCCACTCCCGCGACCAGCAGGCTGGAGCCGAGCGGGATGCCTTCGCCGAGGAGCTCGTCCAGCTTGGTGATGCCAGTCTGGAGGCGCTGGGGATCGGACGGCACGTGGTCCGCGCGGTCCTCGCGCTGGATGGTGACGCGCGGAGAGTAGACCTCGATGCCGTTCGGGGTGATGGCGAACGCGTGCTCGTCGCGGCTGTGCTCGGTCCCCCGCATCTTGACGATGTGGATGAAGCGCTGCGCCTCGCCGGACTGCTCCCGCTGGCGGAAGGTGAGGATCCCGTCGACGACGGAGAAGAGCGGGTTCGTCTCCAGGTCCTCGGCGCGGTACTCGCCGAGGAGCAGCGCGGTGGTCTCCCACGCCATCAAGTTCACCGCGATCTCGTAGCCGAACTTCCGCCGCTCGGCGCGCGACTTGGCCAGGTCGTCGAAGGACTTGAAGCTGTCCACCGCCACGATCGCGGGCTTGACCCTCTTGACGTGCTCCATGATCAGCCCGGTGGCTTCCTCGAGTCCTCCAGCCCGCAGGACGCTGCCGAGATCGACGAACTGGAACTCCGCTCCGAGCTTGCTCGGGTCGAAGTAGCCGAACTGGCTGGCGTAGCGCAGGGTCTTGGCGGTGGGCTCCGAGAGCGTGTTGAAGTAGAGGACCGGCGTTTCGGGCGAGGCGTTGTGGAAGCAGATCTGCTGGGCGAGGATGGTCTTGCCGGTGCCCGGCGGCCCGGCGATGACGGTGACAGTGCTCTTCGGCAGCCCACCCATGTAGAGCGCATCGAGGTTCCGCACCCCGGTCCGGAGGCGCTTGATGTCGGTGTTCTCATTCATGACTGTGCTTTCCCAGGGACTGCGACCTTCGCGAGCGCGGAGTGGAGCGCGGGGCTGAGGACCTCGGCCGTGAGGTTGCCGAGGACCGTGAGGAATTCCACCAGGATGAAGCGGAGCCCGGCCTGGAGTTGATCGCGATTCAGGCCGTCGATGCGGGCGCGGAGGTTCTCGGTGCGCAGACCGCCGCCGTCCATCTCGAGGGGCTCCAGCAGCGGGAACCGTTCGGCCGCGTTGTAGAGCACCCGATCGAGGATGGCCATGAGCGTGACGTCCCCGAGGGTGGCGAGTGCACGGCGCCACATCGCTGCAAAACCTTGCTCGAAGAATTCGAGGAGCCGCGGGGGGGCGGCGTCCTTCGCGAGGAGCGCGATCCAGGCATCAACAGAGGCGCTGTGGTCCGTCGCCTCGACCAAGGAATCCTCCTCGAGGCCCCCGCCACGCCAGAGAATTGCAACTCATAACCCGGGCTCGCGGCGCTTGCATCCGCCCTTCGTTCACCGGCACGCGCCGCAGCCGATGCACCAGTCCATCGCGGCTGCGCATTCTCTGCAACCACGGGCGACCCGCAGCGTCATTTCCTCGATGCTTCTGACGCGCCCCGTCTCGAGAACTTCGGTCATCTGAGTCAAGGTCCGCGCGCCGCGGACCGTTGGTCCCCGCACTGCTTGCGCAACGAATGCGCGTCTGCCGCGAAGAGAGCCGTCGGTCTCGCTCGCCTGCTTCGGTTCAGGGTATGCAAGGCGATCCACCTGGCAGCGCCGTCCACCCCAGGCTGGTCGTGAAGCGCAAACATCTGCTCTTCCACTCCCATGCCGGCCGCATCGCCGGGATGGAGCGGTCGCAGCAGCGTCTCGAGCACCTGTACGAGATCAGCAAGCTGCTCACCAGAGCGTGGAGCGAACGGTCCCCGAGGTGGTGGAGTTCGTCGTCCGGACGCTGCCCCTGCGCAGCGCGATCCTCATCCTGAGAACCGGCACCCCACGAACGATGACCTGGCGGGCCGAAGGTGAGAGTACTCGGGCGCTGCAAGTCGGCAAGGCGCATGCGCAGGATGCGTACAGCTATCTCGCCGGCCCCCCCGTCGCCCTCGATCGCGACGAGGCGCCTGCGCTCAGGATGCCCCCGCTACCCGCGACCGGAACGGAGGCCAGCATCGAGGGAGCGAGGAACTTCGTGATGCTTCCCTTCGCCGTCGATCACCGTTCGATCTTCGGTGCGCTTCAACTGCAGGCCGCCAAGGAACTGGAAGAGCAGGACCTCGTCTTCATCAGCGCGGTGGTGAACCAACTGGCGATCGCGCTGAACCGACACTCCGCCGATCTGGCCCTGCGCGCCTCGGAGGCCAGGCTCGCGGGAATCATTTCCATTGCCGCGGACGCCATCATCTCGGTCGACGAGGCCCGGCGGATCGTCATGTACAACGAGGCAGCCGAGCACATCTTCGGCTGGTCGCGCGATGAGGTGCTGGGAAAGCCGCTCGAGATCCTCTTTCCAGAGCGCTTCCATCGGCACCACCCGCAGCACCTTCGGGACTTCAGTGAAGGGCGCGAGCCGTTCGACATGACGGCAGGACGCCGGCGGACCTTCCTGGGCGTTCGGAAGAGCGGGGAAGAATTCCCCGCGGAGGTGGCGATTTCGAAGCTGAGCGACGCCGGGGCGTGGGTGTTCACCGCCCACGTGCGGGACATCACGGAACAGATGAGAATCGAGCATGAAGAGCTATTTCTCGCCGAAGTCGGCGCCCTCCTCTCCGCCACGCTCGATTCCCGGAAAACCCTCGCCAGCGTCGCGCAGCTGGCATTGCGAGAATTCGGGGACTTCTGCGTGATCGAGTTCGCCGACGAGCAAGGCGAGTTCCGGCGCATGGAGGTGGCGACCTCGGATCCGGCCAAGGCCGGGATCGCCGAGGCGCTGAAGAGCTTCCCGCTGGACCGCGGCCGTCCGCACCTGGCCTCGGCGATTCTCCAATCGAAACAGCCGCAGATCGTGGCCGAGGTTTCGGCGGAGACGATCAAGACCGTCACGCAAAGCGAAGCGCATCGGCGCCTGTTGGAAACGATTGCTCCGACCTCGATGATGGGAGTTCCGCTCTTCGTCTCCGGCCAGCTTCTCGGAGCGCTGGTGGTCGCCTCGTGTCGTCCTGGACGACAATATGGAGCGGCGGATCTGCGCCTCCTGGAAGAAGTCGGCCGCCGTGCCGCTCTCGCCCTGGAGAATTCCCGGCTCCACCATGCCACTGAGCGCGTGGTCCAGGCGCGGGACGACGTGCTGGGGATCGTCGCGCACGATCTCCGGAATCCGTTGAACATGATCTTCATGCAGGCGGCTCTTCTCCAACCTCCGGGGGCGGAGGAGGGAACGCCTCAATCCAGAGCCGGCGAGAGGATCGCGGGAGCGGCGGCCCGGATGAAGCGCCTCATCGAGGACCTCCTCGACGTGACGCGTCTGGAAGCTGGCCGTCTCTCGATCGAGCCTGCCGCCATCCCCACCGGGGATTTCCTGGTCGATGTTCTCGAAACACAGAAGCCGCTCGCATCGTCGAGCTCCCTGGATCTCCAACTCGACGTGGCGGATGAGCTCCCGGAGATCTGGGCGGACCGGGACCGGCTGCGCCAGGTCTTCGAGAACCTGATCGGCAACGCGGCCAAGTTCACCGCGCCCGGCGGGCGGATCACGATCGAAGCTCGACCGGCAGAGGAGGAAGTGATCTTCCGGGTCAGGGACACGGGCGCTGGCATCGGCGCGGCCGATCTCCCGCACGTGTTCGACCGGTTCTGGCAGGCGCGAAAAGGTGAGCGCCGCGGTGCCGGACTCGGGCTGCCCATCGTCAAGGGCATCGTCGAGGCTCACGGCGGCCGCGTTTCCGTCGAGAGCACGCCGGGACGCGGGAGCACCTTCTCCTTCACGGTGCCCATTGCGCCGCGAGTGGAGGAAACGCACGCAGCGCCGTCCGCGCGTCCGGTTCGTTGACGCCGATCGAGGCGGAGATGCGCGGCATCGGCGCCGCGGCTTCGCTCAACTGCCACGGGAGGCCGCGATCCACCGTGCGTACATTGCGAGGATGCGTCCCGTCGCCCTTATCGGCGAGCGTCGCGAAGCGACGCCTGGGAATCATCTCGGTCTCGCTTCCATTCATCTGACGCGTTGGCAATGGATGCTCGGCCAGCCGGCTCACCTCGGTGACTTCCGGAGCACGGCGTTGAGCTCGGCGCCCAGCATCAAAGCAAGCGAGGAAAACCACATCCAGACGAGGAGGATGACGATCCCCCCCAGGGCTCCATAGGTGATTCCGAAGTTGCTGAGGTGCGAAACGTAGTACGAGAATCCGAGCGTAGCGGCAAGCCAGACGAGCACTCCCGCGACCGAACCCGGCAGGATCGATCGGAGCGTCTGCGTCACGTTCGGAAGGACGTAGTAGATCGTTGCCCACACGATCGTCATCAGAAATGTCGCCAGGGGCAGACGCAGCCAGGCAACGACGGGCTGCCAGGAAGCCCCCAGCCGCCCTGCGGCGATCGGAGCGGCCACGGCCACGACGGCCGCGATCAAAGTCAGGAGCGCCGCGCCCAGCATGACCGCCAACGCCATTGAGTAGATCTTCCATTGCGGCCGCCGCTCGGACACGCCGTACGCAGAGTTGAGGGCCGTCACCAGGCTGGCGACGCCGGTTGTCGATGACCACACCCCCGCGAGCACGCTGAGAGTCAGCACGCCCACCCGCGGCCGCGAAGTGATCTCGTCGAGCCTCGCAAGCAGGATGGGCGCCAGGGCTGGCGGCGTATCCCGCGCCAATGCGGCGCCGAGCGCGTGCACTTGCTCTGGCCGGATGATCAGGCTCGCCGCCGCCACGGTGAACAGGACGAAGGGAAAGAGCGCGAGGATGCCGTAGAACGTGAGAGCAGCGGCGGCGTCCGTCAGCCTGTTCCGCGTCCACTCACGCCACAGCGCGCGGACGAAGTGGCGCCATCCTCCGGGCTCGTCCACGTTTCCAGGATCCATGTCCGTCATCCTGCCATCACCTTGGAGGGCCCCGCGCACGCCCTCGACGCGGGGCGAACGACGAGCGCGCTTCGGACCAGTCGATCCCCCCGGCGTCCCCACGAAGCGCGACAGCATCAGTCATTTCATTCTCCGACATCGGTCGATGTGTATCCGTCAGGCAAGAAGAATGCCTGGCAGTTGGGCTGAGGACGTTCAGCTTTGCGCGCCCCGATTCCATCGGCGGCGCTGACCCGCGGTAGTGTGCGGGCATGAGTGACGAGAGACAGCGGACCATCATCGAGCCCTTCAAGATCAAACAGGTGGAGCCTCTCATGCTGCTCCGCCGCGAGGAGCGCGAGCGCATCGTCCGCGAGGCTGGCTACAACCTCTTTCTCGTCCCGGCACGAGCGGTGACGTTCGATTTCCTCACCGACTCCGGCACGACCGCCATGAGCGCGGCGCAGTGGGCGGCGATGATGCAGGCGGACGAGTCCTATGCCGGCTCGCGCAGCTTTGCCCGCTTCGAGAAGGTGGTGCGCGCGCTCACCGGGTATCCGCATGTCATCCCCACCCACCAGGGGCGCGCCGCGGAGCGGCTCCTCTTCTCCCAGATCGTCAAGCCTGGGCAGGCGATCCCGTCCAACAACCACTTCGACACCACGCGCGCCAACATCGAGGCGCTCGGCGGAGAGGCGGTCGACCTCGTCATCGCCGAGGGCCGCGATCCGGCGAGTCGCCACCCGTTCAAAGGAAATGTCGACCTTGCGCGTCTCGACGCCTTCTGCGCCGCGAACCGGACGCGCATCCCGGTCGGCATGGTCACGATCACGAACAACTCGGGCGGCGGCCAGCCGGTCTCACTCGAAAACCTCCGGAGGATCTCGGAGATCTACCGTCGCCACCGGATCCCCTTCGTCCTCGACGCCTGCCGCTTCGCCGAGAACAGCCACTTCATCAAGCTGCGGGAGCCGGGGCAAGCGGGCCGCAGCACGCGCTCGATCGCCGAGGAGACCTTCGCCCTCGCCGACGGCTGCCTCATGAGCGCGAAGAAGGACGGCCTGGTGAACATCGGCGGGATGATCGCGCTCCGGCACGCCGACTGGATGCAGGACTTGCGCAACCAGCTCATCCTCACCGAGGGGTTCCCGACGTACGGCGGCCTCGCGGCACGCGACCTGGAGGCGATGGCCGTCGGGCTGGAGGAGGTGCTGGACGAGAGCTACCTCGACTACCGGCTCGCCACTTCCCGCTACATGGCGGAGGGCCTCAACGCGGTCGGCATCCCGACGGTGCAGCCGCCCGGAGGGCACGCCGTCTACATCGACGCGAAGGCGTTCCTGCCCCACATCCCACCCGAGCAGCTGCCCGGGCAAGCGCTGGTCGTCGAGCTGTTCCTCAACGACGGCGTGCGCACCTGCGAGATCGGCTCGGCCATGTTCGGCAGGACGATCGACGGCACGTTCCGGCCTGCGGCCATGGAGCTGGTCCGCCTTGCGTTCCCGCGCCGCTGCTACACGCAGAGTCATTTCGATTACGTCATGGAGGGCGCCGCCGAGATCGTCCGGCGGAAGGAGCAGCTGCGCGGGCTCAAGATCGTCTACGAGCCGCCGTTCCTCCGTCATTTCACCGCGCGGTTCGAGCTCGCCGCCAGCTGAGTCGTGCGACGGCAAACCGCCCCGGTGCTCCTCCGCACTTTCCGGAATTGGCTGGCGCGATGGCTACAGCGACACCGAGTCTTCCTGGAGCGGACGAGGTCAGGGGATGGACCTGCAGGAAGAAGAGGAGATCGTCGACCTCCGGCGCGCGCGCGTCCGCGTCGAACCAGACGTGGCGCGTGCCCAAGGCTCTTTCGCGCCTCTGGATAGTCGACGGCCAACAAGCGCGTGCCATCGAACACCACGGCAGTAACGGCCATGGCTGGTTTCGGGGACACAATACGAATCTCGGAGTTTCGTACGTGTCCCCGAAATTCAGCGGACGGTGTTCTCGGGGTCGTGCGTTGTCGGGGTGCCCGGGAAGACGACGGTCTTGAGGAGCTCGCGGCGGTTTTTGGCGACGTCGCGGTCGAGGAAGGTGCGGGCTTCGGCGAGGTGGTCGAGGAGGCGCTTCGGCTTGCGCTTCATCTTCGGGTCGCTGAGGAGGGCGTGCGTGAGCCAGGGGAAGACGGCGGTCACGTCGGTGTGGACGTAGACGGAGCCGGTCTCGACGGCCTCGACGGAGACCTTGCCCCAGGTGTGCCCCTCGCCGGCCGGACAGCTGGAGAGCGCGCCGTTGTCCACCGGGTCGACGCAGAACTGCAGGTCGATGTCGAACCCGGTGGTGGGCACGAAGAGGATCTGGTCGAGCAGCGGCTCCCCCTGCAGCGTGTAGTTCTTCGGGACGCCGCCGCCGAGGATCCAGATGGCGAGCCGCTTCGACCCCTGGTGCCGCGCCCAGTGCTGCACCGCGGCCATCGTGTAGACGTCGTCGTTGATGTCGATCTCGAAGCGAAAGGTCTCCGGAAAGAGCCGCTTCAGCTTCACCGCGTTGAGGAAGATCGACCCGTCCTGGACCGCGCCGACGAAGATCGGCACGCCGTGCTTCCAGCACTGCGACAAGAGAGAAGGCTGCTCGACGCCCAGCGCCTTCTCCATCTTCGCGATGTCGCGCCCGAGCAGCGCGTGAAATTCGGGCGTGGTCATCCTGCGCTGGTAGTCCTCGGCCTGCATCAGCGCCGAGAAGAGCTTGTCCGTGTCCAGCAGCGCCTCTTCCCAGAACCCGAGATCGTAGATGCGGATCACCCGCGCCAGGCGCAGCTGCAGGTCGCCGGCGTTGGGGTTCACCTCGCGGATCGCGTGCCCGATGATCCGGTGGGCGTCGTGGTACAGGTTCGCGCCCGTGGTGGTGAGCGCGCTGATCACCCCGCGCTCGATCAGCGGGATCAGGCAGCTCTGGTGCAGCCCGGCGGGCGTCATCGCCCCGCTCAGCGTGAGGAAGATGCTGCAGTCCTCCTCCATCGAGCGGCGCATCAGCTCGT
>DASREU010000383.1:0-13380 GCA_035651935.1 Myxococcales bacterium | reverse complement strand
AGGCCCCGCGGCTCCAGGCGGCGCGGCTCGAGGATGGCTTCGGCGCCGGCCCCGCGGACGCCGCGCTCGAACTTCTCCAGCGCGGCAGGCGATGCCAAGGGGCCCATGAAGACGCCGTCGTCGAGCGGGTGCCCGATGGAGAGCTGCGCGGCGAGGGCGGCGAGGCGGGCGGCGAATCGACGCGCGTCGCCGACCACGATCGCGCGCGAGGCCGCGGTGCACCGTTGTCCTGCGGAGACGAAGGCGGAGAAGAGGACGTCGTAGGCGGCCTTGTCCAGGTCCGCATCCGGGAGGACGAGGGCGGCGTTCTTTCCGCCCATCTCCAGCGCGAGCAGCTTCGTCTGGCCCTGGTTCGCCTGGCGGATGGCCTGGCCCACCGCCCAGCTCCCGGTGAAGAGGACGGCGTCGACGCCTGCATGGGCGCAGAGCGCGCCGCCGGTCGCGGCGCCTCCCTGGACCAGGTTGAAGGCGCCGCGCGGAAGCCCGGCTCGCTCGAGACAGCGCGCGTACACCTCGGCCGCGTGCGGCGCGATCTCGCTCGGCTTGAACACCACCGCATTGCCGCAGAGGAGCGCCGGAAGGATGTGTCCGTTCGGCAGGTGCACCGGGAAGTTGAAGGGCCCGAGCACGGCGGCGACGCCGAGCGGGCGGAAGCGGCATTCGGCGCCGTCCTGCCCCGGGGCGGCGAAGGCGGCGACGAGCTTGACGCCTTCGTCGGCGGTGATCGCCGCCTTGGCGGCGCAGGCCTGGGCCTCGGTGCGCGCCTCCCAGAGCGGCTTGCCGACGTCGAGCGCGATGGCGCGGGCCAGCTCCTCCTCGCGATCCTTCAGCGCGGCGCCGATCCGGCGCACGAGCTGCGCACGATCGGAGAGCGGAATCGCCGCCAGCGCGGGCTGTGCGTCGCGGGCCGCAGAGACCGCCAGTTCCACCTGCGCCAGCGCCCACGGATGCCGTCCGAGGACCAGGGAAAGGTCCGCGGGCGAGCGGTCCTCGATCACTCCGTCCGGCGTCCTGGGCTCGCAGAAGCTTCCGGCGACGAAGTCCATCGGCTACTCGAGGGGGATGGTGTGCAGCCGATCCCCGTCCTCGGCTCCGAGGACGTCGGCCGCGTCCTCGGGGATCTGCACGTCGGCGTCGTGGAAGGCGCAGAGCGCCCGCACCGCGCGGAACCGGTTGCGCCCCTGCGTCCGCTCGAGCGCGACCAGCCGCTCCTCGACGTCCGGCGGCGCGGCTTCCGCGCCCACGGGAAGGCGCTTCGGGGCGAGCCTCGCGCGGCGGAAGCGCCGGATCGGCTCGATCAGCTCGGTGGGCGCGGAGTAATGGGGGCCGCCGTCGAAGGGGTCGATGCGCTCGTCGTAGCGGAAGCCGATGCGCGTCAGCATGTTCTTCGCCCCGACGCTCTCCGGCCCCACCTCGCCGATGGCGTCCTGGATCTTCTGGGAGAAGATGGTCGCGTAGATCTCCCCCGGCGGGAAGAGCTGCTGGATGAATTCCTTGTTCTCGCGGGAGAGGCGGTCGGCTTCCTGGTAGGAGAGGCCCGTGAACTTGCGCCCCAGCGCCTCCCAGAGCGGGCTTCGCCCGTCCTCTTCCAGCCGCGGAAGCAGCTCGACGAGGATCCGGTCGCGAAAGCGGGCCCGGTGCATGGCGACGTAGAGGAACCGCACGTAGCTGAGCTGCTTGCCGGGCTTGCCCTGGCCGCGGAACTGCGGGTCGACGACCAGGCCGCCCACCTCCGTAGGCCCGTCGAAGTTGTAGCCGATGGAAAGCACCCGGTGCCGGACGTGGCGGTCCACGCTGTGGGAGTAATGCTCCTTCTCGTAGACGTCGAAGAAGATGTGCGGCGCATCGCGCGTGCCGTGCTGGGCGATGATCAGCGAGGTCCCGATCACCTTCTCCGTGCGGGTCTCCTCCATGACGAAGAGGTACTCGCGGTGGAACGGGTCGCGGATGCGGCCATCGAAGGATCTCGCCGACTTTTCCAGGATCGAGCTCAGCTCCCGCTCGTCGTCGGGCAGGTTGACCGTGTTCAGCGCGGAGGCGAGCTTGCGGAGGCCGGGAAGGTCGCTCTTCTGGCCGTCGCGGATCAGGTACAAGCGCAGAGCTCCACTAGAAGGGACTCGTAGAGATCGCACGCCTTGTCCAGTTGCGCCATCTCGATGCGCTCGTTCGGCGTGTGCGCGTTTCCGGTGCTCCGGCCCGGGCCGATGACGATCGCCTCGCACCCGGCGCGCGCGAACACGCCCGCTTCGGTGCTGGTCGGTTTCGCCCGCGGAGTCGGGTCGAGGCCGTGCCGCGCGAGCACCGTGCCCGCCACTTGCAGCAACGGCGCGCCGGCGGCGAGCGCCATCCCCGACGCGTTGCGCTGCACCTCCATCTCGAGCTCCAGCTCGCCGCGCCCGAGCTGGTCGACCCATGCCTTCGCCTGCGCGGAGAAGGCGGCGATCAGCGCGTCGGGGTCGTGCGTGGGCAACAGGCGCGCGTCGAGATCGATCGACACCGACGCTTCTCCGCTCTCCAGCACGTTCAGCCCGCCCACCGCGCCGGGAGGATCGAAGCGCGCGTCCGTGCCTTCCGGCAACGTGCGCTGCCAGAGCTCCTCCAGCGCAGAGGCGGTGGCGAGCGCGCGCCAGAGATTCGGCTGCGGAGGGCGGGGGGGAAGGAACTTCACGGACGCGGGCTCCGGCTCGCCCTTCTCCCGCGGGGCGGGGACCTCCAGCACGCAGCTCGCCGGGACCACGTTGGTCCCCGACCCGCCACGCGCGGCGATCACCGGCGACCCCGCCGCCTTCACCCAGGCGAGGGCCTTCTTGATGGCGTTGTCGCCGAGGGCCGGCGTCGAGCTGTGCGCGGCCTTGCCGGCGAAGAGGAGCTGCTCGACGCCGGGGCCTGCGCTGTTGACCGGCCGGGCCTTGCGGTCGCGCAGCGTGCAGCGCACCACCGCGTATCCCTTGTGCGCCGAGATGATCTGCAGCTCGCTCGGCTCGCCGCAGAGGACCTGCGCCGGCGACACGGCTCGGAAGAGCTCGCTCTGGACGAAATGGTTCGCGCCGCGGAGCCCGATCTCTTCACCGAACGTCCCGAGCAGCCAGAACGGGCGCCGGGCCTTGCGCCCCTGCACCCGCCGCACCGCTTCCGCCTTGCACAGCGCATCCAGCTTCACGTCCGCCACGCCGAGGCCGTGAAGGAACCCGTCGCGCTCCGTCAGCGTCCAGGGATCGGCGTGCCAGAGATCGAGCGGCCCCGGCGGGACGGTGTCGAGGTGGGTGACGAAGAGCACGCCTCCCGGACCGCTCGCTTCGCCGCCGGGCCCGCCCAGCAGGTTGACGTGGATCCCCTCGACAGCCTGCCGCTGGACGGGCAGGCCGGCGTGCGCCCAGAGCGCTTCCAGGATCCCGGCCGCCTGCCGCGTCCCTTTGGCGGAGACGCTGTCGGCGGCGATCAGCTGGCGCGCCAGCTCGAGGAATCCGGTCGAGAGCATGGGGCGCTCCGTCTGTCACGGACGCTGCCGCCGGTCAACCGCGTGGCTAGCTTCCAACCCGACTCACTGACACGGAAGGGAGCGGGGCGATGAACGACCCGAAGGCAACGCCATTTCTCACCGACATCAAGGAACTGCAGCGGCGTGCGCGAGAGCACGTCGAGAAGGGAGCGGTGACCCCCGCCTATCGCGGCGACGTGCAGACCGCGGTGAAGCTGCTCAACGAAGCGCTGGCGACCGAGATCGTCTGCACGCTCCGGTACCGCAGGCACCACTACATGGCGGCGGGGATCCATTACCAGGCGGTCGCGGACGAGTTCATGGAGCACGCCAAGGAAGAGCAGGAGCACGCGGACAAGATCGCCGAGCGCATCCGCCAGCTCGGAGGCGCGCCGGACTTCAACCCCGAGGGCCTGCTCACGCGGAGCCACGCGCAGTACGCGGAAGGGAACTCGCTGGTCGACATGATCAAGGAGGACCTGATCGCGGAGCGGATCGCCATCGAGTCGTACATGGAGATGATCCGGTTCTTCGGGGAGAACGATCCGACGTCGCGGCGCCTGATGGAGTTCGTGCTGCAGCAGGAGGAAGAGCACGCCGACGACATGGCGACGCTCCTCGAGACGCTCGATCCGCGCGAGCCCACCTCGCCGGGCGCAGGCATCCGCCACTGATCGGACGGCAGCGGGGACAGATCGCGCCGGATTTCGTATCGTGTCCCCGAAATGCGTGCGGTGGTGCAGAGGGTGAGCGCGGCGTCCGTGCTCGTCGAAGGGAAGTCGACCGGCGAGATCTCTGCGGGATTGTGCGTCCTCGTCGGGGTTGGGCAGGGGGATTCCGGCGAGGATGCGCGGTGGCTGGCCGACAAGGTGGTCGACCTGCGCATCTTCGAGGACGAGCAGGGGAAGATGAACCGCTCGGTGCTGGAGGTCGGCGGCGGGGTGCTGGCGATCTCGCAGTTCACGCTCTTTGGCGACGCGCGCAAGGGGACCCGGCCGGGCTTCGTCGACGCGGCGCGGCCGGAGATCGCGCAGCCGCTCTACGCCAGGTTCTGCGATCAGGTCCGCGCGCGCGGAGTGCGGGTGGGCGAAGGAGTCTTTCGCGCCACCATGCAGGTGCGGATCGTGAACGAAGGCCCGGTGACCCTGCTGCTCGACTCGAAGAAGCTGTTCTGAGGTGACCGTGGACGACTGCGTCTTCTGCAAGATCGTGGCGGGCCAGATCCCGGCGAAGAAGCTGGGCGAGAACGAGGGCGCGATCGCGTTTCCGGACATCCGGCCGCTGATGCCGGTGCACGTCCTCGTCATCCCGAAGCGCCACGTCGCCTCGCTCGACGAGGTCGGCGACGGCGCGGTGATGGCTCCCGTGTTCGCCCTCGCTGCCAAGGTCGCCAAAGAGCACGGGCTGGACAAGACGGGCTGGCGGGCGGTCCTCAACACCGGACGCGACGCCAACCAGGTGGTCTTCCACGTCCACCTGCACGTCTTCGGCGGCCGCCCGATGAGCTGGCCGCCGGGCTGACGGCCGCCTGCCCGACCGACGGCGGGCGGACGCGGGTCCCTCTGCTGGATTGACGCGCTGCCGCGTTCAGACTACGTACGCACGGATTGTCGACAGACGCGCACAGGGTGGACTCGAGCGCCAAGGCGCCGCCCGAAATTCCCGAGGAAAACCTCGACAGCGACGCCGTGAAGGTCGTCCGCCGGCTGCGCCGCGCCGGCCACCAGGCGTACCTGGTCGGCGGCTGCGTCCGCGACCTCTTGCTGCGCATCCGCCCGAAGGACTTCGACGTCGCCACCAGCGCCCACCCCGCGCAGGTGAAGGAGACGTTCCGCAACTCGCGCCTGATCGGGCGCCGGTTCCGCCTCGCGCACGTGTTCTTCCGCGGGGGCAAGATCGTCGAGGTCTCCACCTTCCGGGCGAACCCTCTCGACGAGCTGCAGGACCTGCCGCAGGATCTGCTCATCCGCCACGACAACGTCTTCGGGAGCGCCGAGGAGGACGCGCGCCGGCGCGACTTCACCATCAACGGCCTGTTCTACGACGTCGACGAGGGCCGGGTGATCGATTACGTCGGCGGCAAGGAGGACCTTCGCTCCCACCGCGTGCGCACCATCGGGAATCCCGACGTGCGCATGCGCGAGGATCCGGTCCGCATCCTCCGCGCCATCCGGTTCGCGGCGAAGTGCGCGTTCGAGCTCGAGCCGGAGACGCGCGCGGCGATGCGGACGCACGTGCAGGAGATCCCGCGCTGTGCCCCGCCCCGCGTCCTGGAGGAGGTGCTCAAGCTCCTCCGCTCGGGCGCTTCCCGGCGCTGCTTCGAGCTGCTGCGCGAGATCGGGGCCCTGCGCATCCTCCTCCCCCCGGTGGCGGCGTACCTGGAGCGCGGCGGGCTCGAGGAGGCGGAGCGGCACCTGCGGGCGCTGGACGCGCTCGACGCGCACGTCCGCGTGGGCGAGATCCCTTCGGATGCGGTGCTGCTCGCCAACCTGCTCGCGCCTCTTCCGCGCGACGCTTCCCGGCGCGGCCGGGCGCCCAAGGCCGAGGAGGCGCTGGCGCCGGCCCCGGAAGTGGACGAGGAGCTGGAGCGCGAGCTGAGCGCTCTCGAGGAGGCGGCCGAGGCGGAAGCGAAGGAGCCGGCGGAGGCCGCGGAGGACCCGGCGCAGGCCCCGCTGCCGGAAGGCGCGCTGCGCGAGGCCGGCGACCTCCACGACGAGCGCCTCGGCGCGAATGCCGCGGCCAGCGCCGACGTCCAGGCCTGGAGCCTCCCCCAGGACGTGGTGGCGCCGGAGATCGTGCTCTCCGAGATGGTGCGCACCGCGCGCCTCCCGCGGCGGATCGCGGAGCGGTCGCGGATGATCCTGCTCGCCCAACCGATCCTCTCCGGCGAGCGTCGCCGCCGGCGCTCGTCGCCCCAGGCGTTCGTCCGCCAGAGCTATTTTCCCGAGGCGCTGGCCGTCTTCGAGCTCTCCGTCGCCGCCACCGGCCAAGGCCACGATCAACTCTCGAAATGGCAGCAGACGTTCGCCGGCCAGGATCTCTCCGCTGCGCACGCCACCGACGGCCACGCAGACAAGACGCCGCACAAGCGCCGCAGCCGCGGCGGTCGCCGCCGCCGCGGCGGCCGCGGCCACCCCAAGGGCAAGTAGGGCAGAGATCCGGAGAAACTCGGGCGAATTTCGTACGTGTCCCCGAAATTCGGGTCAGCAGATGTCGAGGAGGAGGCGGGTGACGTCGGCGGGGTTGTCGAGGGGGAGGAAGTGGCCGCCGGGGATGAGGGTGAGGGTGGCGCCGAGCGCGGTGGCCAGAGGACGCGCCACGGTTTCGACGGGCAGGTAGGCGTCTTCGGAGCCCCAGAGGAGGCGGATGGGGATGCCGGTTTCGCGCAGGCGCGCGGTCATTCCGGCGGTCTGCCGCGGATCCAGGCAGCGCGCGGCGTGGATCAGTCGCCTGCCGCCCTCTTCTCCAACGTAGGCGCCGAGCAGCTCGCGGATCGATCTCAGCCGCCGTGCGAGGACGGGGTGCAGCCGCGCCGCTTCCCGATCGTCCCAGGCGCGGATGCTCTCCACTGCGCCCATCGCCCATTCGGTCTCGTAGACGCCGTCCATCAGCACCAGCGTCCGTACCCGACCCGGGGCGCGCACGGCGAGGATCTGCGCCGCCGCCGTGCCGACGTCGTGCGCCACCAGGGCCACCTGCTCGAGGCCGCGCTCGTCGAGCAGGTCGAGCAGCCACTGAGCCTGGTTCTCCATCCCCACGTCCGGAGCGCCGGGCGAGTCTCCGTACCCGGCGAGGTCGGGCGCGAGCACGCGCAGTCCGGCCGAGACGAGCTTCGGCGTCACGCCCTTCCAGAGGCCGCGCGTGCTGGGGAATCCGTGGACGAGCAGGACGGCCCGTCCGCTGCCCACGTCGTCGACGGCGAGCCGGCTCATTTCCAGACGCGGCGATCGTCGATGCGTTTCGCGTTCTTCGCCACGTCGCCCGTGCGCACCTCGCCGCGCACCTTCACCGCGTCGCGGAGCGCGTCGGCGACCAGCGCGACGTCCACCGCCGCGCCGGTTGCGACCTCGAGCACGTATTCGAGGTGGTCCTGGTGGTGGTCGCGGGTGATCACCGCCTGAAATCCGACTACGCCGGGAAACGCCTTCAGCGCCTTCTCGATCTCGGCGCCGCGGATGAACATCCCCTTCACCTTCACCGCATCCCCGACGCGGCCGAGCAGGCCCGCGAGCTTCGGGGCGGTGCGACGGCAGGCGCACTGCGAAGGCGCCGCCATCGTCCCGATGTCGCCGGTGGCGAGGCGCAGGAGCGGGTACGCCTCGTCGAAGATGGTGGCGACGATCTGCCCCGGCTCTCCCGGGGCCGCCGGCGCACCGGTCTCCAGGTCCAGCACCTCGACGATGCTCTCGGGGTGCAGGTGCATCCCGCCCTTTTCGGTGCACTCGTACGAGACGAGCCCCAGGTCGGCCGTCCCGTACCCCTGGAGGACGCGGACCTGGAAGTCGTTCTCCAGCTCGGCCCGCAGCGATTCCGGGAGCATCTCGGCGGTGACGAAAGCCACCTCGATCCGCAGCGGGGTTCCAAGCTCACGCCCGCGCTTCAGGAGCGCGTAGAGGAAGCTCGGGGTCCCGAGATAACCGCTCGCGCGCAGCGTCGCGGCGATGCGCACCTGCAGGTCCGTCTGCCCGGTGCCCGCCGGGACCACCACGCAGCCGAGGCTGCGCGCGGCGGAGTCGAGCATGAAGCCGAGCGGCGTCAAGTGATACGAGGAGGAGTTCATCACCACGTCGCCGCGGCGGAAGCCTGCCGCCGCGAGCGCCGGGCGAAAGCGCCAGAAGTCTTCGACGTCCCCCTGCGGATCGAGGATGGGTCCCGGCGAGGCGAACACGCGCGCCAGGCGCGCGGCCTCGACGCCGATCAGGCCCCCGAATGGCGGATCCGCGGCCTGCAGCCCGGGGAGATCGTCCTTGCGCAAAATCGGAATCTGCTCCAGCCGCTCCACCCGTTCGGGCAGCGTCCGGCGGAAATACGCGGAGTGCGCGCGCGCGTGCGCCACGGTCTCGAGCAGCCTGCGGGAGAGACGCCGTTCCCGTTCCGCGTGCGTCTCCTGCTCGAGGGCAGGATCGAGGATGCTCCCGGCCCTCACGACAGCCACCGCTTGCGGCGCCGGTAGGACTTTACCGCTTTGTAGCTCTTCTTCCCTTCGCCGCCGCCCAGGTAGAACTCGCGGACGTCCTCGTTGCTCTTCAGCTTCTCCGGCTCCCCTTCGAGGACGATCCGCCCGCTCTCCATGATGTAGCCGAACTGCGCGATGGAGAGGGCCACGTTCGCGTTCTGCTCCACCAGCAGCATGGTGGTCTTCTCCTCCTGGTTGATCTTCCCGATGATCCGGAAGATCTCCGCCACCAAGAGAGGCGCCAGCCCGAGCGACGGCTCGTCGAGGAGGATCAGCTGCGGGCGCGCCATCAACGCCCGGCTGATCGCCAGCATCTGCTGCTCGCCCCCGGAGAGATAGCCGGCGATCTGCCGGCGCCGCTCGCGAAGCCTCGGGAAGTAGTCGAAGCACAGCTCGCGATCGCGCCGGAGCGCCGCGTAGTCGCGCCGCGTGTACCCGCCCATGGTCAGGTTCTCGTCCACGGTCAGGTCCTCGAACACGCGGCGCCCTTCCATCACCTGGAAGATCCCCCGGCGGACGATCTGCTCCGGCTCGAGCGCGTCGATGCGCTCGCCGTCGAACTCGATGGCGCCATCCGTGACCTCTCCCTCCTCCGCGCGCAAGAGCCCGGAGATGGCCTTGAGGGTGGTGCTCTTGCCCGCGCCGTTCGAGCCGAGCAGGGCGACGATCTGCCCCTTCGGCACCTCCAGCGAGAGGCCCTTGAGGACCAGGATGACGTCGTCGTAGACGACCTCGACGTTGTTCAGCCGGAGCATGGCGTCCGCCATGGCGCCTACAATCCCAGCCAGTCCGGCCGGCGCTCCATCTCGTACTGCTTCACCTTCACCAGCTTGCCGTTCTGGATCTGGTAGATGTTCACCTTGGTGGTGGGCCGGTGGTCCGTCGGCGTGTAGGTGACGTTCGTGGTGAGCCCGCCCAGGTCGAAGTCCCGCAGCGTCTCCATCGCCGCCTTCACCCCTTCGCCCGTGAGATGGCCGGCCTTGTCCGCGCGCTTGAGAGCCTCCGTCCAGACCAGCACGTACGTCCAGCCGCGCACGTAGAAGGTGTCGTGGGTGTCGTCCGGATGGTTCTTCTTGTGGAAGTCGACCAGCCGCTTCATCCCGGGCACGTTCTCGCCGAAGGGAACGTCCACCATGATCCCGGTGACGCCGTCCGCGGCCTCCTTGGCGATCTGCGGGAGCGACTCGCCGAAGCCATACGGGTTGGAGCCGAACTTCGTCGCCAGCCCGAGCTTCTTCGCGTCGCGGAGGATGGTGGAGACGCCGGTGGTGGTGACGTTGATGTAGCCGTAGTCGGCGCCCTTCTGCTTCATGTTCAGGAGCTGGCTGGTCGCGTCCTGGAAGGCGCCGGGAACGATCTCCTCGTCGACCAGGTCGATCCCGTTGTCCTTGCAGAAGCGCCGGCCGGCCTCGATGGGGCTCTTGCCGTATGCGTTGTCGCCATAGAAGAAGGCCACCTTCGGCTTCCCCTGCTTGTCCTTCCAGTCTTCCTTCACCCAGGTGAGCCAGGCGCGCAGGTCGTCCGAGTAGCTCGGTCCGACGAAGAAGTTGTACGGCGTCTTCGAGGGGTCGGTGAGGTGGGCGGAGAACGAGGCCGAGACGTAGGGGATCTTGTCCTGGTTCACCTGCGCCTTCAGGCCCTCGGTGTCGCCGGTGCCCCAGCCGTTGATCATGATCACCTTCTCGTCGCCGGTCATCCGCTTGTAGGCGGCGACCGCCTCCGGGATCTTGTAGCCGTAGTCCACGTCGATGAGCCGGATCTTCTTGCCGTTGATCCCGCCGTTCTCGTTCGTCCAGGCGACCCCGTCGCGGACGCCTTGGGCGTAGGGCTTGCCCACGTCGGAGGTGATGCCGGTCAGGTCGAAGATGCCGCCGACCTTGATCTCCTGCGCCCGCGCGGCCGCGGCCAGGCAGAGGAACAACAGCGCCGATCGAATCAGCTTCATGGTGTGTGACCTCCTCAGTATGAGAACGGGTAGAGACGGAACCAGTTGCGGATGCGCCGCCAGAGATCGGCGAGGCCGTCGGGCTCGAAGATGAGGAAAAGTACGATCGTCAGCCCGAACACCGCCAGCTTCAGCGGCGTGAAGAGCTGGATCAACCCGGGGAAGCTGCCCGCCGCCGCGCTGTTCGCCAGGCGGAGGATCTCCGGCAGCAGCGTGAGGAAGATGGCGCCGAGAACGGAGCCGAGCACGCTCCCCAGCCCGCCGATGATGATCATCCCCAGGTGGTCGATCGCCACGCCGAGCGGGAAGTTCTCCGGGCTGATGATCCGGGCCTGGTAGGCGAGCAGCGAGCCTGCCACGCCGACGTAGAACGAGCTGACCGCGAACGAGAGCAGCTTGTAGCGGAAGACGTCGACGCCCATCACCTCCGCCGAGATGTCCTGATCGCGGATGGCGACGAACGCCTTGCCCACGCGGGTCCGGAAGAGGTTCTTCGCGAAGTAGAGCCCCGCGATGCAGATCGGGATGATGAGGAAGAAGAGGCTGCGGTCGTCGGAGAAGTCGAATCCGAGGATTCGCGGGGAGGGGATGCTGACGCCCGCCACTCCGCCCGTCACCGCATCCCAGTGCGAGGCGGCGAACTCGACGATGAAGTGGGCGGCGAGCGTCGCCATCGCCAGGTACAGGCCCTTCAGCCGGAGCGAGGGGATGCCGAAGACCATCCCCGCGAGCGCCGTGACGATCCCGGAGACCGGGCAGGCGACCACGAACGGCATTCCGTGGCCGGCGAGGAAGGCGGTGGTGTACGCGCCGACCGCGAGGAAGGCGGCGTTTCCCAGCGAGATCTGCCCGGTGAAGCCGGTGAGGATGTTCAGGCCCATCGCGGCGATCACCGCGATGCCCGCGCGGTTCGCCACGTCCATCCAGTACGAGGTGGCGAAGGACGGGACGGCGAACAGCGCCACCATGAACGCCCCGAGCACCCAGCGCGCGCGGCGCGTGTCGAAGATGCCCATGTCGCTCGCGTAGGTGGTGTGGAATTCGCCGCAGCGCATGGGTCACACCCGCTCGATCCGCACTTTGCCGAAGAGCCCGTACGGCTTGACCATGAGGATCAGCACCAGGGCGACGAAGGGAGCGACTTCCTTCACCCCTCCGCCGAACACCGGGTCGAGGTATCCACCGGCCAGGTTCTCCAGCACGCCGACCAGCAGGCCGCCGAGGATCGCTCCCCCGATGCTGTCCAGGCCGCCGACGATCACCACCGGCAGCACCTTGAGCCCGAGGACCGCGAGCGATCCGTCCACCCCGCCGCGCATGGTGGCGAGCAGCACGCCGCCGGCGGCGGAGACCACCGCGGCGATGCTCCAGGAGAGCGCGAAGATCCGGCGCACCGAGATGCCCATCGAGAGCGAGACTTGCTGCGATGCAGCGGTCGCGCGCATGGCGATCCCCGGCCTCGCATACTTGAAGAAGAGCGTGAGCAGGACGAGCAGCACGGCGACGGAAGCGGCGCTGTAGAGATATCCGCGCGCCACCGGCAGCGGGCCGATCTGGATGGGGTCGAGCGAAAACACCGCGTGCACGGGCCTGGTATCGGTTCCCCAGATCCCTTGCACGATCGCGCGCAGCACGCTGGAGAGGCCCAGCGTCACCATGATCACCGAGATGATCGGCTCGCCGATCAGCGGCCGCAGCACCACCCGCTCCAGCACCAGGCCGAGCAGGGTGGCGAAGGCGAAGGTGAGCGCCAGCGCCGGCAGGGTGGGGACGTTGGCCTGCGAGGTGATGGCGAGGAAGACGTAGGCGCCGAGGAGGAGGAACTCGCCCTGCGCGAAGTTCAGGATGCCGCTCGACTTGTAGATGATGACGAAGCCGAGCGCGACCAGCGAGTAGATGCTCCCCACCACCAGCCCGTTCAGCGTCAGCTGGAGGAAGAATTCCATCTAGGCGACCCTCATCTCGCGGATGGCGAGGTTCGCCTGGATGCGCGCGGTGCGCCCGTCCTGGTAGCGGATGGTGGTATCGACCGCGAACTTCTGCGCGTCGCCATAGAGGGCCGCGATGATCCCGGCGTAGCGATCCTCGACGAACGAGCGGCGCACCTTGCGGGTGCGGGTCAGCTCCTCGTCGTCGGCGTCGAGCTCCTTGTAGAGGAGGACGAACTTGCGGATCTTCGCCGCCGCCGGAAGGGTCTGGTTCACCCGGTCGATCTCCCGCTGGAGCAGGTCGTAGACGCGGGGCTTGGCGGAGAGGTCGGTATAGGTGGTGTAGGAGATCTTCTCCTTCTCGGCCCATTTCCCGACGATGCCCTGATCGATGCAGACCAGCGCGGCGAGGTACGGCTTGTCCTGGCCGATCACCACCGCTTCCTTGATGTACGGCGAGAACTTCAGCCGGTTCTCGATGAACTGGGGCGAGAACTGCGTTCCGTCGGCGAGGCGGAGCACGTCCTTCAGCCGATCGATCACCACCAGCTGTCCGTCTTCGAGATACCCGGCATCGCCGGAGTGCAGCCATCCTCCTTCCGTCAGGGTGGCGCGGGTCGCTTCCTCGTTCTTGTAGTACCCGACGAAGACGGCGGCGCTGCGGGAGAGGATCTCGCCACGCTCGCTGATCCGCACTTCGGTGCCGGGGATCGGCTCGCCCACGGTGTGGAAGCGGATGCGGTCGTCGCGGTGGATGCAGGAGATCCCGCTGATCTCGGTCTGGCCGTAGATCTGCTTCAGCCGCACGCCCATCGCGTGGAAGAAGCGGAAGACGTCGGGCCCAAGGGCGGCC
>DASREU010000382.1:0-14506 GCA_035651935.1 Myxococcales bacterium | reverse complement strand
TTCCCCATGGTCGCCAGCGTGTCGCGGGAGAAGATCCAGAGGTGCGCGAAGAACAGGGCGCCCCAGGCGAGCGCCACCCACTGCACCCAGAACCGGTCCGGCGAGAAGCGGCGGTTCACCACAGCGCAGGCGAGGAGGCCGAAGATCATCACCAGCGCGTGGATGGTGAGCAGGACGCGGTGGTTCTCGCGGATCAGGAAGCCCTTGCCGGCCATGCGCGATTTTCTACCGCGAAAACGAGATCACCGTCTGCCCCCTGGAGATGCGATCGGCGGCGAAGTGCAGCGCGAGCACCGCGAGCAGCGCCAGCCATCCCCGCGAGCCGCGCAGGCGCGGGCGAAGCCGATCGAGCAACGCCAGCGCTACCGCGCACTCGAGCGCGAACGGCAGGTACCCGAGGTACCCGGGCAGAGGCATCTCGAACAGCTTCGGCCCGTCGAAGAACGGGATGGAGTAGACCCAGCCCCGGGCGCACCGCCAGTTGAGTGATTCCCAGACGAGGCCGAGAGGGAGCCCGAGGGCCATCGCTTTCAGCGGGACGCTGACGCCGGCCAGCGATTCGCAGACAGGCCAGAGGAAGATCCAGGCGAGCGGGAAGGCGAAGCGCGGGAAGGCGAGCGCCAGCGCGACCAGGCCGATGCCGGCGGCAGCCTTCGCCCGCCGGTGGCCGCCGGCGGGACGCGGCTCCACCCCGCGAAGCTGCGCGAATCCGAGGCGCGCGGCGGGGAGCACGGTGGCAAAGGAGACCAGCGCGAAGGCGTTGCCCGCCCAGGGATCGGGCGAGACGCCGACGTAGCTCCAGTTCCGCAACCTCAGGTTCACCAGCTCGAACACGTCCCAGAACACCACGCTGGCTGCGCCGGCCGCGACCCAGTCGGCGGGCGTCCGTAACGGCGAGGCGCCGCGACGCCAGCGCGCAAGCCCGTCGAGGGCGATCAGAACTCCCGCCCAGGCGAGCGGGAAACGGAGCAGGTCGACGCGATGGCTGAACCGCGACGCGATCAGGACCGCGCAGACGGAGGCGAGTCCGAACAGAAGCTGGACCACCGCGCGACCCTACACGAAGCGAGAGCGCCGGGCCCTCGCGAGAGGACCCGGCGCCCGGCAAACGCAGCCCGCACCCGGAGAGCGGGCTGCGCCCCGCAAGCTGCTACTTGGGAGGAGTGGTGCTGGTGTCGCTGTTGCCGGAGGTGCTCGAGCCGGGGTTCGTGCTGCTCGAGCCGCTCTTCGAGTTGTGCCGGTGCTTCGCGCGGCCCATCACCTCGATCTTGTCGGCGCGGTTGGAGGCGGGATCGAAGCTCGCGCGGACCTGGGTGCCCTCGCGGATCGCGGAGATGCCCGAAGCGACGGGCTGGCCGCGGCGGAGGACCTGCGTCTGCGAGTCGACCGTCAGGGTCACGCCACCGGCGGACTGGTCGAGGGTGATGCTGTTCTGATCGACGTGCGCCACCGAGCCGGTCACGGTGCGGAGGTTCGCCTGATCGGAGGAGGAGCCCGAGGTGGAGCCGCTGCTGCCGCTCTGCGCGGACCCGGCGGCGCCGGTGTCGCTGCTCTGCCCGTACGTGGAGCCGCTGCTGCTGCCCATCGAGCCGCTCTGCCCGGAGGTGCTGCCCGAGCCGGAGGTGGTGTTGCCGCTCTGGCCGTAGGTGCTGCCGGAGCCGGAGCTGCCCATGCCGCTGGACGAGCCGGAGGCCGTCGAGCCGCTCTGGCCGTAGGTGCTGCCGGACCCGGAGGTCCCCATCCCGCTCGAGGAGCCGGAGGTACCCATGCCGCTGGTGGACCCGGAGGTGCCGGTGCTACCGCTCTGGCCATAGGTCGAGCCGCTGGAGCCGGTGTTCCCGCTCTGCGATGTGCCGCTCGACGAGCTCGGCGACCCGTACGTGGAAGAGCTGGAGCCCGGGTTGTTCGCGCTGCTCGTGGAGCTTGTCGACGGCGAGGTGGAGCCGCTCATCGAGCCCTGCGAGCCGCTCGCGGACGCTTGCGCGTTCGTGTCGGTCCCGGTGGCGCTCGTCGAAGCAGACCCGTTCGAAGGCGTCGTCGTGCCCTGGGCGGTGGCCTGGCCGCCTGCGGTCGTTCCGCTGCCGGACATCGTACCCGGCTGCGTAGTTCCCGTATCGTTCGAGGACGTGCGCGTATTCTTGCTGCTGCTGCTACAGCCGAAGAGAAGCGCGGCCGCCAGCGCCAGACCAGATGCGTACTTCATGTGTTGCCTCCTGAAGAGAATTGTTTGCGACGCTCAGTGGGGGGCGCCGCACGACGCCGGGACGTCCCGGCTGCGTGGGAGAGGTAGCCATCGCGCGTGTGGCATGGAAGCTGCCCAAACGCACGGTCCGTGCCCTGCTGGACGTGCTAGAAGGCGGTGTGCTCGCCCGCTGTCCGAGCTGTCACAACACCTTCAGCACGGAGCGGACCGGGCGCCAGATCTGTCCGGTTTGCGGCAAGCCCCTGGTCGTGCCCGAGCCGCAAGCCGGCCCACCGACTGCCGAGCTGGTCTCCGAGCCGCAGGGCACCCCCTGGGAGCGGCGGAGCGAGCTTGGGTTCTGGCAGGGCTGGGCCCAGACCATGCAGCAGGCGCTGCTCGAGCCGGGCCGGCTGTTTGCGTCGGCGCGCCTCGACAGGGCGGGAGCGCAGCTCGGGTTCGCGATCCTCACCACCTCCGTGTTCTGGGCCATCGGCCAGATCCTCGAGCGGCTGTTGCTCCGTGGCAGCACCGACCGGATGCGAGAGCTGTTCGGGGCCTTGTCGCAAAACCCGGACGTCGCGCAGATGATGCAGCGGATGTTCGAGGTCCAGTCGCGGGCCAACTCGCCGGCCGCGGTGCTCGCGCTCGCCGCGCTGACGCCCGCGTTCACGTTCGTGCTCCTGTACGTGAGCGCGGGGATCACCCACGTGGTGGCCGCCGTGCTCGGCCAGGCGAAGCGCGGGTTCCCGGCCACCTTCGCCGCCTGCGCGTATGCTTGCGCTCCGCTGGTCCTCCTGGCGGTGCCGGCGTGCGGATCGATCGTGGGGGTGATCTGGCTGGTCGTCCTCACCGGGATCGGGATGAAGGTGACTCACCGCATCTCAACGGGGGGTGCCGCGGCGTCGGTCCTCGTGCCGTACTTCGTGCTCTGCTGCCTCCTCCTCCTCGCGGTCGGCGCCTCCGCTCTCGCGTTGCGGAACGCGGCGGGAGTTCCGTGAGGATCGCACGCGCCGGGCCTCCTTCGATCCATGCGGCGGCCTTCGCCGGGGTGGCGGCGATGCTGCTGCTCGCCGCCACGGCGCTGCCGCTCGACGCGCCGGTCCTGGC
This sequence comes from Myxococcales bacterium, assembly GCA_035651935.1. Taxonomy (GTDB): domain Bacteria; phylum Myxococcota; class Myxococcia; order Myxococcales; family 40CM-4-68-19; genus 40CM-4-68-19. The sequence continues at coordinate 11,217 of DASREU010000382.1, read as the reverse complement.
GTTGTTCGCCTGCCCCTTCCGCACCGCCACCGGCTGGCCCTGCCTCGGCTGCGGGTTCACGCATGCCTTCCAGTTCGCGGTCCGCGGGCAACTCGGGGCCGCGCTCGGCGCGAGTCCGCTGGGGACGCTGCTCGCATTCGCGGGCGCCGCGCACGCCTCGTGGACGGCCCTGCGATTCGCAGGCCTGCCCTGGGCGCCGGCGATCGCCGCCGGTACGCGGATGCGGTGGGCCTGCGCCGTCGCGCTCGCGGCGAACTGGATCTTCGTCGCGGTCCGGACCCGCCCGTGATCTGGGCGTGGCTCGCGGTCTCATACCTCTGCGGCTCCATCCCCTTCGGGCTCCTGATCGCGCGGGTCGCCAGCGGCAAGGACGTGCGCGCGGTCGGCTCGGGAAACATCGGGGCCACGAACGTCGCGCGCGCCGCCGGGCGGCCCGCAGCGATCGCCACGCTGGTGCTCGATGCGCTGAAAGGCCTCGTTCCCGTGCTGCTCGCCGCGCGAACGCCCGGAGCGCCGCCGATGCTCGCCTCGGGCTGCGCGTTCGCCGCGGTGCTCGGGCATTGTCATCCGGTCTGGCTGCGGTTCCGCGGCGGCAAGGGCGTGGCGACCGGCCTCGGCGTCTCGCTCGCGCTCGCGCCGTGGGCGGCCGCCGCCGGCGCCGCGACCTGGCTCTTGCTCTACAAGCTCTGGCACGTCTCCAGCGTGGGATCGCTCGCCGGCGTAGCGGTTGCGCTCGCCGTCGCGTCGCTGACGGCCAGCCGCTTCGCCGTCTATGGGCTGCTCGCCGTCTCCCTCCTCATCGTCGTGCGCCACCGGGCGAACATCCGCCGCCTCCTCGCGCGCCAGGGCGGCTGATCCCTCCTCCCGGCCTGGCGAGCGGCAGGTCGGGCGTGGCTTGTACCGGCGCCGCCGGACTCCAACGTTCAGGGCGTATCCTCTGGAGGACCGCGATGGCGACGTACGACCGCACCCATGGAACCACCAGCCTGCCGAGCGAGGCCGACGGGCGTCTGGACCGGCCGCTGCGCCTCGACTGGAGCGCGTTGTTCGGCGGCACCCTGATCGGGTGGGGAGTCCTGCTCCTGCTCTCCCTGATCTCGATCGTGGTCGGGCTCGCGGTGATCGATCCGTTCGCGGCCCGGCCCGCTGCGTCCGACGCCGGCGCGAGCATCTGGGGCGCCGTGAGCGCGGTGATCGCCTCGTTCATCGGCGGCTTCGTGGTGGTGAGGCTGGCGGGAGATCGTCGGCGCGGCGAGAGCCTGATGCACGGCGCTGTGTCCTGGGGAATGTCGATGCTGCTCGCCGCCCTGATCGCGCTGTTCGCCGCCGGCGCAGCCGCGTTCTCGCGCACTCCCGTGAACAATACCGCCGTGCACAAGGGCACGCGCGGCCAGACCGCGGCGCTGGTGGAGACGACCGGCAATGGATCGCTGGTGGCGATCTTCGCCACCTGCGGCGCGGTGCTGGCGCTGGTGGGTTCGCTGCTCGGGTCGCTCGCGGCCGCGAGCCGCTCCAGCGGCATCCCCTTCTCCAACGAGCTCCGCGGGCGGGCGCGCACGAACAGGCCCGAGCCGGGACAGACGGTCACCCACCGGGCGCCGCCGAACGACGTCGCCCGGGAGCAGACGACGATCCTCCCCCCGACGCACTGAAACAGGCGGAGCTCAGCCGATCCCTTCGTTGAACCCCTTGTCGAAGAGGTCGGCGATGGCGTCGGCGCATTGCTGCGCGTCGTCCCCCTCCGCGCGCACGGTGACTGTAGTTCCCATCGGCGCGGCGAGCATGAGGACGCCCATGATGCTCTTGCCGTTCACCGGTTGCCCGTCCTTGATCAGCGTCACGTCGCAGGGATAGCGGTTGGCGGTCTGCACGATCAGCGCGGCCGGGCGCGCGTGCACGCCCATCTTGTTGCGCACCGTGCAGTTCTTTTCGACCGTCTGTTCCGCCATGCCGCTCCCGCCCAACCGGTTCTTTTGAATACCCGCAGACTGTGAACCGCCACAAGCAGCCCAAAGGGCCGGCGCCCGCGCCTTCCTCGTCTAGAGGAGCCTCGCCCCGAGGAGCGCTCCCAGGAAAAGTGCAATGTAGACGGAGCGCGTGGCGCCCAGCCGCGGGAGCGCGGCCCAGGCGAGCACGACCGCCGACGCGACCAGGAGCGCCTGGAAGGGGCGGCCGGGAATTCCCGCATCGACGACCCCGCGCGCCGCGATCGCGCCCGCGAGCGCCGCCCCGCAGGCCTTGAGGAACGGCGTACCGCTCGCCATGTGCGCGCGCGCGACGGACTCGACCACTCCTTCGGCGCGCGCATATCCGACGGAGAAGAGCCACACCCGGGCGGCGAGATGGACGAGGTTGTAGAGGACGAGGAACACCAGCACGCAGCCGAGCCCGAGGAACGGCTCGGTGGCCGCCGCCGCCAGCGCCGCCGCCGGGCGGAGCGCGAGCCAGAAGAACCCGTCGCCGAGCGCCGCGAAGGGCGGCCCGAGCGCGCTCTTGAAGCTGGAGACGCTCTGCGGCGATGCCTCGCCGCTCGCCACCCGCTCCTCCAGCCGGACGGCGCCGCCGAGGATCGCGGCCGCCATGTAGGGATGGCAGTTGAAGAACTCGAGGTGCCGGGCGGTGGCCTGTGCGCGCTGCGCCGGATCCGGATAGAGGACGTCGAGCGCCGGGGCGATCGCGTCGGCGAATCCCAGGTTCTGCATCCCGCGCGGGTTCCAGGCAGCCTGCAGGAACAGCGAGCGAAAGAAGACGTGCGCGAGCGTGGCCGAGGACACGCGCCGCGCGGGTTGGGTCAGCGCCGCGGCGGGGATCACCAGACCCCCCGGACGAGCAGGGTGATGGCGATGACGCTCGCCGCGCAGATCGCGGCCAGCGCGGGCGCCCGCGGGTCGCGGATGGCCCGGATGGCGCATGCCGCAGCGACCGCCCAGACCGCGTGCCAGGCCCCCTCGAGGGAGAAGAGCGCCGCGCCCGCAGAGTGGGCGCGGACCAGGGCGAGAAGCGGCGAGGCGAGCACTCCGGCCGCGCAGATCCCGGCGGCCGCGCCGAAGGGCAGCAGGAGCCCTCGCAGGTTCACCCGCGCCGCGCCCGGGTCTCCGCGCGCGATGCGGGCCATCGCCTCCTCCATCAACAGCGCATTCCGCCGCTCCGAAGCGCGCTCCAGCCGCCGGCCGAAGAGCGCCAGCGGCAACAGCAGGGCGAGGCCGATGGCAGCCAGCGGCGCGTCGACCCCCGTCCCGGCGGCCATCCCCGCCGGCACCACCGTCGCGGTCATCGCGCCGGCGAGCAGCGATTCGTTGTCGGGCAGGCTTCCTCCGAGGTTCACTCCCCCGAGGAAGAGCAGCTCGAGGGGGACGCCCAGGACCAGCCCTCCCTGGGCGTCGCCGAGGGCCCACCCGAGCACGGGCGCGAGCACCAGCGGCCGCGAGAGCATCAGCTGCAGCGCGCCCTTGCGGTCGACGGCGGAGAGCCCTCCGATCAGCGCGGCGGTCGCGGCGAGCAGAAACAGTTGCGGCGCACCGCCGGGCGGGAGCGGAAGCATCGCTCCCTTCTTTACACCCGGTCAGGCGGCGGCGAAGCGCGCTTTGATCTGCGGCAGCCGCATCGGCGGCTCCGAAGGGACCGCGCGCAGCTCGACGCGCGTCCCGCGCTTCTCGAGCTTTTCCAGCGCCTCGAGCTCACCGGCATCGAGGAACACCGAGGCGGCGACCTGCTTGCGCCCGGCGCCGAAATGAACGTTGCCGACGTTCAACAGCGGAATCGGCACTCCGGACTCGTGCAGCGCCACCGCATCGCGCACGTCGCGCAAGAGGACCAGGGTCCGCGGCGAGCGGGGGCCGCTGCCGCCGGCGCGGAGCAGCTCCACGGCGGCTTGCAGCCGGAGGACGTCGAAGCTGATGCCCGGCGGAATGGCGAGCGACATGGCCGAGCGCGCGAGGACGTTTCCGGCGGCCTCGTCGTCCGCGACGAGGATGCCTTGGGCGTCGAGCGCCGGCAGCCAGGCCTCCAGCACCTGGCCGTGCACCAGGCGGTTGTCCACGCGCACCAGCGCCACGCCCGCCGGCGCCTTGCTCAACCGATCCTCCGCACTGCGTCGCTGACGTGGCCGATCGCCCGCTGGCCGGCCTCGACGAGCTCGCGCGCGATCTCCGCGATCGGCTTGCCGGTCGCGCGCAGGCTCTGGAGCTTGAGCAGCATGGGCAGGTTCACGCCGGTGACCACTTCCACCTTGCGGTCGTTGAGGAAGCTGACGCAGAGGTTGGTCGGCGAGCCGCCCAGAAGATCGGTGAGGAGCAGCACGCCCTCGCCCTGATCGACGCGCTCGATGGCGGTCTTCAGGTCGCTGCGCATGTCGGGCGAGGTGGCCACCACGCTGAGCGGCGCGACCTGGCGGAGATCGCCGACCACCGCCTCCGCGGTGCGGATCATCTCCTGCGCCAGCCTGCCGTGGGTCGCAACCACTACGCCGATCATGGGTGGAATCTAACGCAGCCCGGCGGGGGACGCAGAAAACCTGCGTCAGCTCTTCGAGACCTTGAGCTGGATCGCCGGCCGCTCCTCGTCGGTCTGAGCCGGGGGAGGACCTTCCCGGGCGGGTACGCCGTGCACTCCCGGCGATGCGGAGCGCCAGGCGGCCCCGGTGACCGCGAAGAGCAGGAAGTTCACGCCGGCGACGGCGATCAGCGCCGGGCCGCCGTGACCGGCGAGCAGGTGCGCCGCGGCCAGCACGAAGGCGGTGAGCTGCGCGACCAGCGCAGGAACGACGACATGCCGCCGCTCGCGCGGACGGCCTGCCGCGATCAGGCAAGCGGCGCCGATCGCGGTGGTCATCGCGACGGCGATCACCGCCAGGGGACCGGAAGCGAGCGAGACCGCCTCGACCGGCAGCGCCCAGGCGAGGGCAGCGGCGAAGTACAGGATGGCGAGGACCCGGCAGAGCCCGGCCAGGCGCCTCTCCTGGGACGTGAGCGGGGGTTGCGGCACGCGCCGCTTCTACCACACCTCAGGCCGCGGGCCGCCGGTGCCGCATCAGGATCCGGCCGAAGTCGCGCGTGTGGGCCCGCGCCACCACCAGCGAGAGTCGCAGGCTCTCGCCGCCACCGTTCAGCTCCACCGAGCGCATCTCTCCGTACGACACGCCCATCCGGCCCGCATGCGGAAAGCCGTCGTCGATGGAGAGGCGGTAACCGAGGCAGAGATTGTCGCCGTCGGGCTGCGGCGTGAGATCGAGCGACATCGCCAGCGGCTCGCTGTGCGGGCCCGTCCCCTGGGCGAGGCTGAGGTGCACCGGCTGGCCTTCCTCGCCGACCACCATGGGGCTGGCGAGCAGATCGCCCTGGCCGTTGCGCACCTCGATGGAGTACAGGATCGCCTCGGAGCGCGCCTCCTCCGGGCGCAGCGGCCCGAAGGTCATCTCGGCGCCGAGCAGGCCGAAGGCGAGGCCCAGGGCCGCGGAGAGAATGCGCGCAATCGCGGGCCTGCGGCGCTTCAATCGTCTCCTCCTCCGAGAAACACCGTACTCTTTCAAGGCGCCGCCGCAAGGTCAAGGCGAGCGGAATGTCCGCATGCTACACACTCGCGATGAACGCGATATTGCTGCGCTTTGCCCTGGCGATCTGGGTCGGCGGCGGACTTGCCGTGCTGCTGGGGACGCGCTCGATCTTCCGGGCCGCGGAGACCCGCAGCCAGGGCGGTCTCTTCTCGGGCGCCGTGCTGCGCAGCTTCTTCGAGCTCCGCTGGGCGGCGGTCGCCCTGACGGCCGCGGCCTGGGCATTCTCGCGGACGCCCGCGCTGTGGTGGGCGAGCGCCGCCGCCGCGCTGACCATCGTCCAGGCGCCTCTCGACGCCCGCATCCGCGCGCTGCGCGAGCAACTCGGCGGGTCCACCGAGGGGCTCGACGCTTCGGATCCGCGCCGCAAGCGCTGGGGAGCGCTCCACGGCGGGAGCGTGCTGCTCCTGCTCGCCCAGATCGCGTGCGCCGCCGCCGGCCTGGTGCTCGCCGCGTAGCCTCCGTTCCGCGTGTCGGCGGGTCGCGCACATCGATCCGTCGGCATCGCCGGAAGCCGCGAATTTTCTTTCGACGCGCCGCCCGAAACGGGCGAAAGTGCGCGTTGCGGAGCCAGCAGTCGGATGCTAGCGTCCGCGCGCGTTTCCCTCCGACGCAAGGCGTTCATGTTCAACGGTTTCTACAAGCTCTTCTCCCGCGACCTGGCCATCGATCTCGGCACCGCGAACACGCTGATCTACATCCGCGGCATGGGCATCGTTTCCAACGAGCCCTCCGTGGTCGCCGTGCAACAGGAAGCGCGCGGCGGCAAGAAGGTCCTCGCGGTGGGAAAGGAAGCGAAGGAGATGCTCGGCCGCACGCCGGGCAACATCGTCGCCATCCGGCCGATGAAGGACGGCGTGATCGCCGACTTCGAGATCACCGCCGCGATGCTCCGCTACTTCATCCGCGCCGCGCACAACCGCTCGACGCTGGTGAAGCCGCGCATCATCATCGGCATTCCCTCCGGCATCACGGAGGTGGAGCGCCGCGCCGTCCGCGAGGCCGCGGAGAGCGCGGGCGCCCGCGAGGTCTACCTGATCGAGCAGCCGATGGCCGCCGCCATCGGGGCGGGGCTCCCCATCACCGAGCCGTCGGGAAACATGATCGTCGACATCGGTGGAGGGACGAGCGACGTGGCGGTGATCTCGCTCGCCGGCATCGTATACGCGAAGAGCGTTCGCGTCGGCGGCGACAAGATGGACGAGGCGATCATCCAGCACATCAAGCGCAAGTACAACCTGCTCATCGGCGAGCGGACGGCCGAGCTGATCAAGATGGGCATCGGGAACGCCTACCCGAGCGACGAAGTGCTCACCATGGACATCAAGGGGCGCGACCTGGTCGCCGGCGTTCCTCGCACCCTGACCGTGAGCTCCGACGAGATCCGCGACGCGCTCGCCGAGCCGGTCAACGCCATCGTCGAGGCGGTGAAGGTGACGCTGGAGCGCACACCGCCGGAGCTGGCGGGCGACATCGCCGACCGCGGCATCGTGCTCGCCGGCGGCGGCGCGCTGCTGAAAAACCTCGACGCCCTCTTGCGCGAGGAGACCGGGCTGCCGGTGTTTCTCGCCGAGGATCCCCTCTCCTCCGTGGTGATCGGGGCGGGAAAAGCCCTGGAAGAGCTGGACATCCTCCGCCAGGTCTGCTCGCCTGCGTGAACGTGGTTAGAATCGAGCCGGTGCTGACCGTCGCCAAAGAGCGCCTCTGGGAAGCGTACGTCGGCGAGATCGGACGCTGCCGCAAGCGGGTCGAGGAGCTGCGGGGCAAGTATCCGAGCGCCACGGCGCAGGAGCTGGCGCAGCGCCTGACCGACACGAAGAAGACCTGGGCGTCCACGGGCGGCGCCATCTCCGGCCTCTTCGGGCTCGCGCTGGTCCCCGCGGATCTCGTCTTCGTCACCGTGCTGCAGCTCACGCTGATCATGGAGATCGCGCTGCTGCACAAGGTGAACCTCAAGTCCGGCCGGGCGCGGGACGAGGTCTTCGAGGTGCTCGGCTACTCGAACGGCGCCGACACCGTGAACCTCGCCGGCCGCGCCGGGCCCAAGGTGGTGGCGCGGGTGGCGGAGAAGGTGTTGACGAAGCGCGGGCTGGCGCAGCTCGGGCGCGTGGTCCCGGTGCTCGCCTCGCCCGTGGTGGCGTATCTGAACAATCGCGACCTGCAGCGCGCCGGGCAGGCCGCGATGCGCTTCTACGGCACCATCCGCCAGCTGCCCAGCCGGCGCCGCGCCGCTTCAGCGGTGTAGCCGCTGACTCCCGTGGCAGCGCGCGGACTGCCGCGGCGCTGCGGGACAGCCGGCGCGACCCCGCGCCGGGCTAGTTCGCCACGTTCGCGGCGAGAAACTTCAGCGTCTTCTCCCAGGCGTCCTTCGCCGCCTCGCCGTTGTACTTGCCACCGGACGGATTCGCGAACGCGTGGTCCGCGTCGTAGGCGTGGAACTCGTGCTTCACGCCGGCCTCGGTGAGCGCCTTGTCGAACTGCGCCACCTTCTCGGGCGTGATCCAGCCGTCCTTGTTCGCCCAGATGCCCAGCACCGGGCCGCGCAGCGTCTTCAGCTTCGCCACGTCCATCACCGGCATGCCGTAATCCATGATCGTCGCGTCGACGTCCTTGGGATCGTTGAGCGACGCTTTCAGCGACTCGCCGCCGCCCATGCACCAGCCGAGCGTCGCCACCTTCGCGCCTCCCGCGTTCTTCTTCAGCCATTCGAGGCCGGCCTCCTCGACGGCGTCGCCCCACTTCTCGTCCTTCGCTCCCATCAGCGCCTGCGCTTCTTTCGGATCCTTCGCCACCTTGCCCTTGTAGAGATCGATGGCGAGCGCCAGATATCCCTTGGCGGCGAGCTGGTCCGCCTGGTGCTTCACCCAGTCGTTGAGCCCCCACCATTCGTGGATCACCAGCACCGCCCCTTGCGGCTTGCCGTGGGGGCGCGCGACGTAGGCCTGCGAGGGTTGCCCCTCCACCTCGAGCTTCGTCATCGTGCCCCGGGGCTTTGGCGCGTTCGCGTCGAGCGGGTGCGGCTGGTGCGCCGGGACGGCGCTGTCCTTGTCGGAAGCCGTGCCCGCGTCGGAGCCGTGCACGTGGGCCTGGGCGATCAGGAGCGCTGCGAGAAGGCTGAGCATGGTCACCTCGGAGAATAGATGGTGGGATCGGGGACGCCGGCGTCGCGGAACCCTTGGGCGCGCAGGCGGCAGGAGTCGCAGCGGCCGCAGGCGCGGCCCAGGGTATCCGGGTCGTAGCAGGAATGGGTCAGCGCGAAGGGAACGCCGAGCCGCACCCCGCGCTGGACGATCTGCGCCTTGGTCAACTGGAGGAGCGGCGCGCGGATGCGATACCGGGCCCGTCCCTCGACGGCCGCGGCGGTGGCGAGGTTGGCCAGCTTCTCGAACGCCTCGATGAACGCCGGGCGGCAGTCCGGGTAGCCGGAGTAATCGATGGCGTTCACGCCGATGTACAGGTCCTGCGCCTGCAGCGTCTCCGCATACCCGAGCGCGAGGGCGAGCAGGACGGTGTTGCGCGCCGGGACATAGGTGATCGGGATCTGCGCGCCGATCGGCGCGTCCTTGGGGACCTCGATCTCCGAGGTGAGCGCCGATCCGCCGATGGCGCGCAGATCGAGCGAGACGATCTTCAGCGGCGCCGAGAGCGCCGCCGCGACGCGCTCGGCCGCCTTCAGCTCGTGCTCGTGCCGCTGCCCGTACCGGACCGCGAGCGCATGGGGGGCGAACCCCTCCTCGCGGGCGATGGCGAGGCAGGTGCTGGAGTCGAGCCCGCCCGAAAAGAGGACGACGGCCGGACGCATCAGAAGGTCGAGCCGGAGAGGGAATAGGTGACCGTGCAGGGCAGCGCGCACAGGCACGGGATCGCCGATCCGGCATCCGTCAGCAGATCCGTCAGGGTCCCGTTGATGCCGGCGATCGGCGGGAGCCCTCCGTCGGGCTGCAGGGTGAAAGGGCCGGAAGTGACGAGGTACCCGTCGATCGTCTCGGTGATGTTGACGTCGCACGAGCAGGCCGTCTGACCCTGCGTGACCGGGGCGCCGCCGAAATGGAAGCCGCCGTCGGCGAGCAGGTCGCTCGTCTTCACCCCCTTGCCCGGCGAGACGAGCTGCAGCTGCGGCCCGCCGTCGCTCGAGGCCGCCACGCAGAGCGTGACGCCCTTCACGAACGAGGCGTCCAGCGTCAGGGGAAGCGGGCCGCCGTCGGGACCGGCGTCTCCGGCGATGCATTGGCCGGCATCGCTGATCCCGTTGAAGGTGAGCGCGTACTGGCCGACCACGCTGGTGTTCGGCGGGCACTGCAGCCCCGTGTCTTCCGGGCAGGCGGCGAGCAGCAAGGAGAGGAGCAGGAGGAGGGGGAGTCGCATCAATTGGGGGCCGACGATGCGTTCGATGCCGTGCGCGCCAGGGCGGCTGCGGCGGCCTGGAGGGCCAGCTCGAGCCGGGGCTCGATCTGCACGGCCTCGAGCACCGCCTGGCGATCGCGCGGCGTGGAGAGGAGCGCGCCGGCGACGACGTCGGCGAGGTCGCCGGGATCCGCTGCCCGCGCCGCGAGCTGGGCCAGGGTCCGCGTCTCCTCGTTGCGCAGCGCCGCCGCGAATGCGAGCACCAGCTGCTTGAGATCCGCCGCCATCCGCGCCGCTTCCGGCGAAGCCTTCGCCGGGTCGAGCGGCGTCGCCCGGACCAGGCGGTAGGGCTCCGCGGTCGCGAGCTCCTGCTCGATGGACGCGCGCCGTACGCCGCGCACGACGATGTTGAAGCGGCCGTCGGGCAACGGCTCCACCTTGGCGAGGACGCCGACGCCGATCACCTGCGCCACCCGGGGCGGGCGCTCGCCGGCGGCGCGGTCGTCGGGGATGTTCGCCAGCGCCAGCACGCGAAGACCGCCTTCGCAGTCCTTGGTCATCTTCCGGTAGCGCGGCTCGAAGATGTGCAGCGGCACCAGCGCGTGCGGCAACAGCACCGCGCCGGGCAGCGGGAAGATGGGAAGCGTGGGCAGCGCGCGACGGATCCGCTCCGCGTCGTCCATGGAGCTGGAGCCTACACCTTTTTTCAGGCCGCGCGCGCCGCCGTGCGCTCGGACTCTTCCGCCTGCACCCCGGTCTGGATGCGCATCGCGTAGAAGCTGCGCCAGACGAAGATCACCGAAACGGCGAAGAAGATGGCGGCGAGCACGAGGCGCGTGCTGGTCTGCATCTCCGTCGCCAGCTCGACGGCGAGGAGGCCGAAGAGGGTGGTGAACTTGATGATCGGGTTCATCGCCACGCTGGAGGTATCCTTGAACGGGTCGCCAACCGTGTCCCCGACCACCGAGGCGGCGTGCAGCGGGCTGCCCTTCATCTTCAGCTCGACCTCGACCACCTTCTTGGCGTTGTCCCAGGCGCCGCCGGCGTTGGCCATGAAGATGGCCTGGTAGAGGCCGAAGGCGGCGATGGAGATCAGGTACCCGATGAAGAAGTAGCTCTCCAGGCAGGCGAAGGCGAGGGTGGAGAAGAACACCACCAGGAAGATGTTCCACATCCCGCGCTGCGCGTACTGCATGCAGATCTCCACCACCTTCTTCGAGTCGCTGATCGAGGCCTTGGTGGCGCCCTCGAGCTTGATGTTCGCCTTGATGAACTCCACCGCGCGGTACGCTCCGGTGGAGACCGCCTGGATGGAGGCGCCGGTG
>DASREU010000381.1:0-11508 GCA_035651935.1 Myxococcales bacterium | reverse complement strand
GCTGGTCGGGCGGTCCGAGAAAGCGCGGCGCCCCCGAGAGCAGGAATGCCGCAACCAGCGCGAAGCTCATCCCTGCCCTCCGCTGAGCTTCTTCACCTCCTCCACGAACGTCGCGAGCGAGACCTCCTGCTGCGCGCCCGTCTTCAGCTCCTTCAGGCGCGCGCGCCCGGCCTTCAGCTCCGCGTCTCCGAGCACCACGGCGAATCGCGCGCCGAGCGCGTCCGCCCGCTTGAGCTGGTTGCCCGGATTCGCCTTGCGAAAGCTCACTTCCGCGGAAAGCCCCGCTGCCCGAAGCTGCTGCGCCAGCTCGTCGGCGCGCGCCGCCTCCGCGTCGCCGAGAGGGGCGAGGAACACCACCGGATGCGTCGCCCGCTCCTTGCCCTGCTGCGCGAGGATCAGCGCCATCCGCTCCACGCCCGCTGCGAATCCGATGCCCGGGACGTCGGGTCCGCCCAGCGCCTTCACCAGGCCGTCGTAACGGCCGCCGCCCGCGACGGTGCTCTGCGCGCCGAGCCCGGCGGTGGCGATCGCCTCGTACGTGGTGCGCGTGTAGTAGTCGAGCCCGCGCACCAGCTTCGGGTCGACGACGAACGCGACGCCCAGACGGCGGAGGATCTCCTGCACGCCCGAGAAATGCGCCCGGCACGGTTCGCAGAGGAATTCCTCCATCCGCGGAGCGCTGGCGGCGACCTCCTGGCATTTCGGGTTCTTGCAGTCGAGCACCCGGATCGGATTCGTCTCCACCCTCTTGCGGCAGTCCTCGCAGAGATCGGCCGAGCGCGAACGCAGATACGCCTGCAGCGCCTCGCGGTAGCGCGGCCGGCAAGTCGCGTCGCCGAGCGTGTTCAGGTGCATCTCGAAGGGGATCCCCAGGGCCCGCAGCCAGCGATCGAGGAGCTCGATCTGCTCCGCGTCGATGCGCGGGCCCGGGCTGCCGAACGCCTCGATCCCGATCTGCGTGAACTGCCGGTAGCGGCCGCGCTGCTGCCGCTCCCGCCGGAACATCGGGCCCAGGTACCACCACTTCGTCTCCGGCTCCTGCTGGTTGACGTTGTGCTCGACGTACGCGCGCACCAGCGAGGCCGTGTTCTCCGGCCGCATCGTCACCGAGTCGCCGTGGTCGTCGAAGGTGTACATCTCCTTGCCGACGATGTCGGTGACCTCGCCGATGCCGCGCACGAACAGCTCGGTGCGCTCGAGGACGGGGGTGCGCGCCTCGCGATAGCCGTAGAGCGGGAACAGGTCGCGCGCGGCCTGCTCGACCAGGTGGTAGTGGCCGATCCGCAGCCACGGCTCCTCGTCCTTCACATAAGTGTCGATGGGCAGGACGTCGCGCGTGCCCTTCACGCCCCGGATCTTCTGGCTCATGTCGTTTCCAGGGCCTCGCCGAGCCTGATCGGCGTTCCGGGCGAGAGGCGCTGCGCGAGCTTCACGCCCGGCGCGAAGAGCACCACCACCGTCGATCCCATCTCGAAGACCGCCAGCTCGCCGCCCTTCTCCACCCGGAACGGCGCGTCGTAGATCCTGCGTTCCGTCTGCCGCGTCCTTCGCACGTTCGTCACCACGTCGTCGTAGAGCGCGCGGATCCGGCCCACGTTCGTCGCCCCGACCGCCACCACGCCGCACGCTCCGCGCGGAGTCTTCAGGAACGTGGTCAGGCGCTCGTTGACGCAGAACAGCTTGTCGACGTTGCGCACTCCGACGGGGTTCACCGGCCAGAGCTGGCCCGGCATGTTGACGTACCCGGTGATCCGGCCGCCGAGCGGCGCATGGATGCGGTGGTAGTTGTGCGGCGCGAGGTAGATGGTGCAGAAGGCGCCGCCGGCGAACTGGCGCGCGTCCTGCTCCGCCTGCGGCCCTCCGATCAGCTCCGCGAGCGTGTAGTGCTTGCCCTTCGCCTGGTACAGCCGCGACTCGACGATGTCGCCGAGCTCGCCCACGGTCCCGTCGACGGGGCTGACCGGCAAGAGCTCGCCGGGCGCGATCGGGCGCATGCCGGGCTTGAGCCTGCGGGTGAAGAACTCGGTGAACGTGGGGTATTCCTCGATCGGCCGCTCCGCTTCCTTCACGTCGACGCCGTACTTCCTGGCGAACGCGCGGATGACGGCGCGCACCACGGGTCTCGGCGCGCTGGCGCGGCACGCGGCGCCCACGGCGCGGGAGAGCGTGTTCTTGGGCAGCAGGCGCAGGAGCGTGTACGACAGCTCGGGCATCGGGCTGCGTGGTGTAGCAGGCCGTCCCGCCGAACGCTATCGCGGCTGGTCCTGCGCGGCAGGAGCTGACCCTGGCTGCGGCTGTCCCGGAACCGTGATGTAGTACTGCGGCTCGCCGGCGTCGGCAGGCTGCGCGGCGCGGGCGGTGGCGGCTGCCGGCCGGGCGGCCGGCGGCGGACCCGCGTCCACCGGCGCAGGAGGCGGCCGGGGATCCGCGGTGCGCCGGTAGATCTTTCCATTCACCACCAGGACCACCTGCCCCACCATCCCCGGCAGCTTCGAGCGGCAGGTGTCCGACGGCGCGACGCGATAGACGGTCCCGCCCACGCCCGTGCCTTGCTCGGTGAACGGCTCGTTCTCCACCAGGCACCCGCCGGATTGCTTGTTGAGCTCCGCCACCGACGCTCCGGAGCCGTAGGGGTCCTGCGCCTGCCCTGCGTCCGGCTCCTCCGCCGCCGCGAATCGCGAGGGGTCGATGTTCACCAGGGGCGCCGCGCTCTGCGCCGCCGCGGCCGCCATCTTCTCCCGATCCGCGCGCTCCTTCGCCAGCGCCTGGCGCCCGCGCTCGATCGTGCCGAGCAGGGTCTGCGCCGCCGCCGCGTCGTCGGAGCGCGAATTGACCTTGCGCAGGAGCGCGACGACCTCGTCCATCCTCGGATCGCCGTACGCGTCGTCGAGCTCGGTGGCGTAGAGCTGCTGGTAGTTCGCCGCGGCCTGTTGATAGTTCTCGTCCGGTCCGCTGCTCCGGTGACAGGCGGCGAAAGCGAGCGTGACGACGCAGAGCAGGGCGCAGCGGGACAAGGCCATTCCCCCTGGGGAAAAGGACGACACTGACGCTAGCACGGAATCGCGGGCTGGCAGGATTTCCTGTCGCGGGCTCAGAAGTGGGTCTGGACGCCGACGGAATCGGTGTGCAGGTCCCACCAAAGCAGGCCGCCGCCCGTCGCCGCCAGGACCGCCGCCGCGATGTAGAAGCCGCGCGCCAGATTCGTGTCGCGCTCCAGATCGGCATAGCTCTGCAGATCCGGCTTGTGCAGCTGGTTCGCCGCCGCGAGCGTATTCAGGTCGCCCGCCGTGGAATATGCGCGCGCGTGGAAGGCGGCGCCGATCACCGCGCTCGCCACCGCCGCGCCGATGGCGCCGATCGCCGCCGGGCGGACCCAGGCGGGCTTGCGCGGGCCGACCGCGGCGATCACGGGCAGCGCCGCCGCGGGAACGGCGACGACCGCGGCGCCGAGATCGACGCGCGCATCGGTGGTCCGGCCGAACCGGACCTCCACGAACGTGCTGGTCTCGCGCGCCTTGTCCTTCACCCGGACCACGTGCTGCCCCGGGGCCAGCCCGTCGAGCGGCTCCGCCAGCGGCAGCGTGCCGGCCGCCTTCCCGTCGACGAACAGCAGCGCGCCGGCGGCGCCCGGGACGTCGACTCGAAGCGCGCCGACGAATCGCGCCGGCGCGAGGAGCTGGACGGCGGTCTCCCGCACCATCTCGATCAGCGCGTCCTGCGAGCCGCTGACCGGATGCGTGGCGCGGCGAAGCTCCTGTCCGGTCTTCGCGTCGAGCAGCTTGAGATCGACCATGAACGAATCGCCGAGTTGGCTGGTGGTGCCGATGATCACCTGGCGGGCGCCGGCGTGCAGGGCGGCGGCCGCGGCGCACGGGACCTTCGCCTCGCAGTCCGGCTCGCGCTTGAGCGCCTCCGCCACGTCGGCTTCCTTCGCCAGCTTCGCTTCCTGCAGCTGGCCCAGCTCGTTGCGCAGCGTCACCTCGAGCGCGTGGACCACGTCGGCGGGCGCGCCCAGCGGGCGCAGCGGCATGAGCGCGACCACCGGCGGTTGCGCCGGCGCCGCGGTGGCGAGCATGGCCATGCCCAGCGCTGCCCACATCGAAGCTCACCCTCCCCAGGGTCCGGAAACCAGCGAGCAAACAATATTACAGCAGGTTCGCTTCTGGCTTACACTGGAGAGCGCGATGTGCCGCCTCTTCGGGTCCCGCTCGCTCGATGCCGGTGCCGTGACGCACGAGCTGTTTCATGGCGCAAACGCGCTTCGGGTGCAAAGCCGCGAGCATCCCGATGGTTGGGGTGTCGGCTGGTACGAGAAGGACGTCCCGCGTGTAGTCCGGAGTCTCACTCCCGCCCACGGCGACGCAGATTTCGAAAAGCTCTCGCACTTCGTCACGGCGCAGACGGTGCTGGCTCATGTCCGCAAGGCGAGCATCGGGCGCGTGTCGGCGGAGAACACACATCCGTTCCAGCGCGGAGCCTGGCTGTTCGCCCACAACGGGACGCTGCCCGACTGGGAGCGCGTCCGCGGGCCGCTGGAAGCGCTGATCGACCCGTCCCTGCGCGCGGAGCTGCGCGGCGAGACCGACAGCGAGCGCTGCTTCCTGCTCTTCCTCTCCCGGCTGCGCCGGCATTGCGGCCTCGCCAGGGCCGACATCGGCTCGGCCGCAGCGGCGCTGGCGGAGACCGTCGCCCTGGTGCGCGAGGTCGCGGAGCACGGCGACAAGAAGGCGAGCACGACGTTCCTCGCGACCGACGGGCGTCTGCTCCTCGCCTGCCGGAGGGGACGGACGCTCTTCATCTCCTCGCCGCCGCCGGACGAGAAAGGCCGCTGCGAGTACGTCGCGGTCGCCAGCGAGGATCCCGGCGACCCTCCTCCCGGCGGCCGCCGCGCCTGGCGGCTGCTGCAGGAAGAGGCGCTGGTCGCGGTGGACCCGCAGCTCCGGCTGACGGTGACTTCCCTGCTGCCGCAGTGAGCTGGCGCTTCCGGCTCGATCCTCCCGGTCGTGGCGCTCGTGCTCTCTCCAGTGCTTCCGCGGCACTGGAGGCAGGCCAGCTCAGCCCGGGTGCGCCGCCGCGAGCAGGGTCTCGCCGCGCGCGCCGGTCGCCTGCAGCCGCGCCTTCCGCGCGCGCGCGCCGGCGTGCTCGAGGGCGATCTCCAGCCGATCGCGCGGCAGCGCATCCTTCGCCCTGTCGGCCCACTCGCAGATCGTGGCCGCGGGCTCCGCGAGCAGATCGTCGAGCCCGAGGGCGAACAGCTCGGCTGGGCTGGAGATCCGGTAGAGATCGATGTGCTGCAGCGGAACCGGGCCCCGATAGAGATTGACCAGCGCGAACGTCGGCGAGGTGGCCCGCTCCGCGTTCGCGCCCTCCGCGATCGCTTTCGCCAGCAAGGTCTTCCCCGCGCCCAGCTCGCCGGTCAGGGCGACGAAATCTCCGGGTCGCAGCGCCGCCCCCAGCCGGCGCCCGAGTGCGCGCGTCGCGGCCGGCGTCTTCAGCACGAGCTCGCGGATGCGCTGCGCGCCCGTCATCGCCCCCAGCGCCGGAACAGGCGCGGCAGGCCGGTACGCACGATGTCGGTGGCGATCAGCGGCGTCTCGCCGATCTCGGCGGCGGCCAGATCGCCCGCCATCGCGTGGAGGAAGACGGCCAGGCGCGCGCGGTCGGCGGTGCCCCCCGGAGCCGAGCGGCGCGCGAGGACCGCCGCCGCGATCCCGGTGAGGACGTCTCCGGAACCGGCGGTCGCCATTCCAGGATTGCCCTGGGCGCAGATGGCGCTGCGGCCCTCCGGCTCCGCCACCACCGTGTGGGCGCCCTTCAGCACCACGCAGGCGCCGAACCGCTGCGCGGCGCGCACCGCGGCCTCGATCCGATCGGAGAGGACGCGTTCGGTCTCCTCGCCGGTGAGGCGCCCGAACTCGCCGGGATGCGGAGTGAGGATCGGCGGAGCGGGCGCCTTGCGCAGCCATCCCGCGATCTGGTCGCGGTGTTCGGCGAGCGCGTTCAAGGCGTCGGCGTCCAGCACCGAGACCTCGGCGGCCGCGACCAGCTCGGCGATCAGCGGCCCCGTCTCCGGTCCGCGCGCGATCCCCGGCCCCGCCGCGAGCGCCGTCTTGCCCTTGAGCGCCTCGCGCAGCGCCGGAAGGTCGCCGAGCCCGAGGGGACCCTCGCCGGGCAGGGCGACGAACATCGCTTCCGGCAACGTCTGCAGCGCCGCCCCCACCTCCGGGCGTGCCGCGAGCGTCACCAGCCCCGCGCCCGCGCGCAACGCCGCCTCGCACACCATCGCCGCCGCGCCGCTCTTCCCCGCCGAGCCCGCGACGGCCAGCACGTGCCCGAAGTCGTTCTTGTGCGCGTTGCGCGGGCGCTCTGGGATCTGCGAAAGCGCCCACTCCTCTTCGATCAGCTCGCACGCGGGGCCGGGAAGGCTCTCCTCCAGGCGGCGCGGGATCCCGATCGGGGCCACCGCGATGCGACCGGCGCAGCCCGCGCCGGGGTGCAGGTACAGGCCGCGCTTCGGCGCGTGAAATGTCACCGTCAAGTCCGCGACCAGGTGGACGGGATAGACGTGGCCGGTGTCGGACTCGACGCCGCTGGGGACGTCGACGGCGATCACCTGCGCGCCGCGCTCCCGCGCCGCGTTCATCGTCCGGATCGCCTCTGCCTCGGGTCCTTCGGGGGCACGGGAGAGGCCGCTGCCGAAGACGGCGTCGATCAGCACCACGCCTTGTCCGCCGCGCAGCGTCTTCTTCGCCTCTTCTCCGCCGGCGCCCAGCCAGGCTTTCGCCGCCAGCGCCGCGTCGCCCTTCAGCGTCGAAGGAGGCCGGGTGAACCAGACGTACACTTCGCGCACCGACTCGCGCAGCAGCCGGGCCGCCACCGCGCCGTCGCCGCCGTTGTTCCCCGGTCCGCAGAACGCCACCACCTTGCGCGGGCGCAGCTCCAGCGCGGCGCGCGCCACAGCCGCGCCGGCGCTCTCCATCAGCACCCGGGTAGGCAGCTCCGCCTCGGAGGCCGCGAGCCGATCCAGCTCGCGCTGCTCGGCCGCGGTGAGCAGCCTCATCCGATCAGGTCCTTCATGTCGCGCACGGCGCGCTCCATTCCGGTGAGGAGCGCGCGGCAGACGATCGCGTACCCGATGTTCAGCTCGGTGATCTCGGCGATCTCCGCCACCGGCTTCACGTTCCAGTAGTCGAGACCGTGCCCTGCCGCCACCCGCAGCCCCAGCTTGGCCGCGGCCTTCGCCGCCTCGATGATCCGGGAGAGCTCCCGCGCGCGGTCGCGCTCGCCGCGCGCCTCGCAGTACCGGCCGGTGTGCAGCTCGACGGCCTGCGCGTCGGTGCGGTGGCTGGCCTTGATCTGCTCCAGATCGGGATCGACGAAGAGCGAGACCTCGACGGACGCGTCGCCCAGCGAGCGGACGACGCGGCGGATCTCCTCGCGGCCTGCGACCACGTCGAGACCGCCCTCCGTGGTCAGCTCCTCGCGGCGTTCGGGCACCAGCGTGCAGGTATCGGGGCGGTGGAGGAGCGCGAGCGTCAACATCGGCTGGACCGCGGCCATCTCCAGGTTCAGCCTGCCGTTCACCGTCTTCCGCAGCAGCTCCAGGTCGCGGTCGTTGACGTGGCGGCGATCCTCGCGCACGTGCAGCGTGATCTGATCGGCCCCGCCCAGCTCCGCGAGCGCGGCGGCGGTCACCGGATCGGGATACCGGCCCTTTCTCGCCTGCCGCAGCGTGGCGACGTGGTCGATGTTGACGCCCAGCCGCATCGGGAGCTCCTCCGACGCGCAGTGTATTGCATCGGGCCGCAAAAGGCTGTTTCCGCCGCCGCGGATCCAGCAGGGCCGGCAAGGGCGGCTACGCCCCGATCGCTTTCTTCAGCTCCGAGGCGATCGCCGCGGCGTAGGCGTCGATCTCCTTCTGGTCCGGACCCTCGACCAGCACGCGGACCTTCGGCTCCGTCCCGCTGTACCGGACGAGGACGCGTCCGTTGTCGCCGAGCTTCTTTTCCGCGTCGCGGATGGCGCGCATCACGCCGGGGATCGACCCCAGCTCGGGCTTGCTCTTCACCGGGAGCCCGAGCTGCGCCTGCGGAAACACTTCCATGCACTTCGCCAGCTCGGAGAGCGGCTTGCCGCTCTCCACCAGCACCGCCAGCACGGCCAGCGCCGCGACGGTGCCGTCGCCGGTGGTGGCGTTGTCGAGGAAGATCAGGTGGCCGCTCTGCTCGCCGCCGAAGCTGTACCCGCCGCGCCGCAGCTCCTCGAGCACGTAGCGGTCCCCGACCCGCGTGCGCACCACCCGGCCGCCCGCCTTCGCCATGCACTGGTCGAGGCCCATGTTGCTCATCACGGTGGCGACCAGCGTCTTCTTCGGGAGCGCCTTGCGCCGGATCAGCTCCAGCCCGCACATCGCCATCACCGCGTCGCCGTCGACCACCTCGCCGTGCTCGTCGCAGACGATCAGGCGGTCCGCGTCGCCATCGAGCGCGATCCCGAGATTCGCGCCCGTCTTCTTCACCGCCTTGCACATCGTCTCCGGGTGCAGGGCGCCGAAGCCGCGGTTGATGTTCTTGCCGTCGGGCTGGTTGCCGATCACGATCACCTTCGCGCCCAGCTCCTCGAGCACCGCCGGCGCCACGCGGTAGGCCGCGCCGTGGCCGCAGTCCACCACCAGGGTGAGGCCTTCGAGGGTGAGGTGCCGCGGGAACGTGCTCTTCGCGTACACGATGTACCGGCCGGCGGCGTCGTCGATCCGGTACGCCTTGCCGATGCTGGTGGCGGTGGGCCGCAGGTGGTTCAGCTTGTCGTTCGCGATCAGGTCCTCGATCTCCGACTCCACCTCGTCGGGCAGCTTGAACCCGTCGGCGCTGAAGAACTTGATCCCGTTGTCCTGGTAGGGATTGTGCGAGGCGCTGATCACCGCGCCGGCATCGGCGCGCATGGAGAGCGTGAGGTTGGAGATCGCCGGCGTGGGCAGCGGCCCGCAGAGCAGGACGTCCACTCCCATGCTGCAGAGACCGGACGCGAGCGCCGTCTCCAGCATGTAGCCGGAGATCCGGGTGTCCTTGCCGATCACCACCCGGTGCCGGTGGTTGCCGCGCTTGATCAGGTAGGCCACCGCCCGCCCGAGCTGGAGCATCAGCTCGCCGGTCATCGGATAGACGTTCGCGACGCCGCGGATCCCGTCGGTTCCGAACAGCTTGCGAGCTGGCTCTACGGGTTTCTCTGCCAAGCGGACTGCCATGTTGAAGGCTCCTGGGGTGAGACGCAAATGTTGATGCTTTGTCGCCGGGGCGGCAAGCGGCCTGCCGACTGTCAGGCACCGGACGCACGGACGGCGTCCGCGACGGCCAGCGCCTCGCGGGTGGCGGCGACATCGTGGACACGCACCACCGCCGCGCCATTCGTAGCGGCAATGACCGCCGCGGCGATGCTGCCGAAAAGGCGATCGGGCGCCCGTTTGCCGGTTCTGGCTCCGAGAAACGCCTTGCGCGAGGCGCCGGCCAGCACCGGGCGGCCGAGCTGGGCGATCTCGCGAAGCCGGCGGAGCAGGACGAGATTGTGCTCGCCCGTCTTGGCGAAGCCGAGCCCCGGATCGAGCGCGATCCTCTCCTCGCCGATCCCTGCCGCCCGGGCGCGTTGCAGGGCCTGGGCGAGCTCCTCCTGCACCTCGCCCAGCAGGTCGCCGTAGATGGCTCGCGACTGCATGTCCGCCGGGGTGCCGCGCATGTGCATCAGGCAGAGCGCGGCGCCGGCCGCGGCGCGTCCCATCGCCGGATCGTGCGCCAGGCCGGAGACGTCGTTGACGATCTCCGCGCCCGCGTCGATCGCGGCCGCTGCGACCGCCGCGTTGCGGGTGTCGATGCTGAGCGGAATCCGCGTGCGCTTCGCCAGCTCGCGGATCACCGGCTCGGTGCGACGCCGCTCCTCGCCGGCATCGACCGCAGCCGCGCCCGGGCGCGTCGACTCGCCGCCCACGTCGAGGATGTCGGCGCCTTCCTCCGCGAGCTGGAGCGCGCGCGCCAGCGGATCGTATGCGCCGCCGTCGGAGAACGAGTCCGGAGTGGCGTTGACGATCCCCATCACCAGCGTGCGCTTCTCCGGCAGGCGCGAGCGCGGCAGCTCCCAGGCGCTGCCCGGCGGAGGAGTTTCGACGGCAGCCGCCCGGTGCGAGAGCTCGGAAGCCGCGGCGCGGAGCGGCTCCCGCTCGAAAGCGTCCGCGAGGCTGCGCGCTGCCAGCCAGATCTGCGCCACGCTCCCCAGCGCGAGCGCGCCGCGGCTGCCCTCCAGGACCAGGAGCCCCGATTGCCGCAGCCCTTCGGCCAGCGCGCCGGCGGGGACCAGCGCGCTCCACCCGCGCAGATTCGCATCGGGGGCGGAGCGGCCGATCGCGGCGCAGGCCTGCAGCGAATCGGATTCGTTCTCGAGCTGCAGCAATCGCACGGGCGGACTCTAGCGCACTGCCGCGACCATCAGGATCGTCGTGAGCGCGCCCGCGCCCATCAGCGTCCAGCCGGCGCGGGTCATCGCCTTCATCGAGGGCGGCCGGAGCGCGATCCAGATCGAGGCGGCGAACAGCGGCGCCGCCGCGAGGACCAGGCGAGCCGGCAACCCGCCGACGGCGGCGAGCGCCGCGGCTAAGCCGATCGCCAGCAGGGTTCCGGTGAGGCGGACCCCGGCCGCCGGAGCGCGCGTCCTGTGCTCGACGATCACCGCGCGCACCGGAAAGACGGCGGCGGCGAAGCCGAACAGCCATGCGCCCCAGATGGAGAGCGCCTGACTCCAGTGCAGCCCATCGGCCGCGGCCACCGGCAATGCCGCCGAGCTCATCGCCGCGGCGGCGATCAGCTCGCCGGCGAGAGTCTTCTCGATCCCGAAAGCGACCGCCGCGACGAGCAGCGCCGCGAGCGCGGCGGCGATCGCGGCCCCGAGGAGCGCCGGACCGGGAGAGATCCAGAGCGCGGCGACGCCGGCTGCGGTCCCCGCGGCGATTAGCGCGAGGAAGATCCGCAGCGCCCGCCCGCCCTCCTCTTCGCGCACACGCTGCCCGCGCCTTCCGAACGCCACCAGCGCCGGCTCGTGCGCGAGGAAGAGGATGATCGCCGAGGCGGCGAACAGCAGTCCGGCCGGGCGCGGCGCGGCCACGCAGAGCGCCGTGAGCAGCGGAAATCCGAGCTGGCCATATGCGCCGTGTTCGCGTGGCGCGAGCGATCGCACGGCGGGCAGTGTAAACTGTGCGGATGAACGACGCCGCCTTCATCGCCGCGCTCGAGTCCGGCGCCCTGCCCGGCGCGCTGATGGATCACGCCGCGCACCTGCGCCTGGCCCTGATCTTCCGCGGCGAGCCCGAGCGGGCGCGCGACGTCCTCCGCAAGTACGTCCAGCGCGTCGGCGCGCACGTCAAATACAACGAGACGCTCACCTGGTTCTGGCTCCGCGCCGTGAACGCGCACGAAGGCGATCTCGCCGCCTTGCTCCGGACTCCGCTCGCGGACAGCAACCTGCCGA
>DASREU010000380.1:0-4986 GCA_035651935.1 Myxococcales bacterium | reverse complement strand
CGGCCCCGGGGCCTGATGGGGGCGCGGGAGACATGAAGACGCTCTTTTCCCGGAGCCGGCTCCTCGTCCTCGCCGCGTATCTGGCGGTGATCGTGATCGCTCCGCTCCTCTCGCCGAAGGGATACTGGCTCTCGCTGCTCTGCCAGATCGGCATCAGCACCGTCTTCGCGCTCTCCTTCAACATGCTGCTGGGGCAGACCGGCTTGCTCTCCTTCGGGCACGCCGTCTACTTCGGCCTGGGAGCGTTCGCGACCATCCACTTCCTGCGGGCGATGCACGAGCATTCCTTCTCGTTCCCGGTGACGCTGCTGCCGCTCGCGGGCGGCGCCGCGGGGCTGCTCTTCGGCATCGCCCTGGGCTACGTGACCACGCGACGGGCGGGCACCACCTTCGCCATGATCTCCCTCGGCATCGGCGAGATGGTGGCGGCCAGCTCGCTGATGTTCCCCGGCCTCTTCGGCGGGGAGGCCGGGCTCTCCAGCAACCGGATGACCTCGCCGGGCTGGTTCGGGATCACCTACGGCTCGCAACTGCAGATGTACTACCTGATCGCCGGCTGGGCCTTCCTCTGCATCCTCGGCATGTTCGCGCTCACCGACACGCCGCTGGGGCGGATGGCGAATGCGGTGCGCGACAACCCCGAGCGCGCAGAGTTCGTCGGATACGACCCGCAATGGGTGCGCTATCTGATGGTGGTGCTCGCCGGCTTCTTCGCCGGCGTCGCCGGCGGCCTCACCGCGCTGAACTACGAGATCGTCACTGCCGAGACGCTGAGCGCCTCCACCTCCGGGATCGTGATCATGATGGCGTTCGTGGGTGGGATCGGACACTTCGCCGGACCGATCGTCGGGGCCGCGCTGATCACGGTCCTGCAGATCGTCGTCGCCTCGGTCACCGAGGCGTGGCCGTTCTACTTCGGCATCCTCTTCACCGTGCTCGTGCTCTACGCTCCCGGCGGCATCGCCGGGATCGTCGCCGAGCACAAGCGCCTGTACGATGCGGGGCAGCTCGGACGCGTCCTGCAGCAGTACCTGCTCGGGCTGGTGCCGTTCGCGCTCTGCTGCCTGGGTATCGTCACCCTGGTGGAGATGGCGTACGTCCTCGCAAATTCTTCCGAGCCGGGCAACGCGCCGCTGCACGTCTTCGGGGTCACCCTGAACGCGGCCCGGCCTCTCGGGTGGGCGCCGCCGGTGATCGCCGTCGTCGTGGGCGGATTCCTGCTCCGCCTCGTCGCCCGCCGGATGGCGAGCCGCGGCGAGACCGTGGTCACCTCCCTGCTGCAGAGGCAGGCATGACGGCCGCTGCGCTCCGCCTGGCGAACGTCCGCAAGAGCTTCGGGCGGACCGAGATCATCCGCGGCGTCGACCTGGTCGTGCACGAGCGCGAGCGGCACGCGATCATCGGTCCGAACGGCGCGGGCAAGTCGACGCTCTTCAACCTGATCAGCGCGCGGTTTCCGGTGACCTCCGGATCGATCGAGCTGAAGGGCGAGGACGTCACCGGGCTCCGCCCCTTCCAAATCCAGCGCCGCGGACTGAGCCGCAGCTTCCAGATCAGCAACATCTTCCACAACCTCTCCGTCTTCGACAACGTGCGCTGCGCGGTCCTCTGGTCGCTCGGGTACCGCTACTCCTTCTGGCACCGGCTGAGCCGGCTGCGCGACGCGTCCGATCGCGCGGACCGGATCATCGAAGCCATCGGCCTCTCCCGCCGGCGCGCCACGCCCGCCTCCGTGCTCTCGTACGCCGAACAGCGCGCGCTGGAGATCGGCATCACCATCGCCTCCGGCGCCGAGGTCATCCTGCTCGACGAGCCGACCGCCGGGATGAGCCATTCCGAGACGCAGGACGCGGTGGCGCTCGTCCGCCGGGTCACCGAAGGGAAGACGCTGGTGATGGTCGAGCACGACATGAGCGTCGTCTTCGGCCTGGCGGACCGCATCTCAGTGCTGGTGTACGGCCAGATCATCGCCACCGGGACGCCGGCGGAAATCCGCCAGACGCCGGCCGTGCGCGAAGCGTACCTGGGGACGGAATTCGCCGATGCTTGAGGTGAACGATCTGCACGCCTGGTACGGCAAGAGCCACGTCCTCCACGGCGTGAGCTTCCGGGTCGAGCCCGGGGAGATCGTGGCCCTGCTCGGGCGCAACGGCGTGGGGCGCTCGACCAGCATCAAGGCGATCATGGGCCTCGTCTCGGCGCGCGGCTCGGTCCGCTTCCGCAACCAGGAGATCCTCGGGCTCAAGGCGCACGAAGTCGCCCGCCGCGGGCTTGGGTACGTGCCGGAAGACCGCGCGATCTTCCCCGATCTCACCGTCCGGCAGAACCTCGCGCTGGGGGTGAAGGGCCGCAAGGAGAGCCGGCGCTGGAAGATGGAAGACGTGTTCGCGCTCTTCCCCCACCTGAAGGCGAGGGCCGACGTCCCCGGAGGCGTGCTCTCGGGCGGCGAGCAGCAGATGCTGACCCTCTGCCGGACCTTGATGGGCGATCCCGATCTGCTGATGATCGACGAGCCCACCGAGGGCCTCGCGCCGAAGGCGATCGCGCAGGTGAGCGCATTTCTTTCGGAGATGAAGAAGCGCGCGATCTCCGTCCTGCTGGTCGAACAGAAGCTCACGATCTCGCTGCAGATCTCGCAGCGCCTCTACGTGATGGGGCATGGGCGGATGGTCTTCGAGGGCACCCCGGACGAGCTCCGCGACAACGAATCCGTTCGCAAGGAATGGCTGGAGGTGTAAGACGCCCGACGAGACGGGGACATGATGAGCGGCGGGCCGCGATCCGTGTCCCGACGAGACGGGGACATGATGAGCGGCGGAGCCGCGATTCGTGTCCCCAGGGTCCGGAGGACTGAACATTGAAGGCTGCCATCTGCCACGAGTTCGACAAGCCGGTGCGCGTCGAGGAGGTGACCCTCGACGGCCCCCGGCGCAACGAAGTGCGGGTCCGGATCGCGGCCTGCGGCGTCTGCCATTCCGACCTCTCGGTGATCCGCGGCATCCTCCGGAGCAAGCTGCCGTGCGTGCTCGGCCACGAGGGCGCCGGGATCGTCGAGGACGTCGGCGAAGGGGTGACGCACGTCGCTCCCGGCGACAAGGTGGTGCTCGCCTGGGTGATGTCGTGCTCGACCTGCTTCTATTGCCGCATCGGAAAGCCGCAGCTCTGCGAGCTCGGCGAGCGGATCAACAAGACCAACCGCATGCCGGACGGGTCGACCCGGGTGCACCAGGGCAAGGACGATCTCTGGGTCTTCTCCGCGGTCGGCGCGCTGGCGGAAGAGGTGGTGGTGCCGGCGAGCGCGGCGGTCAAGCTGCCGGCCGACGCGCCGCTGGAGAAGTGCGCGCTCCTCGGGTGTGCGGTGCTCACCGGCGTCGGCGCGGTCTTCAACACCGCCCAGGTCACGCCGGGCAGCAGCGTGGTGGTGTTCGGCGCGGGCGGGGTCGGGCTCAACGCCATCCAGGGCGCAGCGATCGCGGGCGCCGAGCGGATCATCGCCGTCGACGCCCAGCCGGCGAAGCTCGAGCTGGCCCGGCGGTTCGGCGCCACCGACGTCATCGACGCGACGAAGACCGACGCCGTGGAAGCGGTGCGCGCCCTCACCGAAGGCCGGGGGGCGGACTACGGGTTCGAGGCGATCGGACGGACGAAGACGGTGGAGCAGGCCTGGGCGTCCGTGCGCAAGGCGGGCACCTGCGTCGCCATCGGCATCGGCAGCATGAAGGAGTCGGTGTCGATCAATGCCTTGATGCTCCCCATGCTGGAGAAGCGGCTGCTCGGCTGCTGGTACGGCAGCGCGAACGTGCACGTGGAGGTGCCGCGGCTGCTCGCGCTCTACCGGCGGGGGAAGCTCAAGCTCGACGAGCTGGTGACGCGCACCTACCCTCTCTCCGCGGTGAACGAGGCATTCGCCGACATGTCCAGCGGGGCGAACGCGCGCGGGGTCGTCACCTTCTAGCGGAGGCACCATGGGTTCCCGGATCGTCAGCCGTCGCGACCTCGAGTTCCAGCTCTTCGAGGCGCTGGACGTCGAGTCGCTGCTGAAGCGGCCGCGGTTCGCGCAGCACTCGCGCGAGACGATGCTGGCCGCGATCGATACCGCGCTCGCCATCGCCGAAGAGAAGTTCGCCCCGCACAACCGCAAGGCGGACGAGCACGAGCCGGTGTTCAAGGACGGGCGCGTCCACCTGATCCCGGAAGTGAAAGAGGCGCTCGACGCGTACGTCGCGGCCGGGTTCCTCTCCGCCGGAGAGGATTTCGAGAAGGGGGGCATGCAGCTTCCGGTCACCGTGCGCGGCGCGTGCGAGGCGATCTTCGCTGCCGCCAACGTGGGCACCACGGCGTACGTGATGCTCACCCACGGGAACGCCGCGCTGCTGGCCGCGTTCGCCTCGCCCGAGCAGAAGGAGCGGTACCTCAAGCACCTCCTCTCCGGCCGGTTCTTCGGGACCATGGCCCTGACCGAACCGCAGGCCGGGTCTTCGCTGAGCGACATCCTCACCACCGCCACGCCGAACCCCGACGGCAGCTACTCGATCACCGGGACGAAGATCTTCATCTCCGCCGGCGATCACGACCTGGCGGAAAACATCGTCCACCTGGTGCTGGCGAAGATCCCGGGCTCCCCTCCCGGCGTGAAGGGGATCTCGCTCTTCGCGGTCCCCAAGTACCGGGTGAACGCCGACGGAAGCCTCGGGCCCCCCAACGACGTCGCGCTCGCGGGCCTCTTCCACAAGATGGGGTATCGCGGCACCGTCTCCACCCAGCTCAGCTTCGGCGAACGGGGCGAGTGTCGCGGCGAGCTGATCGGGCAGCCCAACCAGGGCCTCGCGTACATGTTCCACATGATGAACGGCGCGCGCATCGGCGTGGGGCTGGGCGCGGTGATGATCGGCTACACGAGCTACCTGCACGCGCTCGACTACGCGCGCGAGCGGCCGCAGGGGAGGCCGCTCTCCGCCAAGGACCCGCGCACGCCACAAGTACCCA
>DASREU010000379.1:0-6911 GCA_035651935.1 Myxococcales bacterium | reverse complement strand
CAGAAGGTGCACTTGTTGTCGCAGCCCTCGCTGATCTTCACGTACGCCGTCCACTTCGGCATCGAGTTGCGCCGCGGCGTGCGGCTGTCGGCGATGTAGTCGGGATCGGGGATCACCGCCCGGTCGCGCTCGCCCTTGAGGATGCGCGCGATCTGCGGATACGCGCTGGTGCCCACGAAGTAATCGACCTCGGGCATCTCCTGCTGCAGCACGTCCGCGTAGCGCTGCGTCAGGCACCCCGCGACCACCAGGGCCTTGCAGCGGCCGGTCTCCTTCAGCTCGGCGTGCTCGAGGATGGCGTCGATGGACTCCTGCTTCGCCTCTCCGATGAAGGCGCAGGAGTTGATCAGGATCACCTCCGCCTCCTTCGCCTCGTCGACCAGGCGGTACCCTTCGTCGAGCAGGCTGCCGAGCATCACCTCGCTGTCCACCCGGTTTTTCGGGCAGCCCAGCGAGAGCAGGTACAGCGACGGTCGTTCGGAGAGGCTCGGCTTGTCCATCGGGGTCCGGAAGGGGGCCCCGTATAACAGACCGGGCGGGCGAAAACAGCCCGGAGGTCAGGCTGGCGGCGACAGGCCTTCGCTTCCGCTCGGCGCGGCGACTGCCGGCTCTTCCGGGGAGCGTTGCGCCCACTGCTCGAACTGCACCGGATCGTGGGCGCAGATCACCCGCACGTCGTCGCCGTGCTTGCGCACGAGCTCGCGGAGCCGGCGCTGGTTCCAGAGGCGCTGCTCGCGGTCGACCTCCATCTGCAGCTGGTAATAGCGCAGACCGGGCTTGCAGCGCGGCCGGCGGGGATCGAGCTCCCGGCGATCGAAGAAGGCGTCGCCGGCGTGCAACAGCCAGCCTCCGTTCGGCTCCGCGACGGCGACGCCGCAATGCCCCCAGGTGTGGCCGACGAGCGGAATGAGGAGGATCTCCGGGACCGCCACGTTGCGCACGGACGAGAACCCGAACCACGGCTCTCCACCCTCGCGGTAGAAGCTCCAGCGGTTGAAGGTCCCCCACTGCTCGGGCCGGTAGCGGCCCCGCGCGATCAGGCCCTTGCGCGCGCTCGCCGCCTCCGCTTCGTCGACGTGCAGGTGCACCTGCGCATGCGGGAAGTCGTCGAGGCCGCCGGCGTGATCGAAGTCGAGGTGCGTGAGCACGATGTGCCGCACGTCCGAGGGCGAGTATCCGAGCCGCTGCACCTGGCGCACCGCCGTCTGCTCCGAGGTCACGAGCGGCTTGCACTGGAAGCGGAAGAACGGTTCCAGCCGGCGATTGCCGATGTCCAGCAGCCCCAGGCCGGTGTCGACCAGGACCAGTCCCTGGCCGGTCTCGATCAGGAGGCAATGGCAGGCGAGAGCGCCGCGCAGGGGCCTGCACCTGCGCTCGGACATCAGCCGGCCGCCGACCGGGCAGAGGGTGCCGCAACCCAGGTGGTGGATGCGCATGCCGGGATGCTGCGCATCCACCTGCCGCGCGCGGAAGGGCGGCTACTTCGCGGCGGCCGCGCCCTTCGACGGGTCGTCGGCGGGATTGACGTAGTGGATGTCGAAGGGGCCCATCCCGTGCATCTCGAGGACCACCTCGCCCTTGGCGCTCGCCGAGTGCCGCATCTTGCCGGGGAGGAAGTGGTACGCGCCCGCCTCGAGCGCGTGCGGTTCGGCTCCGGAATCGCCCATGGCGAGCATGAACGTGCCGCTGAGGATGGTGAGCTGCTCGTCCTGCGTGTGCCAGTGCGTGCCGATCTTGTAGCCGTCGGGCATCTTCAGGCGCAGCGCGAAGACCTGCTTCTTGAACGGATCGCCGTGCAGCACGGCGATCTGCGCGCCGGGCGGCAGCGCGGGAGGCACCGGGCCCCACTTGATCTCGGACGCCGAGATGGTCTCGGCCTTCGCCTTCACCGCTTTCGCCTTCTCGTGCCCCTCGTGTGCCGACACCGCAAAGGCGACCACCGCTGCGAAAGCGAAACCGCAAAAGACGCTCGTTTTCATCAGGAACCCCCGTGAAAATGGCGCGGCTTTACACCTTGGCGGGCGAGCCGGCAAGTCCCGTCGAAGCGCGTCCGGGTCAGTCCCTGAAGTTCTCGAACATCAGATCCACCTTCAGCTCGTCCTGCTTCGCCCGCACCATCTGGATCACGGCCTGCAGATCGTCCCGGTTCTTTCCGGACACGCGCACCGCGTCGCCCTGGATCGAGCCCTGCACCTTGAGCTTGCCGTCCTTGATCATCTTCACGATCGACTTCGCCTTCTCGGTCTCGATGCCCTGCACGAAGCTGAGCACCTGCGAGACGGTCTTGCCGCTCTGCTCGACGTTGCCGTACTTGAGCCCGCGCAGCGGCACTCCCCGCTTCGCCATCTTCTCCACCAGCACGGTCCGGGCCGCTTCCAGCCGCTGCTCCGTGCTGCTGCGGATCTTCAGGCCCTTCTCGGGCGCGCTCACCTTCTCCAGCGCGGTGTCGGTTCCCTTGAAGTCGTAGCGCTGATCGATCTCCTTCTTCGCCTGCTGGAAGGCGTTGTCGACTTCCTGCTCGTTCACCTTGCTGACGATGTCGAAGCTCGGCATGTCACATCTCCAGGACGACCGGGAGCACCATCGGCCGCTTCTCGAGGCCCTTCTTCCAGGCGGAACGCACGGCCCGGCGGAGGGCCTCTTCTACCATCCCGTGGTCGGTGCGCTGCAAAGGTCCCAGCTCCGCCAGCGCGTCGAGCGCCGCCTGCCGCGCGTGCTGGAGCCGCGGCTCGTCGAGGCCCGCCACCCCCTTGCCGAGGAGCTCCGGGCCTCGCACCACCTCTCCGCTCTTGTGGTCGAGCACGCAGAGGCAGACCAGCATCCCCGTCTCCGCCAGGAGCTGGCGGTCGCGGAGCGCGATCTCGCCGACGTCGGCGAACGCTCCGCGCGCATCGAGATAGAGGCGTCCGGCGGAGACCGCATTCGGGACCACCGCGACGATCTCGTCCTTGCGCAGCTCCACCGCGTCGCCGTCCTCGGCGATCACGCAGGCGAGCGGATTGACGCCCGCGGCCTCCGCCGTGCGCGCGTGCGCCGCCAGCATCCGGTACTCGCCGTGGATGGGGACGAAGCTGCGCGGCCGCACGAGGTCGATCATCATCCGCTGCTCGCCCTGGCAGGCGTGCCCGCTGGTGTGCACCAGCTCGCCTGCGCCGGTGGTCCCCGAGAGCACCCGGCACCCGCGGCGGACCAGGTGATCGATGATGTTGCCCAGCGCGCGGTCGTTGCCCGGGATCACCCTGCTGGAGAGGATCACCAGATCGTTCTTCTCCAGCTGTACGGTGGGGTGCTCGCCGAGCGCGAGTCGGGCGAGCGCGCTGCGCGGCTCTCCCTGCGCGCCGGTGCAGAGGACCACCAGCTCGCGCGGGGAGAAGTGGCCCGCCGCTTCGGGATCGACGAACGCGTCCGGCGGGCAGCGGATGTAGCCGAGGTCCAGCGCCAGCCGCACGTTGGTCTGCATGGAGCGGCCGAGGAGGACGATCTTGCGGTTGTGCGCCAGCGCCGCCCGCACCGCGCTCTGCACCCGGTGGATGTTCGACCCGAACATCGCCACCACGATGCGGCCCTTCGCCAGCGGGCCGGCGAAGATGCGCATCAGCGACTCTCCCACGTCGCGCTCGCTGGGGGTGGTCCCTTCGCGCTCCGCGTTGGTCGAGTCGGAGAGCAGGCAGGCGACGCCGGTCTCCCCCAGCTCCGCGAACCGGCGCACGTCGAGCAGCTTCCCGTCCACCGGGCTCCAGTCGATCTTGAAGTCGCCGGTGTGGATCACCAGCCCGGCCTCGGTGAGCAGCGCGTACCCGACCGCATCGGGAACGCTGTGCGGGACTTGAAGCGGCTCGAAGTCGATGTGCCTGCCCACCATCCCCATCGTCCGCGGCTCGACCGCGTGCAGGTCCGCGCTGATCCCGTGCTCGGCGAGCTTCTCCTTCACCACCGCCAGCGTGAACCGGGTCCCGCAGACGGTCGCGTCCGGGAACTCTCGGA
This sequence comes from Myxococcales bacterium, assembly GCA_035651935.1. Classification (GTDB taxonomy): domain Bacteria; phylum Myxococcota; class Myxococcia; order Myxococcales; family 40CM-4-68-19; genus 40CM-4-68-19. Next base: position 2,927 of record DASREU010000379.1, on the reverse strand, counting down.
GCAGGTAGTGGAGGGCCCCGACGTGGTCCTCGTGCGCGTGGGTGAGCAGCACCGCGTCCACCTTGCCCGCCGCCTTCAGATACGACAGGTCGGGCGCGATCACCTCCACCCCGAGCGCCTGCTCGGCGTTGGGAAACATCAATCCGCAGTCGACCACCACGCGGTCCCCGCCCGACTCCACCACCATGCAGTTCATCCCCACTTCCCCGAGACCGCCGAGGGGGATGATGCGGACCTGCGCGGGCATGTTCGGCACCCGCGCATGGTAACGTCTCCACCGGATCTCTTTTCGCCGCCGGGCGTGGCGGGTGCAGGTTATGACAATTCCCGGTGTCGGACCCTTTCGCCAAAGTGCTCAATCCCCCGCAGCTCGAAGCCGTGCGCCACGGCGAAGGGCCGCTGCTCATCCTGGCGGGCGCCGGGTCGGGGAAGACGCGGGTGCTGACGCACCGGATCGCGCATCTTCTCCGCGAGCGGCTGGCGCGCCCTCCGGAGATCCTGGCGGTCACCTTCACCAACAAGGCTGCCGGCGAGCTGCGCGAGCGCGTCGAGAAGCTCGTCGGCCCCGACGCGCAGCGGCTGTGGGTCGCGACCTTTCACGCCGCGGGGGCGCGCATCCTCCGCCGCGAGGCGGAAGCGCTGGGACTGACGCGCAGCTTCGCCATCTACGACGACGCCGACCAGCTCGCCGAGGCGAAGCGGGCGACGAGCGATCTCGGGTTCGACCTGGCGACGGCGCGGCAACACCTCGCGAAGATCGACCGGTGGAAGAACGCCGGGCTCCTGCCGCCCGACGTGCGGATCGCCGAGTACGACGTCCCGGCGAAGACGGCGCTGAAGGTGTACGCGCGGTACCAGGCGGCGCTGCAGTCCTCCAACGCGGTGGACTTCGGCGACCTGATCGTCCGGGTGATCGAGCTGTTCAAGAAGCACGACGAGGTCCTGCAAGCCTACGCGAACCGCTTCCGGCACATCCTGGTCGACGAGTTCCAGGACACGAACCCGGCGCAGTACCAGCTCCTGCGGCTCCTCGCCGGGGTGCACGGAAACCTCTGCGTTGTCGGCGACGACGACCAGTCCATCTATCGCTGGCGCGGCGCCGAGGTGGACAACATCCTCGATTTTCCCAAGCACTTCCCCGGCACCAGGGTGGTGCGGCTGGAGCAGAACTACCGCAGCTCCGGGCGGATCCTGGCGGCGGCGCATGCGATCATCGAGAAGAACGAGCGCAGGGCGGAGAAGAAGCTCTGGACCGCGGCGGGCGAGGGCGACAAGGTCCGCGTGCTCGTCGCCGAGGACGAGCGCGACGAGGGGGCGCGCGTCGCCTCCGAGCTGTACGCCGAGAACGCGCGCGGGACGTCGTACGCGGAGATGGCGGTGTTCTACCGGGCGAACGCGCAGTCGCGCGCGCTGGAAGACGCGCTCCGGGGCCGGCGCATCCCGTATCGCGTGGTCCGGGGCCGCTCCTTCTACGATCGCGCGGAGGTGAAGGACGTCGCCGCGTACCTGCGCCTCTGCCTGAACCCGAGGGCCGACGGAGATCTCCTCCGGGTGATCAACGTGCCTCCGCGCGGGATCGGCGACACCACCGTCGAGCACCTGCGCGCGTCCGCCGGCAGGCAGGGGGTCTCTCTCTGGGAGGCGTTGAGCTCGCCGGATCCGGAGCTGCCGGCCAACGCCCGCGCCAAGCTCGTCCCGTTCAAGGCGCTGATCGACAAGCTGCGGGAAGGCGTCGCCCGGGACGCCGGCGCCGCCGACGCGATCGAGCGCGTGATCGAGCAGACCGGCTACGCCGATCGCCTGCGCCTCGAAGGCGAGGAAGGCGAGGACCGGATCGAGAACCTCCTCGAGCTCGTCGGGGCCGCGCGCGAGTTCGATCGGGCATGGGCAGGCGAGCTCGACGCACCGCTCGCCGCCGCGCCGGCGATCGCGGCCGGGGCGCCAGCCGAAGCGAAGCCGCTGGCGCCGAACGCGCTCACCCAGACGCGGGCCCAGTACCTGCGCGCCGTCCGCGCGGCGCCGGGCGCGCTCGGCAGTCCGGTGCAGACCGAGGAGCCGCCGGGCGATCGCCCCGATCCTGCCGCGGCGCTCGCGGCCGCCGCGCCGGACGACGAGGACGGCCGCGCGGATACGCCGCTGCTCGGCTTCCTCGAGCAGCTCGCGCTGGTCGGCGACGCGGATGCCGCGGGCGGCGGCGACCGGGTCTCGCTGATGACGCTGCACGCCGCCAAGGGCCTGGAGTTCGACGCGGTGTGGATGACCGGGCTGGAGGAGCGGGTGTTTCCCTCCTCGCGATCGCTCGGCCAGTCGGGCCCGATCGCCGAAGGCGTTGAAGACCCGGCGGAGATGGCCGAGGAGCGCCGCCTCTGCTACGTGGGCATGACCCGCGCGCGCAAGCGGCTGACCCTCTCGCTCGCCCGCTGCCGTTCGCTGTTCGGCGAGCTGCGCTTCAACACGCCGTCGCGCTTCGTCCGGGAGCTGCCGAAGGAGCTGGCGGAGGGGCTGGGCGCGCTGGAGCGCTTCTCCCCGATGCAGGAGCGCGCGCGCAAGGACGTCTTCTATGACGAGTTCGATCAGCGCCCGCGCTACTCCGAGGAGTCGCCCCTCGCGTCGCGAAACCGGATGCGCGAGGGGCGCACCGATCCGGCCTCCAAGCCGGTGGTGCGGCAGGGCGCCCCGGGCGTGGGTGGCCTTGCCCCCGGCGCGCGGGTGAAGCATCCGAGCTTCGGCGTGGGAACGGTGGAAGACGCCGACGGCGAGGGCCTCAACCGCAAGCTGGTGGTCCGCTTCGGCCCCGGCGTCGGCCTGAAGAAGGTCCTGGCCCGCTTCATCGACCCCGCCTAGCGCGCCTCACCAGACGTGTGGTGGGAGCAGGTAGTCCACGAGCAGACCCAGCGCGACCTGCACCAGCCCCGCCGCGAACGCCT
>DASREU010000378.1:0-3826 GCA_035651935.1 Myxococcales bacterium | reverse complement strand
AGCCTCGATCAGACCGGGCTGTCGCAGAAGGGCGGGCCGGTCGTCTCGCACTTGCGGTTGTTCGACGCGCCGCCGGATGTGGGGAGCCGGATCGGCACGGCGCAGGCGGACCTCTATCTCGGGCTCGATCTGCTGGTGAGCGCCGCTCCGCAGAACCTCGCCCGCGCGGATCGCGATCGCACGGCCGCGGTGGTCAGCACCAGCAAGGTCCCCACCGGGCAGATGGTGACGCAGGTGGCGAGCTCGTTTCCCGAGGTCAGCGGGCTGACCGGCGCGCTCGATCGCACCACGCGCGCGTCGGCGAACCTGTATCTCGACTCCCTGCGCCTCTCCGAGGCGCTGTTCGGAGATCACATGCCGGCCGGGCTGCTCCTGCTCGGAGCGGCGTACCAGGCCGGTCTCGTGCCGCTGCGGGCGGAGTCCATCGAGCGCGCCATCGAGCTGAACGGCGTCTCGGTCGAGGCGAACCGCCTCGCGTTCCGCTGGGGACGGCGCTGGGTGACGGACCCCACCTCCGTCGAAGCGGCGACGGAGGCCGGCGCGACGGTGGTTGGACTTCTGCCCAAGGGATCGGCGGTCACGACGCTGCCGGCGCTGGCCGCATTCTCCGGCGAGCTGCGGCGGCTCCTCGAGATCCGCGCGCCGGACCTCGCCGCCTACCAGGATGCTGCCTACGCGCGCAGCTATCTGGAGTTCGTCGCGCAGGTGGCGGCGCGGGAGCAGGAGCGCGTGCCGGGGCGCACCGGCATCGCGGAAGAGGTGGCGCGCGAGCTCTACAAGCTGATGGCGTACAAGGACGAGTACGAGGTGGCGCGGCTGCTCCTGCGCGAAGGCTCCGCCGCCGAGATCCGTCGGCAGTTTCCCGGCGGCGCCCGCGTGTACTGGCACCTGCATCCGCCATTCCTGCGCGCGCTGGGCATGAAGCGCAAGCTCAGGCTCGGCAGCTGGGCGCGTCCAGCATTTCTCCTGCTCCGCGCCCTTCGCCGTGTCCGGGGGACGCCGCTCGATCTCTTCGGCCGCGCCAGACTGCGCAAGGTGGAGCGGGCATTGCCGGGCGAGTATCGCGCCCTGGTGCTGGGCGCGCTGGAGACGCTCTCTCCCGCGAATCACGACACCGTCGTGCAGATCGCGGCGTTGCCGGACCTCGTGCGCGGATACGAAGAGATCAAGCTGCGGAACGTGGCGCAGTTCCGGGAACGCGCAGCCGCGCTCGAGGCCGAGGCGCGCCGGCGGCCCCACGGCTCGCCGCTGTCGGCTGGAGGCGCACAGGCGTAGGTCGGATGGGAGCGGGCGAATTCTTGAATCCGCCTCTCTGTGCGCCGAAGATCGCCGCGTGCGCGTCGGGTTCATCGAGGAGCAGGGCACGCGCGTCCTGCTCATGGATTTCTCCGGTCTGACGGACTCCGCCGCCACGCTGGCGCAGATCGAGGAAGCGCGCCTGTTCGTCGCGAAGCAGCCCAGGCGCAAGGAGATCCTCACCCTGGTGGACGTCACCCGGATGCGGTTCGACAACGACGTCCTGAAGGGGTTCCAGGATCTCACCCGGCACGACGAGCCCTGGGAGCGCGCCGTCGCGGTGTTTGGGCTGCGCGGGGTCGGGCTGATCGCGTTCCGGGCCAACAACCTCGTCACCGGCGGACGGCTCCACGGATTCCGCGAGCGCGACGAAGCCGTCGCCTGGCTCCTCCAGCAGCTGAAGGCCTGAAGGACGCGGCGCTCCATTCCGAAGCGCGAAATGCGGTGCCACGTCCTCTGTCGGCGCGGCCCGGGCCGGTGTAAAGGCTTACGCGCCCGTCGCCTCGCGGAGGACCCGTGGAACCCATCTGGAAGAAGCACTGGCCGGCAACCGTCGACGAACGATCGATCCGCCTCCCGGAGGAAGTGCTGCCGGTCATCCTGGCGCGGCAGGCGAAGCGCGTTCCGGAGCATCCCGCGATCCAGTTCTACGGGCGCACCATCACGTTCGCCGAGCTGGACCAGGCCGTGGGCCGCTTCGCCGGATTCCTGCAGCGGCGTGGCATCTCGGCCGGGGACCGCGTCGCCATCTTCCTGGAGAATTCGCCGCAGTTCGCCATCGCCTACTACGGGACGCTGCGCGCCGGCGGCATCGCCGTCTGCCTCAATCCGATGCACAAGGCCGTCGAGCTGGCGCACGAGTTCGACGACTCCGGGGCGCGGGCGCTCGTCACTTCCGATCTCGCCTACGAGGTGGTGGAACCGATCCGCGCCCGGACGAGGCTGGAGACGGTGGTGCTGACCGCGTACCGCGACTTCCTCCCCGAGAAGCCGTCGCTGCCGCCGCCGCCTTCGTTCCTCGAGGACAGGGGCGGGCAGCGTCCCGCCGGAACCGACGCGCTCCTGGAGATCCTCCGCACCGCTCCCGAGCTGAAGACGCAGGTGCCGCGGGCGCTCTCCGACACGGCGTTGCTGCAATACACCTCCGGCACCACGGGAACCGCGAAGGCTGCCGAGATCACCCACGGCAACCTGGTCTGCAACTGCGAGCTGCAGCGGACCTACATCGGGTCGGGAGACAACGACGTGGCGCTCGGCGTCCTGCCCTGGTTCCACATCACCGGGATGGAATGCCAGATGAACATGATGGCGTACATGGGCGCGACGCTCGTCGCCATCGGCCGGTTCGACCTGGTGACCGTGCTCCGCGCCGTCGAAGTGTACCGCTGCACGCTCACCACCTTCATCGCCACCGTCAACGTGGCGATCGTCAACTTCCCCAAGACCAAGGAGTTCGATCTCTCGTCGCTGCGGTACTGCTTCTCCGGCGGCGCGCCGGTGCCAAAGGCGATCGCCCAGAAGTGGGAGGAGATCACCGGGCACAAGCTGATCGAGGGCTACGGCCTGAGTGAGACCACCGCCCCGACGCACATCAATCCGCCGGAGCGGCCGAAATACGGGACCGTCGGCTTGCCGCTTCCGCTGACCGAAGCGCGGGTGGTCGATCCCGCCGACGGCCGCATCGAGATGGCGCCGGGACAATCCGGCGAGATCGCGGTGCGCGGACCGCAGGTGATGAAAGGGTACTGGCGCAATCCCGAGGCAACCCGGCGCGCGTTCCGCGACGGCTGGTTCCTCACCGGCGACATCGGCAAGGTCGACGAGGAGGGGTACTTCAGCATCGAGGAGCGGAAGAAGGACATGCTCAAGGTGTCCGGGTTCAGCGTCTTCCCTGCCGAGGTGGAGGCGATCATGTACCGGCACCCGTCGATCGCGGAGGTCGGCGTGGTCGGCGTGGCCGATCCATACCGCGGCGAGGATCCGCTGGCGTTCGTGGTCCTCAAGCCGGACGCGAAGGGCGCGGTCAGCGAGGAGCAGATCGCGGAATGGTGCAAGGCGAACATGTCGGCGTACAAGGCGCCCCGGCATGTCCGCTTCGTCGATGCGTTACCCAAGACCGCCACGGGCAAGGTGCTCAAGCGCATCCTGCGCGACCAGGCGGCCGCCCTGAAAGGAAAGTGAGCCGTGAAAGCGCTGCTCTGCCGCGAGTACGGGCCGATCGATCGGCTGAAGGTCGAGGAGATCCCTTCGCCGAAGGCGGGGGCGAACGAGGTGGTGGTCGAGGTGAAGGCCAGCTCGCTGAACTTTCCCGATGCGCTGCTCGTGCAGGGGCTTTACCAGGTCAAGCCGCCGCTGCCGTTCTCGCCGGGAATGGAGCTCGCCGGGATCGTGAAGGAGGTGGGACCCGGCGTCCGCGGCATCCGGGCCGGCGATCGGGTCATCGGCTCTCCGGGCCGCGGCGGGTTCGCGCAGGAGTGCCTGGTCGCCGCCGATCGCATCTCGCGCTTGCCGCCTGGAATGGACTTCGAGA
>DASREU010000377.1:0-9958 GCA_035651935.1 Myxococcales bacterium | reverse complement strand
GTCAGGTCGGCGGCCAGATCGGCGGCCAGGTCGGCGGGCTGGGCGCCGGTCCCGTCGAGTTCAACGACACCATGACGCCGCCGCAGAAGATCGCCGGACCGGATCCCGTCTACACCTCGCAGGCGCTGGAGAAAGAGGTGGAGGGGGTGATGATCGTGAAGTGCGTCGTCAGCACCCAGGGCGTCGTGCGCAATTGCCGGGTGATGAAGAGCTTGCCGTTCATGGACCGCGCCGTCATCGAGGCGCTCGAAAGACGCAGGTACTCGCCGGCGCTGCTGCGCGGGCAGCCGATCGAGGTCGACTACACCTTCAAGATCAGGCTCACGCTCCCGCGCTAGTCGAAAGACGCCGCGGGGCATTTCCGGGCAGGCGGCCGTTGGTGGCACGGCTTCCTGCCGTGAACCGAGGAGCGCATGACCCCACGAGCTGGAATCCAGGTTGCCGCGGCGCCGCTTGCCGCTGTCTTGCTGCTTGCCGCCGCCGGTTGCGGCGCGGCGCTTTCCGCGAACCGGCGGTCCCCTGGCGTGATCGACAACGGGACGTTCAAGCCGACCCGCCCGCCGGCGGCGAACTACGGCCCGGATCCTTCGCTGACCTGCCCGGACCGCGGAGTGAACGGGCTGGTCGCCGACGATCTCGCGGGTCAGGCGAAGCCGGACGGCCGGCTCTGCGCCGTCGCCGAGACCCTGCTCGGCTGGCCTGGAGCGGAAGGCGACATCCCGCCCGAGAGCGTGCTCTCGGTCATCTCCAGCGACTTCGGGCTGCCGCAGACGGTGCGCAAGCTGTTGATCACCACCGTCAACACCGCGGAGCGGAAGTCCACCGGCGACATCCCGGGCCTCTCGGAGAAGGACGTGGCGGGGATCGTCGCCGATCCGATCCGGAGCTTCGCCGCCACCGCGCAGGCCCCCCGGTACGGCCTGATGACCGAGCGGGTGAGCGCGGGGCACACCAAGATCGTCCTGGTGATGCAGGACCAGAACGTGGAACTGAAGCCGATCCCGCGAAAGCTGAACCCCGGCCAGACGGCGGCGCTCTCCGGCACCGTGCTGGGAAAGCTGCAGGACCCGAAGGTCCAGTACACGGACGCGGTCGGCAAGCTCGAGAAGGTCGAAGGTCAGTCCGGGAAGGCGTTCAACGCCGAGCTCAAGTGCGGGGATCGCCCCGGACGGATGATCGTGCAGATCATCGCCGAGCAGGAAGGCGCCAACGTGCAGGTGGCGAACTTCCCCGTGGGCTGCGCCACGGACCTTCCGGTCGCCGTCGCGGTCCCCGCCGCGGGGGCGAAGCAGGCGGTCACCGTCGATCCGGCAGCCGCCGAGAAACAGCTCGCGCAGCAGGTCAACCAGGACCGCACCGCGGCGGGGCTGAAGCCGCTGGATGTGGACTCCGATCTCTCGAAAGTGGCGCGTAGCCTCTCCGACGACCGCGCCAAGGGCAAGGGCACCACCCCGGAGGAAGTGCAGCGCCGGCTCCAGGAGGTGGACATCTCCGCTCCCACGATCCTGGTCTCCGAGGTGCAGGCCTTCAGCGCCGAGGACGCGTGGTTGAAGTTCTCGAACAGCCCGCAGGACCGGTCGAACGCGATGAACGCCGACATGACCCAGCTGGGCGTCGGCGTCGCGCCCGGGCCGGTGGTGGACAAGCGGCCGATGGTGATCGTCACGGCTCTCTATCTCAAGCAGCTGCCTCCGCCGGACCCCGACGCGTTGAAGGCCAGCCTCTACCAGGCGATCGAGCGGCGGCGCGCCGATGCCCGCGCGGGCGCCTTGGCGAAGGATGCCCAGCTGGAGCAGATCGCGCAGGCCTACGCGACGCAGATGGCGAAGGACAAGGGCAAGGTGCCCAAGGAGAAGGTGGCCGAGATCGAGGCCCCCCTCTACAAGTCGTTCTCCACCGTGAACGAGCTCGGAGGAGTGAAGGCGGACCCGATGGAGTTCGCCGAGGAGCCGGGCATCGTCGGCGACGCGAAGGTGGTCGGCGTGGGCGTCGGCATCGGCAACTCGCCCCAGTTCGGGAAGAACTCCGCGTACGTGGTGATCCTGGTGGGCAAGAAGCACGGAGCGGCGAAGGCGCCCACCGCCACGCAGAAGAAACCCGCGAAGAAGAAGTAGGGGCCGCCATGCGCACGCCGCTGATCGCCTCTGCCCTGCTCCTCGCCTGCTCGCACGCGGCGCCGGCGCCCGCGCCGCAGGCCGCCCAGGGGAAGGACTGGATCGCGCGGAGCAACCAGAACGCGCAGGTGCTGCTGGAAGTGCGCGGCCGGTTCGCGCCGGAGTTCGCGGCGCGCACCGGCGTGGCAGGCATCGACGACCGGATCTCCGATCTCTCGCCGGGGCACCGGCAACGGCAGCGGGACGCCGTCCGGGCGGCGATCGCCACGCTCGAGCAGCGGCAGAGCGGCGAGCGCGACCCCGAGGTGCAGGAGGATCTCGCGATCCTCCTCGACTCGGCGAGGCGGGAGATCCGCGGTTCCGAGCTTGCCGAGAAGCTGGAGGTGCCGTACGCGAACCTGCCGAGGATGATCTTCGGCAGCGTCCGCGCCTTGCTCGACCCGCAGATCGCCGCCGAGCGCCGTCCGGCGGCGCTGGTCCGGGTGCGGAAGTACGCCGGGCTCGAGGCGGGATACCGCCCGGTGGTCGAGCTGGCGGAGGCGGAGACCCGCGAAGGGTTCCAGAAGGGCTTGCTCCCGCCCAGCCGCATCGAGGTGGAGAACGACCTGCACACGGCGCAGTTCCTCATCGACGGCATCGACAAGCTCTTCGCCGAGTACCGCGTCGAAGGCGCGGAGCAGCCGGTGGCGACCCTGCATGGGCAGCTCGAAGGGTATCTGCAGTTCGTGCGCAACGAGGTGCTGCCCAAGGCCCGCGAGGACTTCCGGCTGCCGCGCGAGCTCTACGAGTTCCAGCTTCTCCAGTACGGGGTGGACATCCCGGGCGAGGATCTGGCGCAGCGCGCGCATCGCGGCTTCGCCGAAATCCAGGGAGAGATGCAAGGCGTCGCCGCCCGGATCGCGCAGGCGCGCGGGTTGCCCAGCTCCGATTACCGGCAGGTGATCAAGGAGCTGAAGAAGAACCAGATCCCGGATGCGCAGGTGCTCGAGTTCTACAAGGGGCGGCTGGCGCAGATCGAGCAGATCATCCGCGAGCACCGGCTGGTGAGCCTGCCCTCGCGGCCGGCGCGCATCCGCCTGGGCACGCCCGCGGAAAACGCGCAGCAGCCCGCGCCGCACATGGTCCCGCCGCGGCTGATCGGCAACACCGGCGAGCAAGGCGAGTTCGTCCTGCCGCTGAGCGTGCCCGGCAAGGTGGAGCAGAAGTACGACGACTTCAACTTCGACGCCGCGTCCTGGACGCTGACCGCGCACGAGGCCCGCCCCGGACACGAGCTGCAGTTCTCGCGGATGGTCGAGACCGGGGTTTCGCTGGCGCGCGCGATCTTCGCCTTCAACAGCGTGAACGCGGAAGGCTGGGGGCTCTACGCCGAGGCGATCACCCTGCCCTTCATGCCCGACGACGGCAAGCTCATCTCCCTGCAGCTCCGGCTGCAGAGGGCAGCGCGCGCCTTCCTCGATCCGGAGCTTCAGACGGCAAAGTGGACGCCGGAATCCGCGCGCGAGTTCCTGATGAAGGAGGTCGGGCTCTCGCCGGCGTTCGCCACGGAGGAAGTCGATCGCTTCACCTTCCGCGCTCCCGGCCAGGCGACCTCGTATTACTACGGCTACCTGCGATTGCTGGAGCTGCGGGCGGCGGCCGAGGCGCAGCTGGGCGCGAAGTTCGACCCGCTCACCTTTCACGACACCATCCTCGCGCAGGGGCTCTTGCCGCCGGATCTGATGAAGAAGGCGGTGCTCGGGCAGCTCAAGTAAGCCAATCCTTGGTGGAGCGCCGCGTTCCGGCTAAGGTTTTTCCGTGACGTCGGCGGGGATGAAGCGGCTGCGCAGCGCGGTCCTGGCGTTGGGGCTCGCCATTTGCGGCGGCGCCTCGGCGCAGACCGAGCCGTCGATCCTCTCCGGCGTGGTGATCGACGCGGCCACTTCCACGCCCATCGCGGAAGCGGTGGTGGCGGCGCGGAGCCCGGCGCTTGCAGGCGAGCAGCGCGCGGTGACCGATGCGGACGGCGCATTCGAGATGACGCTCCTCCCCGCCGGGACGTACTCGCTGGTGGTGACGCGCGCCGGATTCGAGCCCTACTCGCCGGCGGGGTTGGTGGTGAAAGGCGGAAGGGTCCGGGTGCGCATCGCCCTCGTCCCGCTGCCGTCGCCCACCGCCGTCACGGACAACGCCGTCGAGTTCGACCCGAGCATGACGTCGCCCGCGATGATCTCCGGGCCCGCCCCCGAGTACACGCAGGACGCGATCGAGCACGGCATCGAAGGAACCATGCAGGTCCGCTGCGTGGTCACCGTCGCGGGCGACGTCCGCGGGTGCAAGGTGGTGAAGGGCCTCGCCTTCATGAACTCCGCGGTGGTCGAGGCGCTGCAGCGGCGCAAGTACAAGCCGGCGCTCGCCCAGGGAAAGCCGGTCGACGTGTTCTATACGTTCAATATTCGTCTGAAGCTGCCTTCGCGATAGCCGGCCCGTACCGGTAGGCGATGCTGATCCGCGGGCCGGCGCGCGCCACCTTCGGGACGCAGTGCTCCCAGCTCCGCTGGGTCTTGCCTCCGGTGACCAGCAGATCGCCACGGCCGAGCAGCAGCGCGCGGGAGGGGCCGCCTCCCTTGCGGCGGAGGAGGAACTTGCGCGGCTCGCCGAGCGAGAGCAGCGCGACCACCGGCGCCTCGATCTCCTTCCGGATCCGATCGCCGTGCCAGGCCACGCTGTCCTGCCCGTCGCGGTAGAAGTTGAACCCCGCCGAATCGAAGAGGACGCCGTAGCGCGCGCCCAGCGCCAGGCGGACCTCGTCGAGGATCCGCGGCTCGAGCGGCTCGCCGGACTGTAGATTCCAGGGCGCCGTCAGGCGTGGTTCGAGGACGCGCTGATCGTACATGCGGCGCGTGCGCTGGCCCCAGCTTCGGGAATCGACCACCTGGCGAAAGAGGGCATCGGAACCGCTCAGCCATCCCGGCGCGTAGTCGATGAAGCTCTCGGGATCGAGCCAGGTCCGCAGCAGGCTCCGGAACCCGGCGTCGAAGGCGGGACTCTGGTTGTCGAACGCGAAGAAGGCCTGCACGGGCGTTCAAGCTTAACTCTTCTGTCCCGCCCGCGCAGGCCGCGGTGTTCCCCTGATCGGGCGGCAGCGGCGTGGTCCTCACACAAGGAGTAGTCCGATGAACCGCCTCATCGCCACGACGCTGCCGCCCGACAAAACACCGCCCTGAGCGCAGCTCAGGGCGGAAGATACGGAGCCGGGAATCTCTTCTCGCGCTCCAACCGGCCGCCTTCTGTACCTGGCGGCAGTGGCGCTCTCAGACCCGGCGCCGCCGAGCGAGCAGCCCGCCGGCGAGCAGTCCGAGGAGCGCGAGCGGCCCACTCGACCCTTGCGAGCACCCGCCCGCCGGTAGATTCAACGCCGCGCTCCGCACCGGCACGCCACCATCCGCCGCCACGCTCACCGGCGGCAGCGGCTCCGGCGCCGCCGGGACCGGAGCCGGAACATCCGGCGTCCCCGCATCCGGAACCGGCGCGGGCGGCGGCGCCGGAGGCGGCGCCACGAGCTGCGGCGCAACGTCTGCCAGCGTCGTCCCCATCGTCATCCCGTCGTGGTAGACGACGCCGATCGGCGTGATGCTCGCATCCCGATACAGCCCCTGCTTCATGTACGCGTACGTGCCGGGATAGAGCGTCTGCACCGAGGTGCGGTCGAGCACCTTCGTCCCGTCGTAGTACAGCTCCACGTATCCGTTGGTCGACGACCAGTACACGTGCACGGCGAAGTCGTGCCACACCCCGCGCACGAGCGGCGTGCTCCAGAGGATCGTGCCGCCGTCGTGCGCGAGCTGGATGGTCTCGCCGAGGACGTCGAACTCCACCGGCGGCGAGCCGCAGCAGCCGCTGTGGTGCCATTGCGTGAAGACCTGCCAGGTGTTCGGCGCCGGGAAATCGGTGGGGAACATCGTGCTCCACGCGTACCAGCGGTCGTTCCCCTCTACTTCGTTGAACGCCGAAGCCGAGAGCACGAGCTCGTTGCGCGTCCCGCTGCTCGCGATGTCGCCCTGGTGCAGCTCGGCGCGCAGGGCGTACTTCCCCTGGCGGACGGGCGACTGGACGATGCTCAGGCGGCTGGACAGGCCATCGATGCTGGTCCACTGCGAGAAGTCGCCGGTTTCGTAATCGCCGCGCCAGAGGACGGAGGCGGACGCGGCGGTGGAGAGACAAACGAGAAGAGCCGGGAGGGCGAACAGGCGCATGAAGAGTCCTTTCCGGGTGGGTGCGCAAGCCACCCCGAAGGACGGCCTGCCAGGCTACAACCCACGGCGACGAAAGGTCTCTTCCCCAACGACCGGGCTTGCTCTCGCTCCTTTCCTCACCAGACCGTACACCGGTCGGCGGGCGCCATCGGCGATCCTGCCGCGCAGTGGAACGCGGCGGCGAACTCGGGAGCGTTGGAGACGGGCCCGTTCACCCTCCATTGCGCCGTCGAGTGCGGATTCGTCAGCGCCTGGGTGCGGGCCGCCTCCGGCCGGTAGTTCGTGCACCAGACCTGCGCGAAGGCGATGAACGCCTGCTGCTCGTCGTCGAAGCCGCCTACCTCGGCGCGCCGCTCGCCCTGCCGTTTCGCCCGGAGCGCAGCGATGGTCAGCTTCAGGCCCCCGATGTCGCCGATGTTCTCGCCGAGCGTCAGGCGCCCGTTCAGGTGCACGTCGTCCACCGCGATGTAGCGGTCGTACTGCTTCGCCACGCAGGCGGCGCGCTCCTCGTACGCCTTGGCGGTCCGCGGCGACCACCACTCGCGCAGGTTGCCGTCGCCGTCGAACTTGCGCCCCTGGTCGTCGAACCCGTGCGTCAGCTCGTGCCCCATCACCATCCCCAGGCCGCCGTAATTCGAAGGCACCGGCGCGTCCGGCGAGAAGAACGGGAGCTGCATGATCCCCGCGGGGAACACCATCTCGTTGCGCGAGGCGCTGTAGTAGGCGTTGACGGTCGGGGGCGTCATCCGCCACTCGTTACGGTCCACCGGCTTGCCGATCATCGCCAGATCGCGCGCGGTCTCGAAGCGCGCGGCGCTGAGCACGTTGTCCAGCAGGGACTCACGGCCGATGGAGAGCTTCTCGTAGTCGCGCCACTTCTCCGGATAGGCGACCTTGTTGTCGATCTTGTGCAGCTTGTAGAGCGACGCCTTCTTCGCGGCGTCGTCCATCCAGGAAAGGCCGGCGAGGTTCGCCTCGAACGCCTTCTCGATGTTGACGATCATCTCCTTCGCCATCGCCTTGCCCTCGGCCCCGACGGTGGTGGTGACGAAGGTGCGGCCGAGAGCCTCGCCGAGAGCGCGATCGGTCATCTGCACGCAGCGCTTCCAGCGGGGAAGGATCGCCTTCGCCCCGGTGTGGGCACGCGTGTAGCGAAATCGCTCCTCGACGAACCGCTGCCCCAGCGCGTCGGCCGCCGCTTCGATGGCCCGCCACTTGAGGTACACGCGCACGTCCTCGATGCGGGTGCGGGCGAGGAGCGCATCGAGCGCGCGGAAGAAGTCCGGCGCGGTGACGTTGATCGCCTGCACGTCCGGCGCGCCGACGGTGGCGAAGTAGTCGTTCCATTCGAAGTGCGGCGCGGTGGTGAGCAGGCCGCTGCGATCGAGCCGGTGGTAGACCTTGTTCGGATCGCGCCGCGCCACCCGGTCGAGGGAGGCTTTCGCCAGCTCCGTCTCCATCTGGAAGATCCGCTTCGCATGCGCCGGCGCCCGGTTGTCGCCGGCCATCGAGAGCATCCTGCCGACGTGGTCCTGGTACAGCGTCCGCAGCTCCTGCGACTTCTTGTCGTCGCGGAAGTAGTAGTCGCGGTCGGGCAGCCCGAGCCCGCCCTGGTCGACTCCTCCGATCACCTGGGTCGCGTCGCGGAAGTCCTGGCGGGAGGCGAATCCGAAGAACGGGCGCGCTCCTCCCCGGTGCAGCTCGGCGACCCGGCGCGCCAGCGGCCGGGAGCCGTCGATCTGGTCGATCGCCTGCAGCTCCTTCTGCAGCGTCGCGAACGAGGCGGTCTCGGCCTTCTCCTCGTCCATGCAGGTCGCGTAGAAGTCGCCGACCTTCCGCGCGAACGGATCGGCGGCATCTGCCTCGCCGCGGGCGTTCTTCTCCACGATCTCCCGCAGCAACGCCTCGTTCCGCTCGAGGATCTCGCTGAAGGCCCGGCCCCACTGCGGCCGGTCCTCCGGGATCGGCGTCCGCTGCAGCCAGCTGCCGCAGGCGAACTTGTAGAAGTCGTCGCAGGGTTTGACCGTCCGATCGAGCGCGGTCAGGTCGATGCCCGGCTCCGGCGCCTGCGGCGTGGGCCGCTCCGCCGATGCCCGGCTCGCGGCGACGGGCGGCGTGGCCGGCTCCCCGGCGGCGTTCGGGACACCCGGTTGCGCGCCGGTCACCTGCGTCGCGGGCGGATTTGCCGGGGAGGAAGGCGCGGTCGCCCCGGGTCTCGCCTCCGGAGTGGACTTGCAGGCGAGCACGGCAAGGCAGAGCAGCACGGCGGCAGTTCGCATCGAGGCCTCGCAAACAGGTGGGTGGTGCGCATCCTACGCGGAGGTCCGCGCGGCGCGCGTCCTCGATGCGGTATGTGTCGCCGCGTGCGCGTTCTCGGGATCGGCGAATCGAACGACCTGGGCGACCTCTACCGGCGCCTGCAGGCCCGCGGGCACGAGGTGCGCGTGTACGTGGAGGACGAGGCCTGCCACGACGTCCTGGCCGGCATCGTGGAGCGGACGCCCGACTGGCGCCGCGATCTCGACTGGGCCGGACGCGACGGGCTGGTGGTGTTCGAGCAGTCCAGCCGCGGCGCCGAGCAGGACGAGCTCAGGCGGGACGGCTTCCGGGTGATCGGCGGGGGCGCCCTCGGCGATCGGCTGGAGAACGATCGCGCGTTCGGCCAGGCGGCGCTCTCCGATGCCGGGCTCCGCACCGCGGAGGTCCACCCCTTCGACGCGTTCGAGGCGGGGATCGATTTCCTCCGCCGCCATCCTGGCCGGTACGTGTTCAAGCTGAACGGGAACTTCGCCTCCACCCGCAACTACGTCGGCGAGCTCCCGGACGGGGCCGACGTGATCGCCCTTCTCGAGCTGCAGCGCGCGCGCTGGTCGTTCGCCGAGCGCCCTTCGTTCGTGCTCATGGAGCACCTCTCCGGCGTCGAGATGGGCGTCGGCGCGTACTTCGACGGCGAGACATTCCTCGAGCCCGCCTGCCTCGACTGGGAGCACAAGCGGTTCTTCACCGGCGATCTCGGAGAGCTGACCGGGGAGATGGGCACGCTGGTCACGTACCGCGGCTCGGAGACGTTCATGGCCGCGACCCTCGGGCGGCTGGCGCCGCTGCTGCGGCGCGACGGCTATCGCGGCTACATCAACCTGAACACCATCGTGAACGAGCGCGGAGTGTGGCCGCTCGAGTTCACTTGCCGCTTCGGGTACCCGGGATTCGCCATCCTCGATGCGCTGCACGTCGACGGCTGGGACACCATCCTCCTGCGCATGCTCGAACGCGCCGGGCCGCCGGCCTTCAGGACGCACCCGGGGTTCGCGGTCGGGGTGGTGCTGACGGTTCCGCCGTTTCCTTATCCGCAGGCGGGCATCGCGGCGCGGGGGCACCCGGTGACCTTCCGCCGGACGCTGACGCCCGACGAGCGATCGCACCTGCACTACGGCGAAGTGATGATCGAGCAGGGACGGCTCACCACCAGCGGCCCTTCGGGATATGCGCTGGTGGTGACGGGCCGGGGCGAGACCGCCGCGGAGGCACAGCGCACGGCGTACGCGCTGGCGCGGGAGGTGCACATGCCCAACGTCCGCTACCGGACCGACATCGGCGACCGCTTCCTAC
>DASREU010000376.1:0-22525 GCA_035651935.1 Myxococcales bacterium | reverse complement strand
AGGCGGGGCACGGGATCGCCTTCCATGCCAAGCCCAAGCTGCGGGCGGCGGCGCGGACCTCGATCTCCGCCAGGGGGCTGGACGCGATCCTCTACCTGCTCGGGATCACGGGCCGGGACATCGCTTCCCTGGAGAACGAATGACGCTGTCGAGGCGCAGGCTGCTGGGAACTGCCGCGGCCGCGGCGGCGCTCTCGAAGGCCGCCGGCGCGGAGAAGCCGGCGCGGCCCGTCGCGATCTCCTCGACGAACGGGCTCAAGGCCGTCGACCTGGCGGTGAAGCAGATGAGCGCGGGCGCCGATCCGCTCGATGCCGCGATCGCGGGCGCGAATCTGGTGGAGGACGATCCCGCCGACATGACCGTCGGGTACGGTGGCGTTCCCAACGAGGACGGAGTGGTGCAGCTCGACGCGTGCGTCATGCACGGTCCCACCGGACGGGCCGGCGCGGTCGCGGCGCTCGAAGGCGTGAAGAACCCCACCCGGCTGGCGAAGCTGGTGATGGAGACGACCGATCACGTGCTGCTGGCCGGTCCCGGCGCCCGGCGTTTCGCCACCCTGAACGGCTTCCGCGAGGAGAACCTGCTCACCGAGAAGGCGCGCAAGGTCTGGCTCTTCTGGAAGCAGAACCTGTCCGCCAACGACAAGTGGCTGGAGCCGGACCCGGAGCACTATCCGAAGGAGGTCAAGGAATTCATCGACGAGTTCGGCTGGGAGGACTTCCGCAATCCGCAGGGCGGCGGCACCATCCATCTCAGCGCGGTGGACGGGCGCGGCGATCTCGCGGGCTGCACCTCGACCAGCGGCCTCTTCTTCAAGATGCCGGGGCGCATCGGCGACTCTCCGATCATCGGCGCGGGGTGCTTCACGGACAACGAGGTCGGCTCGGCGGGGAGCACCGGGCGCGGCGAGGCGAACATCCTCGTCAGCGGCGGACATCTGACGGTGGAGTTCATGCGCCAGGGGAAGCATCCGCGCGAGGCCTGCCTGATGACGCTGGAACGGATCGCCCGGACCACCCGCGAGAAGCGGCTGCGCGACGCGAACGGCAGGCCGAACTTCCACATCGCCTTCTACGCGCTGAACAAGGCCGGCCAGTACGGCTCGGCGGCGATGTACGCGTACTCGAGCACGGGCAAGCGGCGTCAATTCGCGGTCGCCGACGCGGCCGGCGCGCGCAAGGAAGACTGCGCCTTCCTCTTCGAGCGAAGATAGCCCCCGGCTCGACTCCCCTACTTCCCGCCGCGCGTGGTCGTGGCCGGGTCCTCACCCAGGTGCGAGGTGTCGTTCCACAGGCGCAGGAACGGGTCCTTTCCCGCGCGCAGCTCGACGAGGTCGAGCGCGCACTCGTCCTGGCTCCAGCGCAGCCGGTACTTCGAGATCGGGGCGCCGGTGAGCGCGGCGCCGAGGATGCGGAGCGTCGCCTTGTGGGAGACCGCGAGCACCGGGCTCGCAGCGTTCTCGTGTCGGGAGCGGATCGTTTCCAGCGCCGCGAGCGCGCGGCTCCCCACCTGCGCGGCCGTCTCTCCGCCGGGCGGACCGACCTGCGCCGGATCGGCGACCCACGCGTCGTAGCGCACCGGGTCGCGCGCGCGCGCCTGGGCGGGCGACAGCCCCTCCCACTCGCCGTAGTCGATCTCGGACAGCCCGGGCAGCACCTCGGCGCGCACGGCCGGCGCGACCAGCGCTGCCGTCTCCCCGGTGCGGCCCAGCGGAGACCGGTACACCGCCGCGAACCGGACCGCCGAGAGTCGCGCGCCGAGCCTCCGCGCCTGCTCGCGGCCGCGCTCTGTCAAGGGAAGCTCGCCGCGCCCGTTGAACGAGTCGACCGCCGAGGACGCGGTCTGCGCGTGCCTTGCCAGGTAGAGGAGCATCACTCCTCCTCGTCTTCGCCGTCCCCGAGCTCCCAGGCCACGATCTGCTCCTCGGAAAAGACCACCACCGTCAGGCCGGCGCGCAGGTCGATGCGCCCCGGTTCGTAGACGCGGTGGATCTTCGCCGGGCCGGTGAATCCCACCTGCGACATCTTCGCCAGCGAGAGCGCGTCGTACGTCCGGGCGTCGCAGCCGTCGCGCTCGGCCGCGGTCTCGTGCTCGTGCTGCTGCAGGCAGGCGAACATCACGCGCCTTTCGCGACGAAGTGCTGCCGCACGTAGTGGACCGTCTCCGCCAGCGTCTCCACCGGATCGCGCGGCCGGAATCCCAGCAGGCGCTCGCTCTTCGTCGAGTCGATGAAGAACCAGCACTCGCCCATCTCCACGTCGCTCGCCGGCAGGTCCGGCTCGCGGCCGCGATCGCGGGCCCGCTTTTCCAGCCAGTGCGCCGCGGCGACCTTCAACGGCGAAGGCATGCGCACGAGCGGCGGCGGCCGGTGCGCGATCCTGCCCAGCCGGGCAAAGAACTCGCTGAATTCCCAGTTGGCGGCGCCCAGCAGGTGGCGCTCGCCCACGTTCCCGCGGGTGAGCGCGGCGAGGAAGGCCTGCGCCGCGTCGCGGACGTCGACGAAGGAGATGCCCCCGCGCGGCAGGACGGGGATGCGCCCCATCAGGAAGCGGAAGATGTCCTGCGTGGACGACATGCGCGCGTCGCCCGGGCCGAGGAGCAGCGAGGGATTGAGGACCACCACCGGCAGCCCGTGGCGGGCGAAGTCGAGTGCGATCTTCTCCTCGTAGATCTTGCTCAGGTAGTAGGGCCAGCGGCCGACGGTCTCGATCGGGTAGTCGTCCTCTTCCGTCGCCACGGCGCGCACGCGCGAGACGCCGATCGTTCCCGAGGACGAGGCGAGGACCACGCGCTGCAGCCTGGCCCTCGCGGCGGCCGACAAGAGAGTTCGCGTTCCGTCGACGTGCAGCTCGTACATCTTCCGGGCGTCAGCGGGATCGCGGCTGACCAGCCCGGCGAGGTGATAGAGGCCCTGGATCCCGGAGAGAGCGCGCTGGACCGCGTCCGGATCGCGCACGTCTCCCTTGACCACCTCCACGCCCGCGATGGGCGCGCCCGCCCGCGTCAACGCGCGGACCTCGTGGCCGGCTTCGCGCAGGAGCGGGACGAGGGTGGACCCGAGGAAACCGGTGGCGCCGGTGACCAGCAGCTTCACCGCGACGCCTCCAGCAGCCGTCCCGGGCGGCCGATCTCCGGCGGCGGCTTGCCGTCGCGCAGGGCCTCGATCGCGAGGCGGACGACCCGCGTCACTTCCTTGTGCGCCGCGGACCGCGCGAGCCCCTGCGTCGCGGCCCGCAGCTCGTCATGGCGGAGCACGGGGCCGATGCGGACGACGAGCTTGCGGCGCTTGCGGGGGTCGGGAAGGAACGCGCCCTTGGGCATCGCCTCGTGCGTCCCTTCCAGGTAGACGGGCAGGATGTCGGCGGAGGCGGCGAACGAGAGGTACGCGATCGCCGGCTTGAATTCCTGCAGCTCTCCGTCGGGCGACCGGGTCCCCTCGGGGAAGATGAGCAGGTGGTACCCGAGCTCCAGGGTGCGGACCGCCGTGTGCAGCGACTCCTTGAGCGATCCGCGGCGCTGGATGGGAACCAGGTTGGTGAAGTTCCCGAACCAGGCCCGCTTCCAGGGGTTGTCGAAGAAGTAGTCGCGGGCGGCGAGGGAGGCGAGCTTCTTTCCTTCGTCTCCGAGCGCGATCTTCACCAGGCCGACGTCGAGATGGCTGGCGTGGTTCGCCGCCACCAGGAACGCCGCGTTCGAGGGCACGTTGGCCTGCCCCGTCACCTCGATCTCGAAGACGCCGCCGTAGAGCGCTTTCTGGAAAAACCCGATCGCCGCGCGCCCCGCGGCGGCAATCGGGGCGGGAACGGGGATGTCGGCGTCGTTTCCCGCAGGCGGGACCGCATCTGCCGCCTGCACCGCCGGTTCGTCGCGCTTCTCGATCAGGCGGGCCAGCTCGCCGGCGGTCGCGATCCCCGCGAACTGCGCTTCCGGCGGCGGGTTCACCCCCGCCTTCTCCAGCGCAACCGCGAGCTCCGCGACCAGCAGCGAGTCGAAGCCGAGGTCCGCCACCATCCGCGTCTGCGCGCTCACGCTCCCGCGCGGCTTCTGCACCAGATCCGCGAGCAGATCGTAGAGCCAGGCATCGCTGCCCGCCGGCTGGGTCGCCAGCCGCGTCGCGGCGGCGGTGGCCTTCTCCAGCCGGAGCAGCTCGGCGATGACCAGCGGCCGCTTCACCTTGCGGGTGGCGGTCCGGGGCAGCTCGCCTTCCCAGAAGTGGAGGATCTTCACCCGCTTCCAGAACGGAAGGTCGGAAGAGACTTTCGCGAAATGCTCTTCCACCGCCTGGCGATCCTCCCGCTTCGCGGGGACGCACAGGCAGCCGACGCGCTCGTGGCCCTTGCCGTCGGGCACCCCGGCGATCGACAGCTCCTTGATCAGCGGGGTCGCGCCGTACAGCTCCTCCAGCTCGTCGGGGTAGACGTTCTTGCCGCTGGCGTCGAGGATCAGGTCCTTCTTGCGCCCGACCAGCGCCAGATGCCCGTCCTCGTCGATCCGGCCCAGGTCGCCCGTGCGGAGCCACCCGCCGGAGAGCACCTCGCGCGTGCTCTCCGGATCGTCGAGATAGCCGGCCATCACGTTCGGCCCCTTCGCCAGCACTTCGCCGACGCCGTCGGCGTCCGGGCTTTCGATGCGGATCTCCACGCCCGGCAGCGGCGGACCGACGGTGCCGCTGCGCAGCCGGTTCGAAGGCGTGGTCACCGAGAGCACGGGCGCCGCTTCCGTCAGCCCGTATCCCTCGGTGAGGTCGAAGCCGAGCTCGTGGAACGTCTTCTGCACTTCCTCGGGCAGCGTGCTGCCCCCGGAGACGAGCAGCCGCAGCTTCCCCCCGAAGCGGTTGTGGATCGGCCAGAAGAGCAGCTTGCCGACGTTGAACCGGGTCCGGTTGCGCAGCTCGCCGTGCAGCGTCATCGCCGCCTGGATGGCGGCCTCCACGGAGCGGGGACGCGACGCCAGCTCCTGCGTCAGCCGGCGGTGCAGGAGTTGCCAGAGCGCGGGGACGCCGACCATCGCGTGGATGCGGCCGGTATTCAGCGCCTCGGAGAGCCGCTCCGCCGTCAGCTCGTCGAGATAGGTGATCTCCGCGCCGAGCAAGAGCGGCACGAGAAGGCCGCAGGAGAACTCGAAGGTGTGGTGGAGCGGCAACACGCTCAGCACGCCTTCGCCCACGCGCAGGTCGAAGAGCCCGGCGAGCTTCGCCGCCAGCGAGGCGAAGTTGCGGTGGGTGAGCAGCACTCCCTTCGGCTTGCCGGTGGTGCCGCTGGTGAAGAGCACGGAGGCGATCTCGTCCGCGCCGGCGCTCTTGCGCAGCGGAGGGAGGCCGGGCTGGTCCGATCCGCGCAGCGCCTCGGGCAGCGGCAGGGTGCGCACGCCGGGGATCGGTCCGAGCCGCTCGGCGACCCGCGGGCTGGCGAGCACGATCGCCGCCTTGGCGGCCGCGGCGCAGTTCTGCACTTCCTGGAGGGAGAGGTTCGGGTCGAGCGGCGCGGCGGTGCCGCCGGCTTTGAGGATCCCGAAATACGCCATCGCCCATTCCGGGCGGTTCTCGGAGAGGAGCAGCACGCGATCGCCGGCGCCCACTCCCGCGGCCTGCAAGGCGCGCGCGGCGCGATCGGAGAAGCGGACCAGCTCGTCGTAGGTCACCCGGTCGTCGCGCGTGCGCGACAGCTCCACGGCGCTGTCCTCGCCGGCATAGAACCGGAGCGCGACGCGCTGCCCGAACGCGTGCTGCGAGCCCGCGAGCAGGGCGAGGAGATCCTTGGGCTGCGCCACCTCGCGCGCGAGGCTCTTGGTCTCCTTCTCCAGGCCGGGGAACACCCACTCCTCGAGCCCGCGCATGTGCACTTCCATCCAGTACTCGCGCCAGTCGATCGCCTCCGGATCCCAGGGGAGCTTCGCCCGGTCCGCCTCGGAGAGCTGGGCCCAGAGAGCGCGCGTGTGCTTGCACTGGAAGATGAAGCGCTCGCCGGCGACGAAGGGAAGGAACAGGTCCCAGGTCATCTCCAGCGCCGCGAGCTGGCGATCGATCGCGGACAGCGCCTGGTCGGCCCGCGCGAGGAGCGCGGTGGTCCGCGGAGCGCCCCAGGATGCGCCGCGCTCGGCGATCAGCTTGCGCAGCCCTTTGGCGGCGGTCCGGAAGAGAGGGGTGCTGGAGGCGAAGTACAGCTCCTTCGAGGCGGGATAGGGCTCGAGGAAGGTGTCGATCCAGTTCTCGAACGCGCTGCGCTCGCCCTTCGCCACCCGCTCGTCCATCTTGCGCCGCTTGTAGAGCGCGACCAGCTCCACCGAACGGCGGACGTAGAACGGGTTCACGTCGCCGGAGGCGAGCTGGAAGACGCGCTGCTCCAGCCGGCCCGCGCAGGCCGCGCCGGCGACGCCGAGGATTCCGGCCGCGACCAGATCGACCGGGATCAGGTCGAGGACGAGCTTGTGCTCGGCGGGAAAGACGCGCTGTCCCTTGAGACCCATGAACACCAGCGGCGCGGAGGTGGTGAACCCCTCGTTCCAGCCGGGGAAGGGGAAGCGCAGCGCGCTCTCCACGATCGCGGGCCGCACCAGCGCGTACTTGCAGCCGCTGGCCGCGATCGCCTGCTCGCCCATCGCCTTGGTGTACGTGTACGTGTTCGGCCAGCCCCACGCCCGCGCGCGGTCCATCCCCGCCTGCACCAGCCGCTGCGAGAGCCAGAGCTTGCGCTCGCGGCCCGCGGCGAGGCGCACCGCCTTCTCCTCGTCGGGATCGCGGCCCTCCTCCCGCAGCCGCTCCACTCCGGCGGCGCGGAACTGCGCGCCGAGCGCGCTGTCGTCGGCCTCGGCGCGCAGCCGCGCGACCAGC
The DNA here is from genome assembly GCA_035651935.1 of Myxococcales bacterium. GTDB lineage: Bacteria > Myxococcota > Myxococcia > Myxococcales > 40CM-4-68-19 > 40CM-4-68-19. The sequence continues at coordinate 15,696 of DASREU010000376.1, read as the reverse complement.
GCCGCCACGTCCTTCAGCTCCGCGTCGACGGCGAACGGCACCCGCGCCCGCTCGTCGAGATCGTGCGCTTTGGGATAGCTGCCGGTGAGCGGCTCGTCCTCGAACACCGGGCCGCGGCGGGTGCCGGCGACGAAGCAGGTGGAGATGTGGATCAGGGTGGCGCCGGTCGTCCTGCAGAGCGCGGCGGCGTTCCTCGCCCCTTGGGCGTTGACGTTCACCGCCAGCTCGAGGCTGGGGTTGAAGGTGACGAGCCCGGCGCAGTTCACCACGCACGAGAGCTTGCCGGTCAGCTCGCGGACCTGCGCATCGGAGAGGCCGAGCAGCGGGTCGGTGACGTCGCCGGCAAGGGCGACACACTTTTCCCGCAGGAACGCGTCGAACCGCTCGCCGTGCCGATCGCGCAGCGGCCGGAAGGGCGGAGACGACGCGACTTTCCCGAAAAACCTGTCGTCCGCCGTCGCGCCCGCGCGCGGCCGGACCAGGACGTAGACCTTTCCGATCCCGGGATACCGATCGAGCAGCAGGGTGAGGGTGACCTTGCCGAGAAATCCCGTCACGCCGGTGACGAGGATCTCGCGCCCGCGGAAGGCGCTCTCGAGGTCGATGCTCAAGGCTCTTCCTTTGCCGCGATGCCCTGCTTTCCGGCCGGGCCGCCGCCGTGCTCGGGAAGCCTCTGCACGCCTTCGTGTCCCGCGAGCGCGACTTCGGTCATCACCATCGGCGGGTGGTGCATGAGGGTGATCTCCGCCGAGCGCCCCTGCCGTCCGCGAGCCATGTCGATGGCTTCCGCCAGCGTGTCCGCGCGCTCCCACCCCATCAACTCGGGGACGTGGGTGTTCTCGGTGCCGACGGCGATGATCTGCCCCAGGTGCTGGCGGCCGTTCTCGCCCCAGTACCACATGTAGAAGGGATGGGCGCCGTGGTACGCGTTGCCCTTGCGGTAGAGGTGCACGTACGACGGGTTTTGCGCGAATTCCCGTTCGTACTTCATGTGCAGGGTCATCGCGTCGGTGGTCTCCGGCAGCAGCCGGTGGAAGAACTCGATGTAGCTGGGGTGCTGGACCGGGTCGAACTCGTCCATGCAGGGGTGGGTGACGATCAGCGTCCCGCCCTTCTTCACCAGCGGCACGCCGCGGTTCATGTTGAAGAAGTACCCGCAGGCCATCACCTGCACGAGCAGCGGGTTCAGGACGGAGTTCACGTTGTACGGGCTGATGTACGGGATGCCGGCGATCAGGATGTCCGCCTGGCCGCGGACCTTGACGAAGAGCTGGCGGCGGCAGGCCTGGAGGATCTTCTCGTGCGCCAGCTCGGTGCGTCCGGCGGCGCAGGCGATCAGCCCATACGCGGCCGGGACCTTGTGGAAGATGCTCTGCCGCAGCCCGCGCGGCGTCCGCTGCAGCGTCCAGCGAAGCCCGGCCAGCGCCGCCCGGTCGACGTCCGTGAAGTCCTCCTCGCGCTTGCCGAGGAAGGCCATGGGACCGTCGAACATCTTGTTGTTCAGCGCGGTCTCGATGTGGAAGACGTTGAGGTGCTGGTCGACCACCTTGCCGATGCGATCGACCGAGCTGTGCAGCTCGGAGTGCTTCGGCTCCATGTAGCTCTTCGAAGCGCGGATCGCCTGCGGGTTGTGGTGCGCCCGCAGCCCGAGATAGTCGGTCAACCCCGTGCCGATGGACTTGTGCCCGCCGTCCATGGGGACGAAGTTCACGTTCAGGTAGATGACCAGGTCGGCCTCCACCGCCCGGCGCGAGATGCGGACCTTCTCCCCGGTCTCGGTGGTCCCCAGCTCCACGATCGCGCCCGGCTCCTCGGCGTCGTGGTTCGTGTAGTGGTCCGGGTAGTAGGCGTCGAAGATCTTCGTGCCCACCATCCGCCGCATCTCCGCCTCGGTCATGCGCCGGTGGAGAGCGTTGGCGATCAGGAGGTGGACGTCGTCGACGCCGGAATCGCCGAGCAGCTGGAGGACGATCTCCAGCATGTGCTGGCGCACGTCCGGCGTGCGCATCGGCGGGAGCGGCAGCGAGATGTCGTCGATGGCGATGACCACGCGCATCCCGGGCCGGAGCTGCGCGTGCAGCGGATCGCATCCTTCGGGATGGTTGATGGCCCAGCGGATCGCGGCACGCCAGTTCGCCAGCTCTTCCACCGGCGGATTGGGAAACACCACCCGCGTTCCTGCCGGGATCTCCTCGAGGAGGACCTCGGTATCGGAGAAGAGCATGCGCGGCGGCGATCGCTTTTCCTGGATGACGACCTGCGAATCCTCGTCGTAGCTCGCGCGCAGCCGGTCCAGGGAACGCATGGGAGGGCGGTTTTACCCGAAATGGGCGCATCCGGCACGGCACGGCCCGTCACGCCAGCTTCTTGCTGAACCGTGCGGAGGCCAGGACCACCAGCGCCGTCAAGATGCCTGCCAGCCAGGCGAGCTCGCCGGAAACGTCCGCAAGTCCGCTGCCTTTCAGGGTGATTCCGCGCACGATGCGGAGGAAATGCGTCAGCGGCAGGGCCTGCGAAAGGAATTGCGCAGCGCGGGGCATCGCTTCCCAGGGAAACATGAAGCCGCTGAGCAGGATGTTCGGGAGGAGGAAGAAGAAGCTCATCTGCATGGCCTGCTGCTGCGTCTTCGCCAAGGTGGAGAAGAACAGGCCCACGGCCAGGTTCGCGGCGATGAACACGAACGCGAGCAGGTAGAGGAGCATCACCGACCCGCGGAACGGCGCGCCGAAGATCACCCGTCCGAGCAGCAGGATCAAGGTCATCTGCACGTAGCCGATCGCCACGTACGGGAGGATCTTCGCCACCACCAGCTCGCCGCGGCCGAGCGGAGAGACGATCAGCTGCTCGAGCGTGCCACGCTCCCGTTCGCGGGCGATGGCCATCGCGGTCAGCATCACCATGGTCATGGTCAGGATGACGCCGACCAGGCCCGGCACGATGTAGGCGCTGGTCTCGAGGTCCGGGTTGTACCAGGTGGCCGGGGTGACCTCGATGCGCGGACGGGCCAGCGAGCTCGCCTGGGCGAGCCCGGCGGCGGCCGTGGTGGCGCTCGCCACGGTCTGCGGATCGCTGCCGTCGACGACCAGCTGCAAGCTGGCGGGGCGCCCGACTGCAAGGTCGCGCGCGTATCCGGGCGGGACCACCAGCGCGACCCGCGCGTCGCCCTTTCGAAATGCGCGCGAGATCTCCTCGTAGCTGCGGACCTCGCCGGCCAGATCGTAGAACCCGGTCGCCTGCATCCGCTGCGCGAAGTCGCGGGACTGCGCGGAGCGGTCCTGGTCGTAAACCACCGTGGGGATGTGGCGGACGTCGGTGTCGATCGCGTAGCCGAAGAGGAGGAGCTGCACCACGGGCAGCGCCGCCATCATCGCGAGGGTCAGCCGGTCCCGCCGGAGCTGCAGGAGCTCCTTGAGCGAGATCGCCCACAGGCGCGAGAGCATGGCCCTCATGCGCTCGCCTCGTCGTGCCGGACCATGGAGACGAACGCGTCCTCGACTGTGACGCGCGCGGGCCGCGACGACTGCACCGCTGCGCCGAGGACGCGCCGCGCCAGCTCTTCCGGATCGGCGCCGTGCAGCGTGGCGAGGCGCAAGGTGTGCCCGTAGTGCGCCACCTCGTCGACGTCCGGAAGCTTCCGCAAGAGCGCGGCGGCCTCGGCGGCGCCCTCGACCTCCAGCTCGGCGACGCGCAATCCGCGCCGGGCCACCACTTCCTGCGGCGTGCCGACGTCGAGGACCGCGCCGCGGAAGATGAACGCCAGGCGGTGGCAGCGCTCCGCCTCGTCCATGTAGTGCGTGGTGACGAGGACGGTGGTCCCCTGCGCGGCGAGCTGGTGGATCTGCTCCCAGAATTCCCGCCGGCTGACCGGGTCGACGCCGGCGGTGGGCTCGTCGAGGAACAAGAGGCGCGGCTGGTGGATGGTGGCGCAGGCCAGCGCGACCCGCTGCTTCCATCCGCCCGAGAGCGTGCCGGAGATCTGGCCGCGGCGGCCCTGCAGGCCGGTCGCCTCGAGCACCTCCTCGATGCGCGCCGCGCGGCGCGCCGCCGGCACCCCGTAGAGCCCTGCGTAGAAGCGCAGGTTCTCGAACACGGTCAGGTCCTCGTAGAGCGAGAAGCGCTGGGTCATGTAGCCGATGCGCTCCTTGATCCGCTCGGCATCCTTGGCGATGTCGTAGCCGACCACCGTGCCCCGGCCGCCGCTCGGGTCGAGGATCCCGCAGAGCATGCGGATGGTGGTGCTCTTGCCGGCGCCGTTCGGGCCCAGCACGCCGAAGATCTCTCCCCGCCGCACCTCGAGCGTGACGTCGCTGACGGCGACCAGGTCGCCGAAGCGGCGGGAGAGGTGCTCGGTCTGGACGATGGGCTCGGCGGTCATCGCTGCGCCTCCATCGGCTCGGGAATGCGGGCGAACCCGGGAACGCCGGCGTGAAGCCGCTCCCCGGGATCCTGGAGATCGATGCGCACGCGCACGACCAGGTTGGGCCGCTCCTTCTCCGAGAACAGGAACCGGGGGGTGAACTCGAGCGACCGGCCCACCATCTCGACCGCGCCGTGGAACCTCTCGCCGGGGTACGCGTCGACCCGCACCTCGGCGGCCGCGCCCACGTGGATGCCGCCCAGATTGGCCTGGGGCACGAAGACGTCGATATACGGCCGCCGGGTGTCGCCGACCGTGGCGATGGGCAATCCCGGCTGCGCCACCTCGCCGGGCTCGACGTGCGTATCGAGGATCACGCCGGGGATGTCGGCGCGGAGCACGAACTTCTGCAGCCGCGCATCCGCCGCATCCAGCGAGGCATGAGCCTGCGAGCTGCGCGCCAGCGCCGCCCGGATCTCCTGCGAGCGCGCTCCGGACCGCAGCGCCGCGAGGCGCTCCTCCGCGGCCTGCCGCTCCGCGTGCGCGCGGTCGTACTGGCCGCGCGCGTCGTCGAGCTGCGACGGCGGCACGGTGCCATCGGCGCGGAGCTTGCGGATCCGCTCCAGCGAGTCGCGCAGCGTCTCCTCCGCGGCCTGCGCGCCGCGGAGCTGCGCCTCGGCCCCGCGGATCTCCTCGGCGCGGGCGCCGGCCTTGAGGAGATCGAGCTGGGCGTCGGCGGCGCGCGCCTCCGCCGCCTTGGCATCGCGCTGCGGCCGCTCCAGCGCATCATCGAGGACGGCGAGCACCTGCCCCGCCCCCACCCGCTCGCCGCGGCGCACCCTCAGCTCCCGGATGCGCCCCGACACCTCGAAGGAAAGGACCCGCTCGTGCAGCTCGATCACTCCCTGGTACCCGGCGGTGGCCGGAGTCCGGGCGCAGGCGCAGGCGCAGAGCAGCAGCAGGCCGGCGGTCTTCATGGTCGCGTCCTTTTCCGCGGGAGCGCCGCGGTCAGGTAGTGCTGGAGCGCGGGAGCGACGGCTTCGATCAGGCGCTGGTCGTCCTCCGAGGCGAGCGGCTCCACGCGGAGGATGTGCCGGGCGAGGAACAGCCCCATCATGTGGCTGGCGCACAGCTCTCCGCGAAGCGCCGCCTCCTCGCCGGGGAACACGCGCGAGAGCGCCGCGACCGCGCTGGCCTGGATGGCGCGGCGAAGCATGGCCGCGGCCTCCGGATTGCTGACCGCGGAGCGAAGCAGCGAGAGCACCGTCTCGCGGCGGTCGGAGAAGACGCGCTGGAAGTAGAATTCCGCCAGCCGCCGCCCGAGCGTCGCGCGTTCGCCGCTCGCGAGCGCCTCGATCTCGGAGGGGTCGAGCGGCAGCTGGAGGCTGCTGGCGAACAGCTCCGCCTTCGACCCGAAGAAGTGGAGGACGAGGGCAGGATCGACGCGCGCCCGCGCCGCGACGCCGCGGACGCTGGTCGCGTCGTAGCCCCGGTCCGCGAACAGGCGCTGGGCCGCCTTGAGGATGGCTGCCCGGGAATCGGTGGCGCCCGGCCGGCGGCCGGTGCGGAGCTTCGTCGAATTCAACACGCGATGAATTCTACGCGTGTTGAATTCCCTGTCAAGGCCGGATCGCGCGCAGCGTCCCGCCCCCGCCGTCCACCACGTAGATGCTGCCGTCCTTGCCGGCCCAGAGGCCGAGCGGGACCTGGAAAGAGGCCGTCGAGGCGGGTCCGTCGTCGCCGCCCGCCGCGCCGTCGCCTGCCCAGGTCTTCACGGTGGTGCTCCCGGCGGTGCTGCCCGGAACCACCCAGCGGACCCGCTGGTTGCCGGAGTCGGAGACGATCAGCGCGCCGTTGAGCCAGATCATCCCCGCCTGCGGGGTCATCTGCGCCGCGGTCCCCGGCCCGTCCGCGAAGCCCAGGCCGCCGGCGACCAGCGTGGTGATCGTGCGCGAGGCATCCGTTCCGATCACCTTCACCTTCCCGGTGGAGCTGGCGAGGAAGAACACCCGCCCGTCCGGCGCCACGGCGACGGCGGTGGGATAGTAGAACGTCGCCACGGACGCGGGACCGTCGGCGTCATCGCCCCAGTGCGTGACCGCCAGCGTGCTGACGGCCCGGGTGGTGACGTCGAGCACCCGGATCGCCTGGTTCCCCGAATCCGCGATGACGATGTGCGTGGCGTCGAGCCAGGCCATCCCCATCGGATACGAGAGCCGGGCGGCTCCGCCTGCGGCGTCGACCATGTCACAGCCGAAGAAAGCGCCCGCGACCAGGCTGACGGTGCGGTTGGCGTCGTTCGCGATCTTGCGGATCACGCAGTTGTGCGTGTCGGCCACGTACACGTTTCCGGCGGCGTCGGGCAGCACGGCCGTCGGTCCGAAGAAGCGCGCCGAGAGCGCGGGCACGTTGTCGTAGCTCGAGCTGCCGCTCGGGTTCCCGTCGCCCGCGAAGGCCCACCACCTGCCTGAGCCGTCGGCCTGCCAGATCCGGTTGGCCCTGGGATCGGCGATCACGAACGTGCCGTCCGGAAGCTGCGCCACTCCGGCCGGCCCGGGCATTCCCGAAGCCACGGTCCGGACCGAGGTTGCCCATTTCGCATCGGCCTGCCCGTAGGACGGCGCCGAGACCGACAGCAGCGCCGAGGGCACCGGCAGCTGGATGCCGAGCTTCAACAGATTCGCGGTCATGCGCTCGACCCGCGGATCGCGCTGCGCGCCGTCCAGGCCGAGGGGCCAGTAGATGCTGCCGGCGCCGAAGACCAGCGCGCCGCTCGGCGCGGTGTAGATGGTCGACTCCGAGAGTCCCGGCTTCCCCTCGGCGTCGATCACCCCGGAGCGCGCCAGGACCGTCACCGGAGAGGGCGTGTCCAGCTCGAAGGTGCGGTCGTATTCGTAGCCGACGAGCTGCGGGATGCTGTCGCCCGCGTGCAGCCCCGTCCCGTCGTACATCGCGTGTGAGACGTCCCGGGCGGTCCAGGAGACGCCGAAGAGCATCCAGCTCTCGTACATCGTCCCGACGAGCTGCTCCTCGGGCTCGTTGATCGGGTCGTCGCGGAAGCGGCCGGTCTGCCGGGGCGTGCCGGCCAGCGGGTCCAGCTCCGGGTGCTGCTTGTAGCAGGTGACCACGCGCGCGTTGCCGTCCACGCCCGGATCGGAGAGCCGCACCTTCCAGTAGGCGGCGTTGGCGCCGAAGAAGTAGATGGGCAGCCCGAGATCGCGCGCGGCGTCCACCGCGTCGCGCTGCTCGCCGGGCCAGTACTCGTCGTGCCCGACGGAGAGGAAGGCTCCGCGGCGCAGCAGGGTGTCCTTGCCTTCGCGCGCCACGTCGAGGTTCGTGGTGTACGTCACGTCGTAGCCGTAGCGCTCGAGGTAGCGCGCCATCAGCGCTTCGTAGCGCAGCACCTGCCCGGCCCCGAAGTCGCTGTCGAACGGGCGGTCGAAGCTGACCTGGACCGCGAAGGCGCCCGGCGGGGAGTAGAGCCCGCTGCCTCCCCAGTTGTTGTAGGCCTGCCCGGTGAGCACCGCCGATTCCATCAGCAGATCGGCGGGCCTGTCGTCTTTCACCACCACGGGGATCAGCACGCCGTAGCGGTCTTCGCGAACGATGCGCACGAGGTAGAGGCCGGAGACCGCGGTCTGCGGGATGCGCACGGAGAACGTCGGCGACCAGGAGCAGCGCACCAGCTTCGTCGCCGGATCGACAGGACAAGCCGGCTGCGAGCCGAGCTGCACGGTGCCGCTGAGGACCGCGCGCGCCCCGGCGCCGCCGTACCAGCCGATGCGGTAGAGGGTCCAGCTGGCGCCCTCGCCCGGCTGGTCGGTGCGGACCATCAGCTTGACGGTATCGCCTGCGGTCGCGCTGACGCGGTCCGCGTACCCCTCGATCTGTCCCGAGGAGCGCGCGATGTGGTTCCACGACCAGTCGCCTTGACGCTGGTTCTCCGCGGGGATGGGATTCAGGTAACCCGGGCGCGGCGGCGGCCACCCCGGATGGCTGAATGGACCGGCGTCGGGAGGACCGGCGTCGGGAGGTCCCGCGTCGGGCGGGCCTCCGTCGGTCAGCGGAGGAAAGCGCGTGTCCGGTCCGCCGTCCGGGGCCTGCGAGACGTCGAGCAGCGACCCGCCTTGTTGACAGGCGAACGCAAAAAGAACCCCCACCACCCCACCCCACCACCGCATGGCCGCAAGCTGGGCAGCGGTGCAAGCGCCGGCAAGCGGGTCGGGATCCTCAGCGTGGCAAGTGTTTACGGCCCGTCAGCGTGAGATCGAGGATCGGCCATTCGTACGCGCGCGCGTGCGTCCGCAGGCGCCGATCCGGGTTCACCACGGTGGGGCGGCCGACCACGGCGAGCATCGGGTAATCGGAGAGCGAATCGCTGTAGGCGTGCGACAGGTCGAGCCGCAGCCCGTGCCGGATGCAGTACTCGCGGATGCGGTTCGCCTTGTTGGCCCCTTCCACGATCGGCGGGATCACCTTGCCGGTGGCGAAACCTTCGACGAACTGCAGCGAGTTCGCGATCAGGTCGTCGGCGCCGAGATACGCCGCGAGCGGGCGCATGGTGATGTCGATGGCGCCGGTGCAGAGGACGATCTTGCAGCCCGCCTTCCGGCACTCGGCGATGATGTCGAGCGCGCCCGGATACACCGCGGGCTTCAGCACCTTCTCGCAGAGGTCGTTCGCCAGCTCCACCAGCCGGTCTTCCGAGAGCCCGCGGTAGGCGCGATAGAAGAGCTCGTTGAACACCTTCCGGTTCACCCGCTCGCTCAGGGCGTAGACCGGCGCCATCGCCAGACCGCGCAGCAGCCGCTGGGCGGTGCCGAAGATGGTCCCGCGGTGGAAGACGTAATACGCGTACGCGTCCACGACGTTGGTGGCGACCAGCGTGCCATCGACGTCGAAGAACGCGCCGCGGTCGAACACCTTCAATCCCTTCGCCGGCCCATGAAGCGGAGCAGGAAGAGGAAGAGGTTGATGAAGTCGAGATAGAGCGCGAGCGCGCCGACCAGCGCATGGCGCTCTTCGCCCTCCTCGCCCATCGCGCGGAGCCGCTGCGTGTCGTAGGCGGTGAGACCGGCGAAGATCAGCACTCCGGCGCAGGAGATGACGAACTCCATCGCGTTGCTGCGGAGGAAGATGTTGACGACGCTGGCGAGGATGATCCCGATCAGGCCGATGAAAAGGAAGCTGCGGAACGCGCTGAGGTCGCGCTTGGTCACCGTGCCGTACATCGAGAGCGCGAAGAACGCGCCGCCGGTGACGAACAGCGTCGAGGCGATGGAGGTGGCGGTGTAGAGGAAGAGATAGACGGAGAAGGTGACGCCCGAGAGCGCGCAGTAGGCGAGGAACATCCCCACCGCCGCGCCGAGCGAGGTGCGCTGGATCACCGGGACGAAGAGCCAGACCAGCGCCAGCTCCGCGATGCCGACCGCCCAGAACAGGCCGGTGACGCCGACGAGGCGGCCGTCCTGGAAACGATAGAACGCCGCCATCAGCCCCGGCGTGTTGGTGACCGCCCAGGCGACGATCCCGGTCAGGGCCAGGCCGAACGCCATCCAGCGGTAGACCGACGCCATGAACTCCGCGGTGCGGGTCCGGCCGACGGGTGCTGCGGAAGTCCAGGCATCCATGTTCGAATTCCTCCAGTTGCGACGTGCGGGAGCCTAACCGTCAGGGGGCGGGTGCGCCACCGCCCAGCTCCTCCCAGACCGCGACGATGCCCGCGCAGCGCGCGGTGAACAGCGCGGCGAGGACGGTGAAGCCGGTGAGGGAAAGCCCCTTCGCGAACCAGAGCCGCGAGAACGCCTCCAGGGCCTGCCCGCATTCGCGCGCGAGCCGCTGCAGCGGCCCTTCTTCCGGCGGAGGCGCCGGGCAGAGCGCCTCGAGCCACGACGGCGGCGCTCCGGCGCGCAGCTGCGCCCAGCGCACCGGCTGCCAGGTGCCGACGGCGCCGAGCAGCGCCTCGGGGTCGGGCGAAAGCCGGCCCTCCGCCGCGTCGGCCGCGAACACCCGCAGCGCAGCCGCCACCCGCAGCGATTGGGAAAGGCCGGCATAGAAGGTGCGGAATGCCGGCGCCTGGGCGGCGGCAGGATTGTCCGCGAGCAGGCGCGCGAGCCACTCCTCTTGCGCGAAGGCGAACGATTCGCCGCGCTCGTCCATCTCGCGCAGCAGCTCGGCCGCGCGCGCCCGGGGGAGATCGCCCGCCTGCGGATCCTCGGGAAGCAGCAGCGCCGGCGAGGCGGCGGCGAGGCCGACGAGCCGCAACAGCGAGGCGTGCGTGGCGACGGCCGCCGCCGCGGTGGCGGATCCCGCGAGCTGGCGGCTGTGCGCGACGAGGCTCGCCGCCTCCGCGTGCGCCCTGCGCTTCAGCTCGCCGCGCTGGTGGATCCGTTCCGGCCGCGCCCCGATGCCGTCCAGGGGCGCGGGGCCCGGCGAGAGCGGCGTGCGGGGCAGGAGCCCGCGCGCGAGCACCACGTCCCAGCCGGGGGCGCCCTCCCAGGCAAAGACATCGGTCTGCTGCGCCAGCGCTTCCAGCTCCGCGAGCGCGGGCTCGGCCGGATCGTGGCGCGTGAGCGGGATCGCGGCCGCCACCGCGTCGAGGATCAGCTCCGAGAGCTGCTGCGCGGCAGCCTCGCGCTCGGGGAAATCGGGCCGGAGCGAGGCGAGGAGGGCCCGGGCGAGGGTATCTTCCGGCGCGCTCATCCGGCGATCAACCTCCCTGCCGCGTAGGTAGCCGCCGCGGCCAGCGCGCCGACCAGCACCGTCTCCAGGCCGCTGCGCAACCAGGGCCGGCCCGTCATGCGGGTCTTCGCCGAGCCTGCGACGAAGAGCGCGGCGAGGGTGCAGGCGATGGAGAGCGCGAAGGCGGCGGGCACCGGGATGGGGAGGGCGTACGGGATCACCGGGAAGCCCGCGCCGAGAGCGTACGCGAGCGCGACCACCAATCCGGAGCGGAGCGGGGCGCCGGTGGGGACGGCGGTCAGGCCCAGCTCCTCGGTCATCATGGTGTCCACCCAGAAGACGGGATCGGCGGTCACGTGCGACACCATCTGATCGAGGGCCTCCCCGCGGAACCCCTTGCGCGCGAAGATGGTGCGCACCTCCTTGCGCTCCTGCTCGGGAAATTCGCGCACCTCCCGCTCCTCGCGCTCGCGCTCGCTGAGGACGAACTCGCGCTCGCTCTTCACGGCCAGGAACGCGCCGAGCCCCATGGCGATGGTGCCGCCGATCAGCTCGGCGAGGCCGGCGAGGAGGATGATGTGCGTCGACGCGGAAGCGCCGTGCACACCCGTGACCACCGCGAAGGCGGCCACCAGCCCGTCGTTGGCGCCGAAGACCAGGTCGCGCAGCGATCGCCCTCCGGGGATGTGCGCCGCCTCGGTGTGGGTCGCGCCGTCCTCGGGGGTGCGGATGTAATGCTTGGGCAACCGCATCGCAGCGCGACCGATTGCCATGGTTCGGGGGGAGTGACAACAGGTCGCTTGCCCACTATCCTACCGGCAGATGTTGAGAATGATTCTCAGTTTCACTCTCGGCACGGTCCTGGCCGGCGGAGCTGCGGCGCAGCCTCCCGACGCGCAGCCGCTGCGGCGGGTGGTGGCGCTGCTCGACTACGTCGCCGGAGACTACGCGCATGCGGTGGGCGATCACGGCGAGGTGCTCTCGGAGGCGGAGTACGGCGAGCAGATCGGGTTCGTCGAGGACGCCGCCCGGGAGCTGCGCGCCGATGCGGACGGGGCTGGCGAGGATCTGGCCCGCCGCCTGGACGGCTTGCGCGAACGGGTCGCGAACCGGGCGCCGCCCGCCGACGTCGCCGCGGAGGCGCGGGCGGTGCGGGACGAGGTCGTGCAGCGGTTCAACGTCGTCCTCCTGCCGATGCGCGCGCCCGACCTCGCCCGCGGCGCGCAGGTGTACGCGCAGTCCTGCGCCGCGTGCCACGGCGCCGATGGCCACCCGAACCTCTCGCTCGAGCTGTCGACGAAGCCGCCCGATTTCCAGACCGAGTCCGGAGCGCTCACGCCGCAGCGGATCTTCAGCGCCACGACGTACGGCGTTCCGAAGACCGCCATGCCGGCCTTCGACAGCGGGCTGACCGACGAGCAGCGGTGGGACGTCGCGTTCTACGTGCTCTCGCTCGCGAATCCGGCGCCGTCACCGCGCGGTCTGACGCTTGCCCGCGCGGCGCTCGCGCCGACGCGGTACCGCGATCTGGCGACCCTCTCGGACGACGATCTCCGCCGCCGCCTCGCTTCCGCGGGGCTGAGCGTCGCCGGGCAGAAGGAGGCCTTGGCCGCATTGCGCCGCGGGCCGTTCGCGGAGGAAGGGGCATCGAGCCCGCACGGCCTCGCCCAGGCGAGGGCGGCGGTGCGGCGGGCGGTGGCGCAGGCGCGGAGCGGCGATGCGGACGGCGCGAGGGGGCAGCTGATCTCCGCCTACCTCGATGACTTCGAGCCGTACGAGGCCGGGCTGCGCGCGCGCGACGGGCAGCTGGTGCAGGAGGTCGAGTCCGCGTTCCTCGCGCTGCGCGCCTCGATCGACGGAAAGGACGGGCAGCTGGACGCGCATGCCGCCCGGCTCGATGCGCTGCTCGAGAGAGCCGATGCCCGCGAACCCGGGGGCGCCGTGGTCGCCTTCGTCGCCGCCCTGGCGATCGCGCTCCGTGAAGGCGCCGAGGCGGCCCTGCTGGTGGCGGCGATGCTCGCCCTGTTGCGCAGGGGAGGCCGGGAGCAGGACGCGCACGCGGTGCACGGCGGGTGGATCACCGCCCTGCTCGCAGGCGCCGTCACCTGGTGGCTCTCGGGCGCGCTCCTTTTGCGCCTCTCCGGCGCCCATCGGGAGCTCGCCGAAGGGGTGCTGCAGCTGGTCACCGCGGCGCTCCTGCTCTACGCGAGCCACTGGCTCCTCGCGTCGCTCTCGGCGAAACGGCTGGTCTCGTTCCTCTCGGCGCGGACGAAGACGGCGGGCAGCGCCGCGGTGATCTTCGGACTGACGTTCATCGCCGCGTACCGGGAGATGTTCGAGACGGTGCTCTTCTTCCGCGGGCTGCTCCTCGAGGCCCCGGGCGCGGGCGCGGCCGTGGCGGCCGGAGCGGCGACCGGACTCTGCGCGCTCGTGGCGCTGGTCGCGCTCTTCCAGCGCGTGGGCCGGCGGCTGAAGCCGCGGCCGCTCCTCGCCGGTTGCGGCATCCTGCTCTGCGGGCTGGCCGTGCTGATGGTCGGCCACGGCGTGCGGTCCCTGCAGATGCTCGGGGTGTTGCCCCTGACGGTCTGGGGGGCGTTCCAGGTGCCGGCCCTCGGGCTCTACGCCACGCGCGAGGGCATCTGCGCGCAGGCGTTCGTTGTGGTCGCTCTCCTCGCCTCCGCGCTCTGGACCGCGCTGCGGCGCGATCGGCAGGACGGCGACGCGGAAAAGCGGCAGGCGCCCGCCGCCGCGTGATCACGCTTTCTGCGGCAGGGACGGACCCTGCCGGCCCTTGCGCGGCAGGACGACGATGAAGACGGTCCCGGCGGCCTCGCTCGACGTCACCTCGATGTTGCCGCCGTGCGCGAGGACGATCTGCTGCACGATGAACAATCCCAGGCCCAACCCGCCGGAGCGGGCGTCGCCCCGGCGGCCAGGCTCGAAGATGTGCGGGAGCACCTCCCGGGGGATCGGCGGGCCGCCGTTCACCGTCTGGAACACCACCACGTCCCGCTCGCCGTGCAGGAGGACGGAGACGTCGCCTTCGCTGTGCTGCAGCGCATTTCCCGCCAGGTTCGAGATCACCTGCGCGATGCGGTCGGGATCCCAGTCGCCCCAGAGGTCGCCCTCCGCCTCCAGGTTCACCCGGCGGGTATAGGCGAACTCCAGCTCCTCGATGGTCTGCTCGCAGATCTGGCGGAGATCGATCCGCCGCAGGTGGATGGGCAGCTCGCCGCCGAGGCGGGTGCGGGCGAAGTCGAGCAGGTCGTCGATCATCCGCGCCATCCGGTCGGCGCTGGTCGCGATACGCCCGACCACCCGGCCCTGGCGATCGGGCAGCTCGCCGTAGCGGAGCAGGAGCTGCGCGGAAGTGACGATGGCCGTGAGCGGGTTGCGCAGATCGTGGCTGACGATGCCGAGGAGGTGCTCGCGGAACCGCGCGGTCCGCTCCGCCTCGTACTCGCGGTGCTTGCGGTCGCTGATGTCCATCAGGATGGAGATCGCGCCGGAGAACGAGCCGGCGGGATCGCGCAGCGGCGCCACCGAGAGCGCGAGGTCGACGCGCGTGCCGTCGCGGCGCGCCCAGCGGACTTCGCGGTTGCGGACGGTGCGGCCGGCGCGGACGTCCTCCTCGATGGCGCGCGCTTCCTCCAGCAGGTCGGGCGGGACCACCGGCAGCGGCTTTCCCATCACTTCGCCGCGCTGCCAGCCGAACAGCTCCTCCGCGGCGTGGTTCCAGATCTGCACCATCGCATCCGCGTCGATGGCGACGATGGGCAGCGGCGAGGCCTCGACCAGCGACTCGAAGGTGCGCAGGGCGTGCCGCAGCCGGCTGCGCGGATTCTCGCCGGCGACCAGCGACGCCGCGCGGTGGCCGATGCCGCGCAGGAAGGCGCGCTCGTCGGCGCCGAACTGCCACACCGATCGCGACGACACCCGGAGGATGGCCGAGCTCTCGCTCTCGACGTACAGCGGCAGCGCCAGCACGCAGCGCGCTTCTTCCACGTCGTGGGCTTCCTGGGCATCACCCGCGGCCAGGGCGCGCGCGGCGACGCTCTGCGGCCCGGTCGCTTCCGCGGGCAGGGGAAGGCCTGCGAAGGCGCGCACGGCCAGCACGCCGCCCTCCGTGGACAGCAGCGCCGCGGAGTCCGCGGAGAGCGCGCCTTCCAACACCAGCTGGGGGATGTTGCGCACGGATCTCTCGCCCACGGCGCGCTCGAGAGCGTCCAGCATCCGGACCGGCGAACGGAGCCGCTCCAGCGAGACGGCGAGCGCGAGGTCGATGTCGCGGCAGAGCAGCCGCGCTTCCGCCGGAGTCACCGTGCCGTCCTCGACCAGTTCCAGCACCGAATCGCGCAGGTCGCCGCAGAGACGGACGGCGTCGGCCGGCTCCGACGCCGCGCACACGTCGGCGACGAGCCGCGCGACGCGCTGCGCAGCGAGGTCCTCTCCGCCACCGCGGAGCAGCCCGGCGAGCTGCCGGGCTGCGCCTGCCTCGCCCGCCATGGAGACGAACATACGCATCTCGCCGCGCCGGGCGGAGCGGGGGGACCGGTATCCCCTGGCGGCCAGGCAGGCGAGGCTGACGCGGGCTTCCGCGCGGTGTAGGGTGCCGGCATGACACACGCGATGCTGCTGGTGGTTGCAGCCGCCGTGGC
>DASREU010000375.1:0-9107 GCA_035651935.1 Myxococcales bacterium | reverse complement strand
CGGGTTCAGGTACGCGATCACCGCGCGCGAGGTGTGATGGGCGCCGTGGTTGCCGCGCTCCTCGTGGCGACGCCGCACCTCGAGCTGACCGACACCGGCGGAGCCGTGCACCGGCTCTCGGACTACCGTGGCAAGGTCGTGCTGGTGAGCTTCTGGGCGACCTGGTGCGAACCGTGCCTCGCCGAGTTGCCCGTCCTGGAGCGGCTGCGGGTGGCATACGCGGGCCGCCCGTTCGCGATTCTCGCGGTGCAGATGGGCGGAAGCGCGCGGATGGCGCGGGACACCGCGGAGAAGCTGTCGCTGCGCTTCTCGATGCTGCTCGACCGCGACGAGGCCGTGAGCAAGGCCTGGGGCGTGGACGTGCTGCCCACCAGCGTTCTCCTCGGACCGGACGGCGCGGTCGTCTTCAGGCACGCCGGCGAGATGGACTGGTCCGCGGCGGAAGCCCGCCGCCGCATCGAGCGGCTGCTCCCGCACTGAGAGCGCGCCCGCGATCAGGCCGGCAGCGCCGCCCGCTTCGCGCCGGCCAGCGCGGTGATGCGCGCCCGCTGCGGCCCGAGCGCTTCGCGGAGCGACTCGAGGTTTTCCCCGGGATAGGGAATCTCCGCCCCGAGCTTCGCGTAGTGATCGAGGCCCAGGAGCAGGTTCGCCGCGAACGCTTCGACGGCGCGCTGCGCCTTCGCATCCTTCGCCGCCGCGGCGAGCTTTTCCAGGTGCTCGACGTAAAGGCCCAGCTCCTTCGCGAAGAGGTGAGGGCGATCGGGAGGCGTCAACGAAGCCCCGCGGCCGTAGATGTGGTCCACCATCTCCTCCAGCTCGCAGGTGCGATCGAAATAGGCCAGGTTCGGTCCGGGGCACACCGCGACCGGCAATTCCGAGCGCGAGATTCCGAGCGCGCGCAGGGTCCCGTTGCCGAGGTGATGACAGATGCACGCCTTGGCGTAGATCGCGCGCACCGTCTCGTCGGCCTCCTCCCAGGAAGGCGGCGTGGCGTACCCGAGCTCCTTGATCTTCGCGCCCTGGTATTCGGCGGATGCCGCGCAGATCTGCTTTCCCGAAGCGTCGGTGCTCAACGCGACGAAGCCGTTGGGGCACGGCGAGCCCGGCGTGCCCGCTTCCACGCGCTCGCGCGTCCATCGCTCCGAAGACGAGTCCCGCAGGTTGTTGAAGGGAACGCCGAGGGGCGAGGCATCGCTCACGTACAGCTCGCGCTCGGTGGAGGCAGCGAGCTGCGCGCGCGTCTCGTCGTCCATCAGCACCACTTCCGGCACCAGGAGGAACGGCGTCGCCCAGCCCACCGCGTCCATGCCATACCCTTCGAGGAGGCGCCGCATCTCGCCGTGCGTGCCGACACCGCCCTGCACGGTGACCGGAATGCGCCGGCCTCGCGCCGACGGATGCAGCGGCCCTCGCGCCTTCTCCAGCAGCGGCTCGAAGAGCGCCGGGAACCGGCTGCGCTCGTGCTTGAATTCCTCGAGGATGGGGCCGAGCAGCTCGCCATCGGTGGCGAAGACGTGGCCGCCGCAATTGAGGCCGCTCTCGATGCGGAACTCGGCGATCTCGATGCCCTTCTTCGCGAGAAACTTCCCCTGGATCAGCGCCGAGCGAAGGTCCGAGACCTTGAGCACGACCGTCTTCTGCAGACCTCCCTCCGCGTCGCGGAAGAAGCAGGGATGCTCCTCGAGGCAGCTGAAGAGAGCCGGGTTGATGCCGGCGGAGAGCACCAGGCTTCCGGACAGGCGCGAACGCGCGAAGCCGCGCAGGGCGGCCTTCGCGTCGCTCATCGACGCGCCCCCTTCGCGGGCACGATCGAGCTTGGTCATGATGTTCACGCCGACGCCACCCGGTCGCATCTGCGCGCTGATCGCGGCGTCGAGCTCCTCGCGCTCGCGGCCTTCGGCGATGCGGGCGACCCGGAACAGATCCTTCAGCGGCGAGGCGTCGTCCAGCAGGGACAGGTAGCGCCACTTGTCGTTGCCAGGCTCGAGGGGCAACGCGCGGATCTCCGCCATCTGGCGGGCGACGACGGTGTCGATCAGATCGAGGTAAGCGGTGATGCGGCGTGCGCGCGAGTCCGGCTCGCGGCTCCCGATGGGCTCCTCGGGAAAGCCGTGGACGGCCGCGTAGTGCCGGCGCACGCGCTCGATCAGGTGATCGTCGACCAGCGAGATCACCGTCGAGATGCCCAGTTTCGCGACTCGCAGCGCGGAATCGATGGTGAATCCGGTGCCCATCACGGGGACGTGGAACCGGTGCAGCGCTGTTTGCATGGAGATCTCCAGTGGATCCACGCTCTGCGGGTCTTGTGCCATCCGGTTCGCCGGGACGGATTCGGCCCCGTCGCCGAAAGCCGCGCAAACGCTGCGCCCCGGTCGGTGGCGCCCGTCTCTCCGCGCAAAGTCGGCGCCGTTTCCTCTCCCGCAATTCGCTCCGCGGTGCGTAGCGGCTCGTCTTCCCCGGTGGTATCAGGCGCGCGTGTCCAACCGCTGGTTCGCCTCCCTCCTCTTCCTCGCCGCGCTTCCCCTGCGCGCCGATCCTCCGGCGTACGGCCCGGAGCTCGAGGGCTTCGACTACGCGTATCCGGTCCAGCGGTTCGACCTCCAGTCGCAGCGCCAGGCGCTGCACATGAGCTACCTGGACGTCCGTCCGCGGCAGCCCGACGGGCGCGTGGTCGTGCTCCTCCACGGGAAGAACTTCTGCGCCGGAACCTGGGAGGCCACGATCAAGGCGCTGAGCGAGGCCGGGTACCGCGTGGTGGCGCCGGACCAGATCGGCTTCTGCAAGTCGAGCAAGCCGGAGCGTTACCAGTACAGCTTCCAGCAGCTCGCCGCGAACACGCGGGCGCTCCTCGCGCATCTCGGCATCGAGCGAAGCACGGTCGTCGGGCACTCCACCGGCGGGATGCTCGCGGCGCGGTACGCGCTGCTGTATCCGCAGCAGGTCGATCAGCTGGTGCTGGTGAACCCGATCGGCCTGGAAGACTGGAAGGCGCTCGGCGTCCCCTGGCGGAGCATCGACGAGTGGTATGAGCGCGAGCTGCAGACCACCGCCGAGGGAATCCGGCAGTACGAGCAGGCCACGTACTACGCCGGCCAGTGGCGTCCCGAATACGATCGCTGGGTGGAGATGCTCGCCGGCATGTTTCGCGGCCCGGGCAAGGAGATCGTCGCCTGGAGCTCAGCGCTGCTCTACGACATGATCTTCACGCAACCCGTAGTCTACGAGCTCGGCCGGGTCGAGGCCCCGACGCTGTTGATGATCGGGCAGAAGGACAGCACGGCGATCGGCAAGGACAGGGCGCCCGCGGAGCTGAAGAAGAAGCTCGGCGACTATCCGCGTCTCGGCCGGGAAGCGGCGCGACGTTTTCCCCGCGCGACGCTCGTGGAGTTTCCGGCCCTGGGCCACGCGCCGCAGATCCAGGATCCGGCGCAGTTCCACCAGGCGCTGTTGAAAGGACTGAACCAGGTCAGTTCGGGGCGCAGATCGACCCGCTGAGGGTGCCTTCGAATCCGGTCGCGGTCGCCATGCCTTGGGAGATCAACAGCCCGGTGTATCCCTGGTACCCGCCCGTTCCGGAGACCACTTCCTGCATCTCGAGGTAGAAGCCGGTCGCGCCGTTGAGCATGCCGTTGTCGCGCAGCGTGATCGTGCCGTACGCAGCGGTGATCGCCAGATCGCCTTCGTAGAAGGTCGAATCGGGCGAGGGGCCCGCCCGCGCGGTCATCGCCACGAATCGCGTCGTGCCGGCGAAATCGCCGGAGGCGATGGTCCCGTCGGTGCACACGCCCACCGGGCTGGGGCAGTCGGGGTTCTGCGAGAAGCTGGTCACGATCGCGTTGTGGACGGCGGTGCACCGCTGGTCAGCGCCCCCGCACGCGGCAAGCAGCGCGATGGCTGCCAACGCCGCTGTCGTCCACTCCCGTCGCATCCTCTCGCTCCTTCCCTTCCAAGTAGCGCTAATCAGGGGTAGCGCAGCAAGCAGTCCGTGTACGTGGAGGGAGTGAATCTCACCCCGATTCCCGACCCGTCCCGCGGCAGCGATCGACGACCATCCTACTTCGGCGCCTTGAGGCTTTCCCGAAAAAATCGGGATACTCGAATCCCTTCATGCGCCTGAATCCCGCGCGAGCCTCGCTGGTCCCGGTCCCCCTCGTGCGCTACCGATTCGGCCGCGCGGCCAACGTCGATCTTCACTTCCACGAGATCGACGGGCACAGCTTCTTCTTCTATCCGTCGCACCTGCAGTACCGCGACGGGCAGTGGGTGTTCGCGGAGTTCGGGATGCACGGAGCGAGCGTCTCCTGCCTGCTGCGGGGCCGGGTCTATGGCCAGCAGAGCGCGCGCTTCACCGGGAGCTGGCTGGACTTCCCGCTGCGCGGCTTTCCGCAGGTGCTGAGGAAGCTCGAGAGCACGCGGCGGGATCGCGAACGGATCGCGGTCGACGTGACGGTGACGATCCTGCGCGGCACGGGCGTGAAGGCGCTCTCGAGGATCTCCGACATCAGCGCGCGCGGGTTGCGGCTCGCGGGATTGCCCTTTCTCCTGAACGAAGGCGAGGAGCTGTCGATCGAGATGGTCGGCGGCCCCCGCGGGCAGTCCGACGTGGGGAAGGGCCGCGTCGTTTGGGTGCGCATGCAGGAGGCGGGGATCGAGTTCGCCGCGCCTGCCCGGCCGTCGTTCCTGAACGTGCTGGCGCAGGCGGAAGCTGCCCGCAGCTCCGCGGCCGAGCTCGCCCATCTCGACGCCTGCACCTGCAAGCGCGGCGAGCGGCCGTCGGAGCCTCCGCTGCCGAGCATCGCGTTGCGCCGCCCGAAGTAGGCGCGCCGCAGGCCTACGGCAACGGCTCTTCCGCCGTGAGGTCCGCCGCCGCCGGATCGGCGGAAGCCGTGAGCAGCATCGTGCTGGCGGCGCGGATGTGCTGTGCCGCCGCCGCGCTCGCCGCTTCCACCTGCCCCGCTCGAACCGCCTGCACGATCTGCTCGTGCTCGTCCCAGACCTTTTCCCGGTACACCCTCCGCCCGAGCACCATCGCCATCACGCGCCGGATGTGGCTCCACTGTCCGCGCATCACCTCGACGATCACCTGGTTGCCGGCGGCCTCGTAGAGGCTGGTGTGGAACGACAGGTCGAGGTGGATCAGGGCCGGCAGATCGTCCTGCCGGACGGCGGTGCGTCCGCGCGCGATGATGTCGTGGAGCGGCCCGACGTCGAAATCCGGAATGCGCGCCAGGGCTGCGACGGCGGTGGTCTCGACCGCTTCGCGAAACCCGTACAGGTCGGCGATCAGCTGGCGCTCGACCGGAGCGACGATCGCGCGGTGGTTGGCCTGCACCTCGACCAGGCCTTCGCGCTGGAGGAGCTGGAGGGCCTGGCGGATGGATTCGCGGGTGATGCCGAGCTGGGACGCGAGCTCGTCCTGCCTCACCAGGCTGCCGGGCGCGAGATCGCCGCGGAGGATCGCGGTCCGGATCTCCTGCGCGACGCGCGCGCGCAGGATCTCCACCGGAGTGCGATTGAAGGCATGTGTCTGCACGGCGTCCCCCACAGCGGGTCATGCGCGGACGGTCCCGATCTGTTCGCGCTGTTGCGCGGAGGTCGCAACGGTTGTCAAGGCGCGTCGCGCTACTGTTTCGAGCTACGCCGCGAGCAGGCGGACGCGGATCTCGTACCGCCGGTTCTTCGCCCTCTTTTCCGGCGTGTCGTCGGGCTTCACCAGCGGCTGGGAGGAGCCCTTGCCCACCGCGATGATCTCCTTCTGGGGAATGCCCTTCTTCACCAGCTCTTTCACGATCTTCGCCGCGCGCTTGCGCGACAGCTCCTTGTTCGCGGCCGGCTTGCCGGTCGTGTCGGTGTGCCCGCTCACCTCGAACTTGAAGCCGCTCACGCCCGCGTCGACGAGCTTCTTCTTCGCGTCGACGAGCGCGTTGAACAGATTCTGCACCTTGTCGTCGCAATTGCCTTCGAACTGGTCGGAGCCGCTCTTGAATGCGCACTGGTTCTTTCGCGCCTCATCGAGGAGCTTCTCGTTGATCTGCTTCTCCAGCTGCTGGCTTCCCGCCTTCTTCGCCGCCCCGCGAGCCTTCGCCTCGGATTGGCTGGCAGCGTTCTTCCCGGCATCCCGGGCGGCCTTCTTCAAAGACTCGGTGTCCAGTTGCGCGCGGGCGGCAGAGGCGAAGAGCAGGGCGGCGCAGAGGGGGAGGAATCGAGAGAGCATGGTGGTTCCCGTTCGGCAAAAGCAGCGTGAATGCGGGGTTCTGGATCAGTCCACGGCGAAGCGCAAGCGCGGTCTGCGCCGAGCCGGGCTCGCGCGGCCTGCTCCCGGAGAACGAGGCGCAAAGACAATCCTCATCCCCCCCCTCTTGAATTGCAACAGCGACAGAGACTAGGCGACTGCGATGGCCAGACGCTCCTCGCATCCATTCGACGTTCTCGTGGAAAGGTTCGCGCAGCTGTTCGCAGAGCGGGTCGCCGCGGCGCTGCCGCAGGACGGGTCGGCAGGACGCGGCGCGCGACGAGGATTGAAGCGCGATATGAGCTGCCGCTATCCGGGATGCAAGAACCGGTCGAAAGGGCCACGCTTCCGTTTCCTCTGCCCGGAGCATCTCAAGCTCCCGAAGAAGAAGCAGGACGAAGTGCTGGCGAAATGGGCGGAGAAGAACGCGTAGCAGCCTGCCGGCATCGCCGTCTGCCGGCTGACCATCGGCGCACGCGTCCCGATCAAACGTGGACGCGGAACCAGAACAGGACGGCGCGGAGATCGAAATAGCCGGGATTGCCGCTGCTGTTGCCGCCCGTCTGCGTGACCAGTCCGTCGAGGAAGAAGCGGAGGCCGAGATCGAGGGCTGGCGCTGCCGAGAGGACCGCCTCGATTCCGAGGGGAATGTAATGCAACGCCTGCGCGCTTCCGGCGGTCGAGATCACCGCGGAGTAGCCGGTCAGCAGCGTGACCGCGAACCTCGGATCGGGTTGCAGGAGCAGCCCGATCGGCAGGTTGACGCCGATGTTCGTGCTGCTGTTGTTGTCGCCGCCGCTCACCACCAAAAGGTCGGACGAGCTTTCGCTCAGGCCGCTCGCACCGAGGTAGAGCCCGGTGCCGCTGGTGCCCACGTTCGTGAATTGACCGAAACGGATGGCGCCGGTCTGCCCGCTGACGAACGCGAGAGTGGGGCTGATCGGAGCCTTGAGGGCGGCGCCGATGCCGCCGAAGAAGCGATTCGTGTGGTCCACGTTGACCGTGCCGGTGCTGCCGTTGATCCCGATGCGTTCGAACCCTGCGTCGAGCCGCACGGCGAGGTTCCTCTGCACCGCGAAAGCGGCGCTGCCCACGATCGAGCCGAACCCCGCTCCGGGGTCGATGGGAAACGCGACGGCAATCCCGAGCTGCACCTCGTCCGTCGTTCCGAAGTCGGCGCCGAAGGCGAGCGTCTCCCCGCTCACCGAGCCGGTGAGTCCCAACGTGCTGCCGCCCCAGTTCGAATAGTTGCCGTTCAACGTCAATTCGAGCGCGCCGCGGGGGAGCGTGGCCGGACGATCGATCAGCGGCTCGATCTCCTGCGACCGGGCCGCGGCGCTGCAGAGAAGCAGGGCGAGGGATGCGCGGGCGATGTGCATCCGCAATTCATAGCAGAACGATTGCGAAAGCCGAGCGCGGAGCAGCGCGATCGGCGACAATCGCGGCCATGGCCCCTGGGAGCGGCCCGACCTGGATCCTCAACCAGGCCGTCGACGGCCTCGTGGCCGCGGGGTGCTATCTCGAGGCGCTCGCGCTGCCCGAGCGGTTCGTCGCCCAGGGTTCGCGCGATACCGCGAGCGAGCTGCTCGTGCAGATCAACCTGGCGGAGGCGGAGTACAACCTCGGCCGCTGGGGCGCGGCGTGGGACCGGCTGCGCGGTCTCGACCCGCTCTCGGCCGCGTTTCCCATCGCGCGCGCCGGGCTTGCCCAGCAGCGGGCATGGATCGCCGCGCACACCGGGAGACCCGCCGAGGCGCTCCACCACTGGCACCGCGCCCGGCTGCTCGATCTCCCGCGGCGCTATCACGCCGAGCATTCCTTCACCGGCGCCGTCGCGCTCCTCGGCGCCGGCGCGCTGGATGCCGCGACCCGCTGCGCGCGGGCAGGAAGTGATGCCGCGATCCGGCCGTCCAGCAAACGGAACGCACTCTTCATCCGGGCACGCGTGGCCGCCGCCATCGGTGACTGGACGGCGGCGGAGTCGCTCTGCCGTGCGGCGGCTGCGCACCCCTATCGCGACCAGGGAGGCGACGGGCTCCTCTTCTGGGGCGATCTCCTCGTGCGCTTCGGGAGACCGGCGGAGGCGCGCGAGGCGTACGCGCTCGCGATCGCGCGCGATCGCCAGAGCGAAAGCGCGCGACTCGCCGCCGAGCGTCTTCGCTCCCCTTCGCTCGTCTGATCGCCGCCCCGGCCTGCGCACGCGAAGGCTCGCCGGGCCGGACATCGCGAATCAGCAACTCCACCACTGGCCGGCGCGACGCTCGGGACCCAGAGTCCCTCGATGACCCTCAAGACAGCGTGGTTGGCGGCGGTGCTATCGGTTTCGATCGCGGGAGCGGCAAGGGCGCAGCGGTACGGCGCGGCCGGGGAGCCGTACGCGGTCACCAAGGACGAGTGGCCCGACGAGGTGCTCCGGCGCCCGCTCACCCTCGCGCAGGGACTGGCACAGCTGACGCTGCCGGTCACCTTCAACCTGAGCAACGGCTCGGAGGGGCAGCCCGTCTACGTCCCGGCCATCCTCGCGTTCGGCGTCACCGACGCGTTCACCGTCGCCATCAACCACGACACCGGGATCTGCCTGAGCGGCACCTCCAACGGGTGCCCCAAGGTCTACAACGACATCGGCCTGCAGGGATTCCTCTCCATGTCGCCGCGCGGCGCCTTCCAGTCGGCGCTGGTGGTCGGCGTACAGGCGGCCAGTCTCAGCGACCCCTTTGCGGCGGCGGCGGTGGTGGGCTTCGACAGCCGCTACTCGACGGGCACCGTCGCGCTGCGCTTCGATCCCCGCCTGGCGATCGGTTTCGCCGAGCGGGGCGCGTTGGTCTCCAGCCGTCCCGTGCCGGTGGCGCTCGACTTCCACGGCGCGCCGATCGTC
>DASREU010000374.1:0-20963 GCA_035651935.1 Myxococcales bacterium | reverse complement strand
GCGGTGCAGGAGCCGATGCGGAAGCTCGGGCTGATCCCCGAGATCCACCTCCCGGGCACCGCGAAGAAGGGCGACAAGTTCGAGACCTTGAACCTGCAACCCGGCGAGTTGGTGCGGGTGAAGTCGCAGGAGGAGATCGCGAAGACCCTCACGCCGGAAGGGCGCAACAAGGGCCTCTGGTTCGACCGCGAGATGATGCCGTATTGCGGAGGGACGTTCCGCGTCCGCCAGCGGATTCGCAAGTTCATCAACGATCAGGATCGCAAGATGATCGAATTGAAGAACGAGGCGATCACCCTGGAGAGCGTGATCTGCTCCGGCGATCACAGCTTGCGCCGCTGGTTCTGCCCGCGCGCCATCCTCTCTTACTGGCGCGAGTGCTGGCTGGAGCGCGCCGAACCGGCACGGCAACCGGCGGAGCCGCAGCGCGCCGGCGGACGCGCCGCGGGCTGATCCACCGGACGGCTCGGGCGCACCTGCGGGTCCCGGGGTGTTATGCAGGCGGCATGCGCCGCCTCCAGGACCTTCTTCCCGGCTCGCTGCGCGCGGCGAATGCGCGGCTTCGCCTGCTCTTCGGGAGCGGGCTCGCGCTGGGAGATCTCACGCGCGTGCTCTCGGACGCCTTCGGCGAGAGGCCCGCGATCGCCGCCGCGACGCCCACGCCCGGGCTCGCGGATCGGGCGAGGACCTATGCCGATCTCGAGGACGACGTGGCCCGGCTGGCCGCCGCGCACGGCGCTTCGGGGCAGATCGGCCCCTCGCCGGTGGCGATCCTCTGCGCGAATCGGGTCGACATCCTGTTGCACGCGCTCGCCCTGGCGCGCATCGGCGCGGTGCCGCTTCCTCTCAACCACAGGCTTCGCGCCGAAGAGCAGGCGGCGGCCCTCCGCGTCGCCGGCGTCCGCGCGATCGTCGCCGACAGCGACGTGGCTGCGCCGCTGCTCGCGTCGCCCGCCGGGGCCGCGCTGCCGATCCTCTGGACGGGGGCGGGCGGTCCGCCGCCGCGGGAAGGATTCGAGGTGGCGGGATGGTTGGGGGCGCATCCGGAAGAGCGCATCGCCTCGTCGACCCTCGCTCCGGGCGAGGAGCCCGGATTGCTGCTCTGTACCTCGGGTACCACGGGGTTGCCCAAGGTGGCGCGCTTGCCGAGCCGCAGCCTGCTCGGGGCCATCGGCAGGCTGCACGCTCTTCCAGTCGGGCGGCAGAGCGGGCTGCGCGGAGGCCGCGACGTGATCCTCGCGGCGCTGCCGCTGACCCACGTCATGGGACTCGCCACCCTGCTCGGCGCGCTCTGCGCCGGGGTGAAGTTCATCCACCTCGAGCGATTCGACGCCGCGCTGGTGCTCGCGCGGATCGCCGCCGAGCAGCCGAACGTGTTCGTCGGCGTGCCGACGATGTACGCGGATCTGGAAGCGGCCGGGGCCGCGGACGCGGATCTCTCCAGCATCGAGCTGTGGGTGAGCGCCGCCGACGCGATGCCGCCCGACCGTGCCCGCCGGTTCCAGCAGTACGGCGCTCTCGCGCGCCCGAAAGGCCGCAAGCTGGGCACCGCCGGCTTCGCCGACGTCTACGGAATGGTCGAGCTCGGGGGACCGGCCGCGGTGCGCTTCTACCCGCCCGCTCCGCGCGGCCGCGAGCTTCCGGCCGTCGGATTCGTGCTGCCGGGGTTCTCCGCCCGGGTGGTCGGACCGGACGGCCGCCGCCTGCGCATGGGGATGGCGGGCGAGCTGCAGCTGAGCGGCGCCGGCGTGTTCGCCGGATACCAGGGCGGAGATGGAGGCAGCGAGGGCGGGTGGTTCGCGACCGGCGACCTGGCGCGGCTCGGGCCGGTGGGGACGTTCGCCTTCGTCGGGCGGAGCGTCGATCGGCTCAAGGTGGGCGGCTTCTCCGTCTTCCCCGCGGAGGTCGAGGCGGAGCTGCGCGGGCATCCTGCGGTCGCGGAGCTCGCCATCGCCGGCGTCCCCGACGCGCGCCTCGGAGAGCGGCTGGTGGCGGTGGTGGTGCCGCGGCCTGGCTTCGATCCAGGGGAATTCCTCCGCTGGGCCGAAGGGCGGGTCGCGCCCTACCGACGGCCGCGCGAGGTCGTGGAGGTCACCGCCTTGCCCGCCGGCAAGAACGGCAAGCTCGATCGGCGGGCCGCCACCCGGATGGCGCGCGAGCGTCTCGCAGCCGGACCGTGATCAGTCGCCGAACACCATCGTGGAGGCCTTTCGCCAGGCCGGCCGCAACAGGAGCCGGTCGAGCCAGGCGCGCAGGCGAGGGTAGGGGGAGAAGTCGAAGCCGCCTTCGGCGACCAGATGCAGATGGGGCGCGTAGGCGATGTCGGCGAGGGAGAAGTCGCGCTCGAGCCACTCGCGATCGGCGAGGGCCGCTTCCAGCACCGGCAAGTACCGCCCGAGCTCCTTGCGCGCCCCCTCCGCGGCCTGAGGGTCGGCCGAGGTCTGCCAGAACGCCTGCACCTTCGCATTCGTCGCCCGGAACACCTGCACGCACGCGGGAGTGACGTGCCCGGCCTGGAAGAACAGCCAGCGCTGCACGCGCGCGCGGCCCTCGATGGTGAGGGGCAGGAGCCGCGCCTTGGGGAGCTTCTCCGCGGCGTACCAGTTGATCGCGTTCGACTCCCAGAGCTTGAGGTCCCCGTCGACGAGCGCCGGGATCTTGCCCATCGGATTGATCGCGAGGTACGCGGCGGATCGGTTCTCGCCGGCGCGCGTGTCGAGCGGATGCGGCTGGAACGGCGCGCCCGCCTCCAGGAGCCCGAACGCCGCGCGAGCCGAATTCCCGGACATCCGGCCGAAGTAGAGTTCCATGCGCAAGAGAGTAGCGCACAACGCGCGGGGGAGGGTTCGCGTCTTGCAGCGGCGCTCGCGGCGTGCTCCGATGCGCCGCGAACATCCTGGCGCAGCCTTTCATTCGGGAGAGAGAGATGCGAATTCGAATCACCAGGGCGAGTCTGCTGATCTCGGGTGCGGCCGCTTTGATGCTGCTCGCGCGGGGAGCGGCCGGCCAGGCGGAGGGCGACACCATCGTCCTCGGCGCCGCCGTCTCCCTCACCGGGAAGTACTCGGTGAACGGAAAGAACACGAAGGACGGGTACGATCTGGCGGTCGAGCGGATCAACGAGATGGGCGGCGTCAAGGTCGGCCCGAAGAGCTACAAGCTGAAGGTCGTCTACTACGACGACGAGTCCACGCCGGCGCGGGCGGCGCAGCTCACCGAGCGCCTGATCAGCCAGGACGGCGTCAAGTTCATGCTCGGCGCGTACGGGTCGGGGTTGACGAAGGCGATGGCGCCGGTGACCGAGAAGTACAAGGTGCCGCACGTGGAAGGGAACGGCGCCGCCCGCGAGCTGTTCACGCACGGGTACAAGTACCTCTTCGCGGTGCTTTCCACCTCGGACTACTACCTGCGCGACGCGGTCAATCTCGCCGCCGAGGTGGCGAAGGAGCACGGCCGCGACCCGAAGACGCTCAAGCTGGCGATGGCGTTCGAGAACGATCCCTTCAGCCTCGACGTCCGCGACGGCGTGCTGGAGGACGCGAAGAAGTACGGGATGAAGGTGCTCATCGACGACAAGCTTCCCCCCGAGATCAACGACATGGCCGCGACGCTCACCAAGGTGCGGGCGGTGAAGCCCGACCTCCTCCTGGTCTCCGGCCATGAGAAGGGAGCGGCGCTCGTCGTGCGCCAGACCGGGGAGATGAAGATCGACGTGCCGATGATGGCGGCCACCCACTGCGACTCCGCCCGCATCGCCGAGACCATGCCGAAGCTCGCCGAAGGATTCCTCTGCGCCTCGCAGTGGGACCGCAAGCTCGCCTACAAGGACCGGTGGTTCGGCACCGCGGACGAGTACGCGACCCGGTTCGAGAAGCGGTTCAACTACCCGGCGCCCTACCAGGCGGCGGAGTCCACCGCCTCGGTGCTCGTCTTCGCCGACGCGTTCGCCCGCGCCGGATCGCTCGACCCGGAAAAGGTGCGCGATGCCATCGCCAGCACCGACATGATGACGATGTACGGGCCGATCAAGTTCGACAGCACGGGAAAGAACACCGCCAAGCCGATGGTGCTCTACCAGGTGCAGGGAGGCGATTACAAAGTGGTGGCGCCGACGAAGTGGGCGGAGGCGAAGCTCATCTGGCCGCGCAAGCTTCCGCAATAGGGGGCCGCGCCGCGGGCTGCCACCGGGATGGAAAACCTCCGCCTGCTGTTCGAATCGCCCGTCCTCTCGGTGCAGCTTCTGCTCGACGGCGTCCTGATCGGGGCGATCTTCGCGCTCTCCGCGTACGGGATGGCCCTGGTCTGGGGCGTGATGGGCCTGATCAACGTCGCGCAGGGCGAACTGGTGATGCTCGGCGGGTACGCGGCCTTCTACCTGTACCAGGCGGGGATCCACCCGCTCTTCGCCGTCCCTGCCGCGGCGGTGGCGCTGTTCGTTTTCGGCTGGATCCTCTACCGGACCGTCGTCTTCCGCGTGGTGGAGAAGGACCTCTTCATCTCCATCCTCGCCACCTTCGGCCTCAGCATCCTCCTCCAGCAACTCGCCAACACGCTCTTCGGCGCGGACGTGCGCACGGCGGACGCCGGGTTCGGCACCCTCTTCCTCTTCGGCGGAGCCGTGACGGTCGCGGAGATCAAGTTGGTCTCCTTCGCCGTGGCACTCGTCACCGGGGCGCTCCTCATCCAGTTCCTCAAGCGCTCCCGGATGGGACAGGCGATCCGCGCCACCGCCCAGAACGCGCGCGCCGCCCGGGTGATGGGCGTGGACACCCAGCGCGTCTACGCCTGGACCTTCGGGCTGAACGCCGCGATCTGCGGCGCCTCGGGCGCGCTGGTGGCGATGACCTGGGTGATCCATCCGTACCTCGGGCTCCCCTACACCGTCCGGTCCTTCATGATCGTGATCATCGCCGGCCTGGGGAACGTCGCGGCCGTGCTGGCGGTCGCGCTCGGGCTGGGAGCGGCGGAGAACTTCGCGGGCTTCGTCTTCGGCGCGGAGTACCAGGCGGCGTTCATCTTCGGGCTCCTGGTGGTGATCCTCGTCTGGCGCCGGTTCTGGCTGGCGCGCGAGCGGAGATACCTGCAATGAAGCCTCTGGCCCTGCGCCGCGCCGCGCTCGCCGCCGTGGTCGCTCTCGCCCTCGCCGCGCCGTACCTGCTCCCCAACTGGCGCACGCAGATGGCGCTGCTCTTCATCATGATCGTGTTCGCGCTCACCTGGGACTTGCTCGGCGGCCAGATGGGCTACAACTCCTTCGGGAACGTCCTCTTCTTCGG
Source organism: Myxococcales bacterium (assembly GCA_035651935.1). Taxonomy (GTDB): domain Bacteria; phylum Myxococcota; class Myxococcia; order Myxococcales; family 40CM-4-68-19; genus 40CM-4-68-19. The sequence continues at coordinate 15,687 of DASREU010000374.1, read as the reverse complement.
GGTGGGAATGTACGTCTGCGCGATTGTCCAGCGCGACGGCCATCTCGGCTATTTCGCGGGGCTGCTCCTCGGCAGCGGCGCCGGCGCGCTGGTCGCGGTCGCGCTCGCGGCATTGCTCGGCTCCGGGATCCTCGGGCTCCGCGGGCACTACTTCGCCATCGGGACGCTCGGCCTCGGCGTCGCGGCGGGCGAGCTCGCCTCCGGCTGGGACTTCGTCGGCGCCGGCGGCGGGATGGTGCCGCCGCTCTACCCCGGCGCGCTGGGGAGCCGCGAGACGTTCTTCTATTACCTGTGCCTGGCGCTTCCGGCGATCACGCTGCCGTTCCTGCGCTGGCTCTACAAGGGCCGCTTCGGGCTGGTGCTGAACGCGATCCGCGACGACGAGGACAAGGCGGAGGCGATGGGCCTGCGCACCACCCGCTACAAGACGAGCGCCTGGTGCATCAGCGCGTTCTTCCTCGGCCTCAGCGGCGGCGCGGTCGGCAACCTCCTCGGCTTCATCGACCCACGCGAGGTTGCCTTCCCCGTCGACACCTTCGGCGTCTGGATGGTGCTGATGGCGATCCTCGGAGGGAAGGGGACGCTCTGGGGCCCGGTGATCGGCGCGGTGATCTTCCACGTCACCAAGGAGCTCGCCTGGACGTACCTGCTCGGATGGCAGCGCGTCTCGCTGGGGCTGTTGATCGTCGTCATCGTGGTGTTCTTCCCGGTCGGCATCCTCGGCTGGGCGCGCGAGCGCTGGCCGGAGCGATTCGGACACGCCGTCGAGGCTTCGCCGGGCGAGGCGAGCCGGTGAGCGCGATGCTGGAAGTCGATCGGGTCCGCAAGGCCTTCGGCGGCCTGCTCGCGAACAAGGACGTCAGCCTGCGCGTGCCGGCCGGAGGGATCTTCGGGCTGATCGGACCCAACGGATCGGGCAAGACCACGCTCTTCAACTCCATCGTCGGGCACCACCCGATCGACGCCGGCTCCATCCGCTTCGAGGGGCGCGAGATCTCGCGGCTGCGCGTCCCGCAGATCGCGCGGCTCGGGCTGTTGCGCACGTTCCAGCAGACGCGGATCTACGGCGGGATGACCTGCGTGGAGAACATGGCGATCAGCGTTCCCACCTCCGAGCTCGGCTGGCGATCGATGTGGCAGCGCACGCCGGAAGCCGACCTCCGCAAGGCCTCTGACCTGCTCGAATTCGTCGGCCTGTTCCCGAAGCGCCACCTGCGCGCCGGCGATCTCTCCTTCGGCCAGCAGAAGCTCCTCGAGCTGGCCATGGCCTTGATGAGCGCTCCGCGGATGCTGCTGCTCGACGAGCCGACCGCAGGGATCAATCCCACGCTGATCAACGGCCTGCTCGAGAGGCTGCGCAAGATCAACCGGCAGTTCGGCATCACCCTCCTGGTGATCGAGCACAACATGCGCGTGATCATGGAGCTCGCCGAGTACGTCTACTGCCTCGCGCACGGCGAGCTCCTCGCCGAAGGCAAGCCGGAGCAGATCCAGCAGGATCCGCGCGTGCTCGAAGCCTACCTCGGGGCGCGGTGATGGCAGGACCCGGCGGCGAGCCTCCGTCCGCGGAGAAGATCGCGTCGCTCGCCGGCGGCGAACCGGTGCTGACCCTCGAAGGCCTGCACGCGGGCTACGGAAAGATGGAGATCCTGCACGGCATCGATCTGCAGATCGCCGCCGGCCGCGCCATCTGCATGATCGGTCCGAACGGCGCCGGCAAGTCGACCGTGCTGCACTCGATCTACGGCTTCACGCGCATCACCGCCGGCAGCATCCGGGTGGACGGCAAGGAGATCACCCGTCTCTCCTCGAACGAGAAGCTCAAGCGCGCCGGGGTCGCGTACATCCTGCAGGACAACTCGGTGTTCCCGGACATGACGGTCGAGGAGAACCTCTGGATGGGCGGCTATCTGATGGACCGTCCCGAGCAGGCGAAGGAGGCCGCGGAGCGCGTGTTCAAGAAGTACGACCGGCTGGCGAACCGGCGGCACCAGCCCGCACGGGTCCTCTCCGGAGGCGAGCGCCGCCTGCTGGAGATCTCGCGGGCGCTGGTGATGAACCCGCGCGTGCTGCTGGTCGACGAGCCTTCCATCGGGCTAGAGCCGCGGTACATCGACCTGGTCTTCGAGATCCTCTCGGATCTTCGCAAGAGCGAAGGAAAGGCGATCGTGATGGTCGAGCAGAACGCGAAGAAGGGCCTCGAGTTCGCCGACGTGGGCTACGTGCTGGTCTCGGGTGCGGTGGCGAAAGTGGGGACCGGCGCAGAGCTGCTGGCGGATCCCGAGGTGGGGCGGCTGTTCCTCGGAGACCGCCCGGATTGAGCGCTCAGACGTAGCGGTCGATGAACGCGTCCAGCTCCGGCTTGGGCAGCGCCCCGGCCACGCGGCCCACCAGAAGCGGCCCGCGCTGCAAGAGCAGCGTGGGGATCGACTTCACCTGGTGCAGCGCTGACGTGCGCGGGTTCTCGTCGACGTTCAGCTTGACGATCTTCACCTTCCCCTTCCGCTCCCTGGCCGCCTGCTCGAGCGCCGGGGCGACGGCGCGGCAAGGTCCGCACCACGGCGCCCAGAAATCGACCAGCACGGGGATGGGGCAGTCCTCGACCTCCCGCTTCCAGGTGGCGTCGCTCGCGGCCACCGGCCGATCGGGGAACACGCTCTGCTTGCACCGGCCGCACCGCGGGTCGTCGCGGAGGCGACTGCGCGGGATCCGGTTGAGGGCGCCGCAGCCGACGCAGGGGTACTCGATGCGATCGTCGTCCATCACGGACCTTCGTAATCATCCACGCCGCCGGCGCAAGCGGGGATCAGGGCGCTTTCTTCAAGGACGCCGAGTTGATGCAGTAGCGCTCCCCCGTTGGCGCCGGTCCGTCCTGGAAGACGTGACCGAGGTGGCCGCCGCACTTGCGGCAGTGGACCTCGATGCGCTCCATCCCGTGCGTGGTGTCGCGCTCGGAGGCGACCGTCCGGGGATCGGCAGGGCGCGAGAAGCTGGGCCAGCCCGTGCCGCTCTCGAACTTGTCCTCGGCGCGAAAGAGCTCCGCGCCGCATCCGGCGCAGAGGAAGCGGCCGGGCTGGTGATCGTCCCAGAGCGCGCCCGAGAACGCGCGCTCCGTGCCCTTTTGCCGCAGGACGCGGTATTGCTCAGGCGTCAGCTCGCGCCGCCACTGCTCATCGCTCTTCTCCAATGTGTCGTCCATGGGCAGCGGATTCTAAGGCGTTCTTCACCCGATGTGCGCGGCCGGTATACCGCGGTGCACCCTGTGCGCAACCGGACCGGTGGCCGCCTGGCCGCTCCGCCGGTACTCTTCCAGCGAGGAGACGTGTGATGGCCTCCAGTGCGGGCGGAATCCGCGGAGCGGTGATCGTCGCGTTCCTGTCAGGGTGCGGCGGTAGCGCGTCCGATCTCGGCAAGGGCCTCCAGCCCCACGACAAGTTTTTCGTGATCGGCGGATCGCACGCCACGCTCACCTGCGATCAATGCCATGATCCCGCGGCGCCGGGCTTCTCGCTCGCGGAGCAAGGCGTCTCCTGCACCGGGTGCCACACCGATGCCGCGACGACGCCTTCGCACGCGGGGGTGACGGGCTACTCGTGGTCGACCGCTTCCTGCCTGGGCTGCCACAAGGACGGCAGCGGAGGGCTCCCGGCGAACCATGACAAAGACTTCTTCCCGGTCACCGGGACGAAGCACGCCGCCCTCGGCTGCGCGCAGTGCCACGGATCGACGAAAGCGATCGCCGACGTGACCTGTACGCCCTGCCACGCGCAAACCGCGACGGCCACGGCGCACGCGCAGGTTCCGGCGAGCAAGATCGGCGCGCGCGACCGGATCACGTACCTGAACTACCAGTGGGCGTCCGGGTACTGCCTCAAGTGTCACGCCGACGGACAGGTGGATCGGATCGCGTCTCACCCGTCCGTCAGGCACGGGATCACCGGAAGCGATCACCAGCCCTTCTGCCTCACCTGCCACACGGCGCTCGCGCCGCCGGGCGGGAAGGCCTGGTCTGCGAATTTCGGGAGCTATTCCTGCCTCGCCTGTCACTCCAGCAACAATCCCTGAGCGGTCCTCGCGCTTCCAGTCCGTTGCCGCCGGCATCGTAGGGCGGTGAGCGAGACGCTCGAACGAAGACTGCCGGTCGCCAAGGGCGCGCTCGGCGCCTTCGCCGCCATCCTCTACGTCTTTGTCTGGGCCTCCGCGTTCGTCCCCAGCCGGGTGCTGGCGCGCGGCGCCCCGCCTTTGACCATCCTCTGGATCCGTTTCCTGATCGCGGGCGGGATCCTGCTCGTCGCGGCGCGCTTTGCCGGCGTGCCGTTTCCGCGCGACCGCGCGACCTGGCTGCGGCTGCTCGCCCTGGGGATCGGCGGCAACGCGCTGTACCTCGGGCTCAGCTACATCGCCTTGCAGCACCTCTCCGCGGGGATGGGATCGATCATCGCCAGCACGAACCCGCTCCTCCTCGCGCTGGTCGCGCCGGCGCTGCTCGGAGAACCGCTGACGCGGCGCAAGCTGATCGGCCTTTTGCTCGGCTTCTCCGGAGTGGTCCTCGCCATGTGGGTCCGCGCGGGAACGCAGACCGCGCGGATCTCCGACGTCCTGCTCTCGTCCACGGGAGTGCTGGCGTTCATCGCCTCGAACGTCGTCTACAAGCGCATGCGCACGCGGCCGCACGTGGTGGTGCTGAACGGCGCGCAGCTGTTCCTCGCCGGAGCCGTGCTCATTCCGGCGGCACTCTTGCGCGAGGGTCCCCCGCACATCGTCTGGACCGCGCCGCTGCTCTGGAGCTTCGTCTACCTGGTGCTGGTCCTCAGCGTCGGCGCCTCGATGCTCTGGTTCTGGATCCTCCACCACGGCGAGGCCAGCCGGGTGAGCGCCTACTTCTTCCTCACGCCGGTGTTCGGGCTGCTTCTGGGCGCCCTGCTGCTGGGCGAGCGGCTGGTGCCGCTGGACGGGCTGGCGCTCGTGGTGATCGCCACCGGGCTGTGGCTGGCGACCAGGACCGGCGAACCGGAGTGAGGGCCTACGTCTCGCCGGCGTACTTGAACGAGACCTTCACCTTGGCGCGGTAAGCGGTGATCTTCCCGTCTTCGATCACCAGATCGAGCTCCCGGACCTCCGCGACGCGCAGGTCGCGCAGGGACTTGGACGCGCGCTTCACCGCGGTCGTCGCCGCCTTCTCCCAGGACTCGGTGCTCGTTCCAACCAGCTCGATGATCTTGTAGACGCTCTCCGCCATGGACGGTCTCCTTGCAAGGTTCGCTGCCAGCTTCGGGGCCCCTTCTACACCTCTCGCTGGCATCGCGCCGGGAATCGGGAGTAAGGTCCGCCGTCCGCACGAAAACGCCGCTGGAGGACATCATGAGGCTTGGGATCGGAGAGATCGTCGTCGTTCTCGCGCTGGCGCTGCTGTTCTTCGGACCTTCGAAGCTGCCGCAGCTCGGCAACAGCCTGGGTCAGGCGATCAAGAGCTTCAAGAAGGGGCTGAGCTCGCTCCACGAGGATGAGCCGGAGGCCGCGCAGCCGGCGAAAGGCCTCGGTGAGAAGATCGAGCAGGGCGCCACCTCGCCGGCGAACGCGGTGGCGAGCCGCGACCACGGCTCCGACAGCCGCTCCTGACCTCCGGGGACGCGCCTGCGCTCCCTCCAGCGAAATGCAGGCGAATTCCGGGAAGTGCGGTATGATGTCCTCATGGACAGGACGGAGTGCCGAATCGACGAGCAGGGCGCTCCCACCTGCAGCCAGTGCGACGGGAAAGTGGTCGAAACCAGCCGTCACGCCAGCCACATCGAAGAGCGCAACGGCAAGAAGGTCGACGTGGACCGGGTCTGGGGCCGCTGCGAGCGCTGCAATGCCGAGCGCTGGTGGCGGACGGCGTCGCTCCGCGGCGCCTGAATCTACGGGCGGTTGGCAAATCGCCCTTGTGCTCCCGCGTGTTGCCGGATAAACCACCGCCTCCTCGCGAAAGATGCGCGAGGGCGGACGGACAGACCGTCTGCAACAGCGAAAGAAGAGCATGGCAACCGGTACCGTGAAGTGGTTCAACGATGCGAAGGGCTTCGGATTCATCACGCAGGACAACGGTGGCGAGGACGTCTTCTGCCATCACACCGCCATCAACGCGGAAGGCTTCCGCACCCTGGCGGAAGGGCAGAAGGTCAGCTTCGACGTTGCCAAGGGCCCGAAGGGGCTCCAGGCGCAGAACGTGAAGCCAGTCTGAGGTCAACGCTTTTTGCGTGAACCGAAGGCCCGGGACCCCTGGTTCCGGGCCTTTTGCGTTTGCGGCTGTCGATCCGGCGACTCCCCGATCGTCGCCCGTACGAAGGAGGAGATCGGGCGCTCGATGCGCGGGGCCGGTTTCTGCCTTGCGCCGGGCGCTGGAGATGTTCTGATTCGCGGGGTGACCACTCCCGCGATCCACGGCGCCATCGACGCAGTGTGGAGGATCGAGTCGGCGAGGCTGATCGCCGGCCTGACCCGGATCGTCCGCGACGTCGGAGTGGCGGAGGAGCTTGCCCAGGACGCTCTCGTCGTCGCCCTGGAGCGGTGGCCGGAGACGGGCATCCCGGAAAATCCGGGCGCGTGGCTGATGGCGACGGCGAAGAACCGCGCCATCGACCGGGTGCGCAGGAACAGGCGCCTTCTGGAAAAGCACGAGGAGATCGGTCGCGAGACCGAGGAGCAGATGGCGGGTCCCGATCCCGACGCGGCGCTCGACGACGAAGTCGGCGACGATCTGCTCCGCCTCGTCTTCATCGCCTGTCACCCGGTCCTCTCGACGGAGGCGCAGGTCGCGCTCACGCTGCGGCTTCTCGGCGGCCTCACCACCTCGGAGATCGCGCGCGCATTCCTCGCGCCGGAGGCGACGATCGCCCAGCGGATCGTGCGGGCGAAGCGGACGCTGGCGGATGCGCACGTCGCCTTCGAAGTGCCGCGCGGCGCGGAGCTCGAGGCGCGGCTCTCGTCGGTCCTCGACGTCCTCTACCTGATCTTCAACGAGGGCTACTCGGCGACGGTCGGGGAGGACTGGATCCGGCCTGCGCTCTGTGAAGACGCGCTCCGGCTCGGGCGGATCCTCGCCGGCCTGATGCCGGAAGAGCCCGAAGTCCATGGGCTGCTCGCTCTCATGGAGATCCAGGCGTCCCGGCTGCGGGCGCGCGTCGGGCCGGCCGGCGAGCCCGTCCTGCTCCTCGATCAGAACCGCGCGCTCTGGGATCGCCTGCTCATCCAGCGCGGGCTCGCCGAGCTCGAGCGAGCCGGTCCGCTCGACGGCGCCGGCGGCAAGTACGCGCTGCAAGCCGCGATCGCCGCCTGCCATGCCCGCGCGCGCACCGCGGAGGAGACGGACTGGCATCGCATCGCCGCGCTCTACGCGACCCTCGCTGCGGTCGCGCCGTCACCCGTGGTCGAGCTCAACCGCGCGGTCGCGCTCTCGATGGCTTTCGGGCCCGCAGCCGGCCTCGAGCTCGTCGACGCGCTCTCGTCCGACCCGGCGATGAAGGGGTACCATCTCCTCCCGAGCGTGCGCGGCGACCTGCTGGCGAAGCTCGAGCGCCACGACGAGGCGCGGGCGGAGTTCGAGCGCGCGGCGTCGCTCACCCGCAACCAGCGCGAGCGCAAGCTGCTCCTCGACCGGGCGGCAGCAACCCGGCGCGGGTGACCCTGCTTTCGAGCGCCCGGCCGGCAGGGGCTGCGACGCGATGCCGCAGTGCGTCTTGATGTCGGAAATCTCCTCGATGGAAGGAACGCATGGGGCGGGACCGTAAACCTTTCTCAGGATCGACTGGAGAGCTGCGTGACGAGAACGAACGAGTGCAGCACATTCCCCAACAAGCGGGCGTTTGCGATCGGCCTGCTCGCCGTAGCGCCGCTGATCGCGCACTGCGGATCGAGCAGCCCGCCACAGCCGTGGACGACGTCGGTGCCGAAGGCGACGTGCAGCGCTGGCGATCGCGTGGAGCCCGGGCTTCAAGGACAGACGAGCCTGGCTGATCGAACCGGCAGCCCGAGCGCCTCCGAGACCGCCTACAACTGCAATCTTCAGCTGGTCGGACAGCACCAGGGGAACGGCTCGGAGTGGCAGCTGGCCTGGTTCAACGACTGCGCCTACTACGGCACGTACAACACCTCGGCGAACACCACGCCCGGCGTGGTGGTGCTCGACGTGAGCGACCCCGCGAACCCCAAGCAGACCGCGACGCTGACCAGCCGCGCGATGATCGACCCCTGGGAGTCGTTGAAGGTCAACGAGCCGCGCAAGCTGCTCGGCGCCACCAAGGGGCCGGGCTTCGGGGCCTCGGCGCCGACGGACCGGCAGTTCGCGTTCTATGACATCGCCACGGACTGCAAGCATCCGACGCTGCTCTCGGACGTCGACGTCCCCGGGCACACGGGCCACGCCGGCAACTGGGCGCCGGACGGGATGACGTACTACGGCACGGGCGCCGGCGGGACCGGCTTCACGGCGATGGACGTCAGCAACGCGTCGGCGCCGAAGTTCATCGGGCACTGGGCGGACGACATCGACTCGACGCACGACATCTCCATCAGCAACGACGGAAAGCGGGCGTACCTGACCCGCTGGGGCAACTTCGTCCCCTTCGGCCTGCCGGGCACGAACGGGCTCGTCATCCTGGACACGAGCGACGTCCAGAACCGCGTCGCCAGTCCGGCGCCGCCGAAGACGGTCAGCACCATGTACTGGGATGACGGCGGCGTGGCGCAGGAGACCATGCCCGTCACCTTCAACGGGAAGCCGCACATCATCTTCACCGACGAGACGGGCGTCAGCCAGCTCGCGAACATCACCGCCGGGCGTGCAGACTCCTGCGCCAAGGGCCTGCCTCCGTTCGGCTTCGCCCGCATCATCGACATCAGCGACGAGACGAAGCCCAAGCTGGTGGCCAAGCTGATGCTCGAGGTGAACGACCCGGCGAAGTGCGCGCAGTACATCGTCGACTACCCGCCGGCGACGTCCGATCTGGACAACTACGGATACTCGTCCCACTACTGCACGCCCGACTCCGTCACGGATCCGAAGATCCTCGCCTGCGGCTACTGGGGCGCCGGACTGCGCGTCTTCGACATCCGCGATCCGTACCACCCGCGGGAGATCGCGTATTACAAGCCGCCGGCGCAGCGGACGAAGAGCCTTCCCGGGTCGTCCATGTGGTTCGACTACGGCGGAAAGGACCGGACCACCGACCGCGTCTCGGCGCACGTGCGGTTCCGGTCCGTCGGCGGCACGGACTATCTCTGGTTCAACGGTCAGGACAACGGGTTCATGGTGGTGAAGTTCACCAAGCCCCTCGCTTCACTTCTGCCCTAGCAGCGAAAGGTCGTTGCAAGCATATTCCCTGCGGCCGGCCGTGTGGCGACCCCACACGCCGGCCGCAGCGGCTTTGCCATCGGCCCTCGACACCCAAGATTCCAGATGATGAACCGCAGTCGACGCCGCTTTCCCCGCCTGGCCGCCCTTCTCGTCCTTTTGGGGGCTGCGCTCGGAGCCGCGGGTGCAGCGCGCGCAAACGGCGCCTTTCCCGACGAGTTCAGCATCCATTTCGCGCCTGATGCTCCGCACCGCATCTACCTGGGGGCGAACTTCGGATTGCTGGTGTCCGAAGACGACGGGGCGACCTGGCGATACGCCTGCGAGCCATGGGTGGTGTCGAGCTCGAACGCCGCGCTCGCCTCGGCGAGCGTGAGCTTCTACCAGGTCACCGCCGACGGGGCGCTGCTCGCGAACTCGATCACCATGACCCGCTCCTCCGACGTGGCTTGCACCTGGCCCACGTCGACAGGTTCGATCTCCGGCCAGAGCGTGGCGGATTTCTTTCCCGACCCGAACGACGCGAGCCGCGTGCTCGCGGTCGTGGTGTTGCCGGGCGCCAGCTACATCGTCGCCTCGCACGACGGCGGCAAGACCTTCGACGCGCCGCACCTCTACGACACCCCGGATCTGCTGACCGGTGTGGAGATCGCGAGATCGAATCCCGCCGTGGTCTATGCCACCTCGAATTCACCTTCCGGCGGCGCGGCGAAATTCCTCGCCAGCGCGAACTCGGGCGCGACCTGGACGCCGACGGACATGGCGATCGATCCCGCGACCACACCCCGGATCCTGGCGGTGGATCCCGCGAACGAGAAGATCGTCTACGTGCGGGTGGTCGGCGCGATCTCGGACGCGATCTGGAAGAGCGTCGACGGCGGCCAGACGTTCACCACCATGCTGCCTCCGGTCGGCGGCCAGCTCTCCTCGTTCCTGCTGGCGAACGACGGCGCCATCTATGCGGGCACCCGCGGCGGGAAGCTGTACGTGCAGCCGGCCGGCACGACCGGGTTCGCCGCCCGCGACTCCTACCATCTGCGGTGCCTCGGGCAACGCCCCGGAACGAACCGGATCTACGCCTGCACGGACTTCGTGCTCGACGGGTTCAGCATCGCCACCAGCGACGACAAGACGGCGACGTTCCAACCGTTGATGACGTTCACCCAGATCCTCGGGCCGCTCACCTGCCCGCCGGTGCAGACGAATTGCCAGGCGCACTGGAGCCGCATCCAGGGCGTCCTCGGGATCTCGCCCGCTCCGGATGCCGGGCAAGGCGGCAGCGATGGCGGCACCACCCCGTCCGGCGGGTCGCATTGCGCGAGCGCCGGAGTCGATGCCTGGAGTTTGTGGGTCGCGCTCGGGGTGGTCGCGCGGCGGAGACGACGGCGCCGCGCGCTTTGACGGCCTCTCAGCGGGCCGCCGCCGGAGGGCCGCGGGTGACCGGCGTCGAGGCGCTCTCGCGGAGCAGGCGCAACGCCTCGAGGCGCTCCGCGAACGGCCGCGGCGAATCGACGGCGGCTTTCAGCTCGCTGCGCGCGAGGTCGGTCTTCCGCTCGCGCGCGTAGATCGCGGCGAGATGGAAATGCGGCCCGGGCTCGTCCGGCGCGGCGTCCACGGCCGATTGCAGCAAGACGCGGCCGCGGGTGGTGTCTCCGGTCCGGTCGTGCATCCACCCGAGCGTGTCCAGCAGCTGGGGGTCCGAGGGCGTGTCCGACCCGAGATCGCGAAGGAGCTCGAGCAGCCGCGGCGACCGCGGTTCCCCGTCGGCGAGCAACGCCGCGAGCTTGTACTCGACGAGGTCGAGATCGGGGCGGCGGGAGAGGAGGCCCTGGTAGATCCGGATCGCCTCGGCGGGTCTGCCGAGGTCGGCGCTGATCCGCGCCAGCGAGAGCTGCAGATCGGGATCTTCGGGAAGCCGTTCCAGTCCCTGCTGGCAGACGTTCGCTGCGTCGGCGACTCGATCGAGCTCCAGGTATTGATCGGCGAGATCGAGATAGGACGCCGCCGAATCCGGCCGGAGCTGGACGCCCCGCCGGAGGACGGCCTCCGCCTGCACCGGATCGCGCCCGTCCATGTAAGCGCGCGCCGCCATCGAGCGGGCGAACGCGAACCCCGGATCGCGCTCCGCGAGGGCAGCGAGGCGCTCTCCGGCATACGCGGCGCCCTTTTCCCGCGACCACGCTTTCGCCAGGGCGGTGGCGACGACCGGCGAGCGCGGGGCGGCGCTGAGCGACTCCGTCAGCCGCTGCTCGGCGTCCGCCGGGTTGCCGCGCGCGAGCTCGAGGATCCCCGCAAGGAACGGGGCGAACGCGCTGTCGGGGTGGGCGCGTTGCGCGCCCTCGACCGTGGCGGCGGCCCTGGACCAGTCCTGCTGCCGGAGCTGCCCCTCCAGCGCCTGGCGCACCTGCGCGAGCCGCCCCGGCCAGTGCTCCTGCGCGAGCGAGGCGAGCTTGTCGCCGGCGCGCTGCACCTCGGCGCGGACGCGACCCGATGGCGCCGGGGCGGGCCCGAGCTCGGTCGAAAGCGACGCCGTGGCCGCGCCGCGCTCGGACGAGAGCCAGTCACGCAGCCGGATCAATGCCGCGTCCTGGCCGAGCGCCGCGATTCCGCGGTTCGCCGCATCGAGGCCCGCCTTCCAGCCCTGCGAACGGGTCGTCGCGCGCACCAGCAGGGCCCAGGACCCGGGATCCCTCGGCGCCGCCTCGACCGCTGCCTGCGCGTCGAGTTGCGCCCCGTGGTATCGGCCGACGCGCCCGCGGAGATCGGCGCGAAGCGCGTGCGCATCCGCTCGCTTCGGCGAAAGCGCGATCGCCTTGTCCAGGGCGGCTTCAGGCGCGACGAGCAGTCCCCCCTTCGCCGTGATGCCCGCGAGCCCGATCCATCCTTCGGGAAGCTCCGGATGCAGCTCCGTGACGGACTGGTACTCGAGGAACGCGAGCTCCCAGTTGCCCGCGCCCAGCTCCATCGACGCGAGTTGGAGGCGCGCGTTCGCATCGAACGGCTGCAGCCGGAGCGCCTTCCGGAAGTCGATGCGCGCCTGGTCGACTTCCCCTGCGGCCAGGTGCGCCTGGGCTTGCCTCAGCCGGAGCGCCGCGCGCCGGTCGGTGACGAAACGGGACCTCCAGGCGCCCGGCGCGGCGATCAGCGCGGCCGACGCGGCCGCGAGCGCGATCCAGCCGCGGATCTTCAGCTTGTCGTGCGCGCTGCGGGCCAGTTTCCGGATCACGGGATCACCGGGCGCAAGTCTTGCTGGCGGCCGCCGGTAAAGTCCATCGACTTCGGCAGGCTGAGTTGCGATTGTCGCGTCCCGGCGCGACACTCGCCCGGCCGTGGAGGCTCCAATGGGCGAAACGCAGATCCGTCCCCTGACCCGCGAAGACTTCGAAGCCGTCCTTGCGCTCGACGCGCGGATCGCCGGGCAGTTGCGGCGCGGGTATTTCGAGAAGCGCCTCGCCGCCGCGGTCCGGCATCCGAAGCGGCATCTGCAACTGGCGATCGAAGACGGTTCCCGGCTGCGGGGCTTTCTCCTCGCCCGCGGCGCGGACGGCGAATACGGAGGCAGCGATCGCGCGGTCGTGCTGGAGACGATCGGCGTCGATCCGGAGGTCCAGAGGCGCGGCCTCGGGCGCCGGATGCTGGACGGCCTGGCGGAGCTTGCGCGGACCCGCGGCGCCCGCGCGCTGCGGACGCAGGCGGACTGGCGCGATCATTCGCTGCTGCGGCTGCTCGACCGGGGCGGCTTCCGGGTGGCGCCGCGGCAGGTCCTCGAGCGCGCGGTGCATCGCATGCCGCTGCCGGCGACGGACGAGGAGATCGAGGCTCCGCCCCCGAAGGTGCGCCCGCTCCGCGCGGAAGATTTCGACTGGGTCACGCGCGTGGACCAGCGGATCACCGGCCGCAACCGCGCCGACTACCTGCAGCGGAAGTTCGACGAGGTGCTCCAGGAATCGGCCATCGCTCTCTCGCAGGTGGTGGAAGACGACGGGTTCGTGGTCGCGTTCGCGATGGCGCGGATCGATCCCGGCGACTTCGGCCGTGCGCAGCCCACCGCGTCGCTCGACACCATCGGAGTGGACCCGGGCTTCTCGGGCAAAGGGTATGCCCGCGCGGTGTTGACGCAGATGATCGAGAACCTGGCGGCGATCCACGTCGAGCGCCTGGAGACGGAGGTGGCCGGCGAGGATGCGGCGCTGCGTGGCTTCCTGCACGCGTTCGGCTTCCGGCCGGCGCAGCGGCTGCCTTTCGAGAGAGCGCCCTGAGCGGCGACCGGCCCCTGCGGATCGCGTTCCAGGGCGTGCGCGGCGCGTACAGCGAGGCGGCCTTGCTGCGCCACTTCGGGCCGGCGGTCGAGGCCGCAGGCTTCCCCTTGAGCGAGCAGGTGTTCGACGCGGTCGAGTCCGGAACCGTCGATGGCGGCTTCGTCCCCGTCGAGAACAGCATCGCCGGTCCGGTCGGCGTGAACACCGACCTGCTCCTCGAGCGCAGCGTGTTCGCCACCGCCGAGTCGTATCTGTCCATCGAGCATTGCCTGCTCGGTCGCCGTGGAGACCGCCTCGAGGACGTGAAGACGGTGTGCTCGCATCCCATCGCGCTCGCTCAGTGCCGCGATTTCATCACCCGTCATGGCCTGCGCGCGGTTCCCGAGTACGACACCGCCGGCGCCGCGGAGATCGTCGCCGCCCGCCAGGTCCCCGGAGTCGCGGCGATCGCTTCGAAACGGTGTGCGGAGGTCTACGGGCTTTCGCTGCTCGCCGAGGACATCCAGTCGGTCCGGAACAACATCACCCGCTTCCTCGCCTTCCGCCGGGAGGCCGACGTCCAGCCGCACCCGAACGGCGAGAAGACGAGCCTCGCCTTCTCCGTCCACCACCACCCGGGCGCCCTGCTCGACTGCCTGAAGCGGTTCGCCGACCACCAGATCAACCTGACCCGTCTCGAGTCGCGCCCCATCCCCGCCAATCCCTTCGAGTACGTCTTCTTCGTCGATCTGCTCGGCGGTCCTCTCGACGAGCCCGTGAAGGCAGCGCTAACGGAGCTGCGCGCCGCCGCGCGGCACCTCAAGATCATCGGCAGCTACCTTCTCGCGGAGCGGCCGGGAACCGGGAAGTAGGGGCGGCTGCTCGCGCGGAAGTCTCCTGCCGCGCACGGATGAAGCTCTCGTCCACGGTGACGAACCTTCGCCCGATGCGAGCGCTCACCTATGACGGGCCGTATCGGGTCGCTCATCCAGCAGAACGGTAAGTCGTGGAGATGCCATTGCCATCGGGGTGAAAAGTCGAGCGATCGCGCGTTGCGAGCGGCATTCGGCCCTGCTACCTTCCCCGGCCCATGCGCCGACGTGAGCTGCTCACTGCCGCCGTCGTGGCCGCGCTTCCGTGGCGGCGCCTGCGCGCCGCGACGGGCTGGCGCACGTTCGAGCTGACGACGCGCGCGGAGATCCTCAAGGCGGAGGGTGTCTCGCGCGCCTGGCTCCCGGTCCCTCTCGCCACGGACACGGAGTGGCAGCGCGGCGCCGTGAACACCTGGACCGGGAACGCCGCGCGCGCGGAGGTGATGCGCGCGACGAAGTACGGCGTCTCGATGCTCTACGTCGAATGGGCGGCGGGGCAGAAGGCGCCGTTCGTCGAGTTGAAGAGCCGCGTCGCCACCCGCGATCGCGCCGCAGACTTCTCCGGCCGGAGCGCGCCCTCGCTCAGCCGCGCGGAGAGCGCGCTGTATACGGCTCCGACCGAGACCATCCCCTGCGACGGCCTGGTGCGGGAGACCGCGCTCTTGCGGATGGCGAAAGGCGCGCGCACCGACCTGGAAAAAGGACGCCGCATCTACGACTGGATCGTGGAGAACACCTTCCGCGATCCGAAGACCCGCGGCTGCGGGACCGGCAACGTCAAGGCGATGATCGAGACCGGGAACTACGGCGGGAAATGCGCCGACCTCAACGGGCTCTTCGTCGCGTTCGCCCGGTCGCTGGGAATCCCGGCGCGCGACGTCTACGGCATCCGCGTGGCCAGCTCCGCGCATGGGTACAAGAGCCTGGGCACTTCCAGCCCGGTGATCAGCAAGGCGCAGCACTGCCGGGCAGAGTTCTTCGCCGACGGAGTGGGCTGGGTCCCGGTCGATCCCGCCGACGTGCGCAAGGTGGTCCTCGAAGAGTCGCCGGGAAAGTTCGAGCCCACGGACCTCAGGGTGGCGGCCGCCCGCGAGCGCCTGTTCGGGTCCTGGGAGATGAACTGGGTCGCGTTCAACACCGGCCACGATGTGCCGCTCTCCGGATCGAGCGGGCCGCAGGTGCCGTTCCTGATGTATCCGAACGCGGAGACCGGGGGAGAGCGCCTCGATCAGCTCGACCCCGACGGGTT
>DASREU010000373.1:0-6277 GCA_035651935.1 Myxococcales bacterium | reverse complement strand
GTCGTCCGCCGCGCCGCGCGCGAACAGGCGGCCGTCCCGCTCCACCGGCTCGAAGGGATCCGGCTGGTTCCACTTCTCCTTCTCGCCCGTCGGCTGTACGTCGTGATGCGCGTACAGGAGCAGGGTCGGCCGCCCCTTGGCGCCCGTCCACTCGCCGTACGCGTACGGGTGGGCGCCGGGCATCTCCAGCGTCCGCACGTTCTGCAGCCCCTTGCGCCGCATCAGGTCGCAGGTCGCCTCCGCGCTGCGCCGGACCTGCTGCTTGTCGAACCCCTCGAAAGAGACGCTGGGGATCCGCACCAGCTTCTTCAGCTCGTCCAGGTATTCGGCCTGGTGGGAGGCATGGTGGGCGAGGGCCTTCTCGATCGCCTTGTCGTCGACGGGTGCGGGGGTGGTCATGGGCGCGGACCCTAGATCAGCGGCCGCGGCGGCGCTACCGTAGGGAGGTGTCGAAAGCCTTCACGAACGAGGACGCCGCCGTTCCCGACGTGGTGCTGCCGCCGCGCATCAAGGCGCCTCCGGCGGAGACGGCGCCGATCGAGCAGCTTCGCGACGAGGGAAAGGCGCGGCTCGGCGCAAGGGTGACGCTCGAGGACGAGGACGGACAGGAGACGGAGTACACGCTGGTCCCCGCGGGCGAGGCGAGTCCTTCGCACGGGTCCGTCAGCGTGGAGTCGCCGCTCGGCCGCGCTTTATTGGGAAAGTCCGCCGGCGACGAGGTGGTGGTCGAACGGCCGCGCGGGCCGGCCCAGTACACCGTCGTCAGCGTGGAGTTCTAGCGCGCCGACGTGCAGAAGCGGCGAACCGGGAACGAAGCGCCGCTCATCGTGCGTTCGGATCTACGCGATCACGGATCAGGCCGCGCGCAGCTCTTCGAGCGCATCCGTCATCGCCTGGGCCAGGCCGGAGAGATCGCGCGCCGCATCCGCGTCGCCGATCAACCCCGCTCCGACCTGCCCGTTGTAGCTGAGCAGGGCGATCCCCACCGCCTGCTGCGCCGCGAGCGGCACCTGGGGAAAGCAGCCCACCATCCGCTTTCCCAGGAGATAGAGGGGAAACTGCGGCCCGGGCACGTTCGTCACCACCAGGTTGAACATCCGCGTCACCGCCTGGAGCCGCGCCGCCTGCGCGAGCAGCTGCGGCGGGGCGAAGTCGCCGAGGCGGGAGAGCGCGTGCGCCCCGACTGCCGAGCCGCTCTTCTTCACCCCCATCATCGCCTCGTGGACCTTGCGCAGGCGCGCGGCCGGATCGGGCTCGGTCACCGGCAGCGGACAGAACACGGCCGAGACCTGGTTGCCGTAGGTGCCACGCTCCCTGCGCGAGCGCATGCTCACCGGCACCAGCACACGCAGGTCGGCGTCGGGCGCCGTCCCCCGCGCCGAAAGCCAGCGGCGGAGCGCGCCGGCGACGGTCGCGAGCACGATGTCGTTCACCGTTCCGCCTTTCGCCGCACGCACCTGCTTCAGCTTGGGGAGCGGAAGATCGACCATCTCGAAGCGGCGGTGCGGTCCGATGGGAACGTTGAGCGGAGATTGCGGCGCGCGCCCCATCGAGACCACGTCCACGAACGGCTTCAGCCCGCTGAAGATCTCGGCAAACAGCTTCACGGCCTCGCTGTTCGGCTCCAGCGCCTCCCGCGCCATCCGCAAGGGATGCGAGAACTGCTGCTTCACCGATTCGACCAGCAGCTCGGAGACCTTCGGCGCCGGCCGCGGCTTCCACGAGGGTGGCGGGGGCGGAGGCTCGTTGCGCGGTTCCCGATCCATCAGCACGGTCGCCAGATCGACGCCGGAAACGCCGTCGAGCATGCAGTGATGGGTCTTGCTGACGATGGCGAACTTCGAGTCCTCCAGGCCCTCCACGAGCCACAGCTCCCAGAGCGGCTTCTCCCGATCGAGCGCCTGCGAGAAGAGCCGCGCGACCAGCTTCTTCAGCTCCTCGGCTCCTCCCGGAGCGGGCAGCGCCGTATGGCGCACGTGATACTCGAGATCGAACTGCGTCTCGTCGATCCAGACCGGACGGCCCTGCTTCAGCGGGACGAACATCACCCGCTGGCGGTAGCGCGGCACCTGGTCCAGCCGCGTCTCGATCAAGGCCAGCAGGTCGCGGTAGGGCGGCGGCGGGCCCTCGAAGATGCCCACCGCGCCGACGTGCATGTGCGCGCTGCGGTCCTCCAGCTCGAGGAAGAGCGAGTCCAGCGTGCTCATGCGCTCGTACCAGGTGTCCATGCCCTTCCCAGCATACTTGCCCGCCGCGGGAGTTGCGCGCGCGGTCAACCCGATGCATGTAGCAGCGCTTCATGGCTTCCGCACAGCCAAAGCCGATGACGCTGACCCAGAAGGTCCTGGCCGCCCACGCGCGCAACCTGCCGCGCCCGTGGGTGCAGGCGGGAGACGTCCTCCAGGTCGCCGTGGACTGGACCATCGCCAGCGAGCTGGCCTGGAACGGGATGGAGCGGACGTACTCGATGCTGGGCCGGCCGAAGCTCCACGACAAGGACCGCTTCTTCCTCGCCGTCGATCACACCGTCGACCCGGTGACGCTCGCCACGGACAAGCGGGCACAGAAGCTCGTGCAGCTCTCGCAGGCGTTCGCGAAGGAGAGCGGGATCCGCCACTTCTACGACGCGAACCAGACCATCCTCCACACCCGCTTCTACCGGGACTTGGTGCGGCCCGGCGACCTTGTCCTGGGCGCCGACAGCCACACTTCCTCGCACGGCGGCCTGGGCGCGGTCGCCATCGGCCTGGGCGGGGCGGACATCGTGGTGGCGATGGTCCTCGGCAGCTCGTGGATCCAGGTCCCGGAGGCGATCGCGGTCGAGTACCGCGGCACGCTTCCGTTCGGCATCGCCGGCAAGGATGTGATCCTGCGCACCCTCGGCCTGCTCGGGCGGAACACGGTGGCGATGGAGCGCTCCGTCGAGTACCGCGGCCCCGGCGTCCGGCAGCTCTCGACGGACTCGCGCTTCGCCATCGCGAACATGACGGCCGAGTTCGGAGGCCTGAACGGGATCTTCGAGGCGGACGAGGTGACCGCGGCGTGGCTCGCCGGCCGGACCGACGCGGACGATCCCCAGGCCGTGCAGCCGTTGCGCGCCTTCCGCGCCGACCCCGATGCTCCCTACGCCGAGAAGTTCGACGTGGATCTCGCGGGCCTCGAGCCGCAGATCGCAGTCCCCTTCTCGCCGGACAACGTGCGCGGCGTCACCGCGCTCGCCGGCACGGCGCTCGACGGCTTGTTCATCGGGGCCTGCACCACCACCGAGGAGGAGCTGGTCCTGTCGGCGCTGGTCCTGGAAGCGGCGGGAGTCTCACGTCCGGGCAACGACAAGCAGATCGTGGTGCCCGGCGATCTCGCCATCCAGGAGAATTTGCGCCGCGCCGGGCTCTGGAAGGTGTACGAGCGCGCCGGCTTCCGCGTCGATCCGCCGGGCTGCTCGATGTGCCTCGGCGTCGCCTCCCGGAAGGCGGGCCGCGGCGAGAAGTGGCTGTCGTCCCAGAACCGCAACTTCGAGAACCGGATGGGCGACGGATCGCTCGCGCACCTCGCCAGCGGAGCCACCGTCGCCGCCAGCGCGCAGGAGATGAAGATCGCCGATCCCCGGCCGCTGCTCGCCCGCATCGATCAGGAGCGGTTCCGGCGCATCCTCGGTGAGCGCAAGCCGCGGCGGACGCCGGAGGTGCAGCAGGTCGAGCCGGAAATCCACCTGGCGCCCGCGGGAGCGACGGCGGCGTCCGCGAAGCAGGCCCGCCGCGACGACCGGCAGCGCGCCGGCGTCATCCGCTCGCGGATCCAGCGCTTCGGCGACAACGTCGACACCGACGCGATCATCCCCGGCCAGTTCTGTCATCTCACCGCGCTGCCGGAGCTGGGCGCGAAGGCGTTCCACTTCGTCCGGCCGGACTTCACGCAAAAGGTGAAGGACGGGGCGCGCGTGGTGGTCGCGGGCGAGGGCTGGGGGTCGGGCTCGTCGCGGGAGCAGGCGGTGCTGGCCCTGAAAGGCGCCGGCGTGGAGGCGATCGTCGCCCGGAGCTACGCGTTCATCCACAAGCGGAATTTGGTGAACGAAGCCCTCACCTTCCTGGTCGTGCAGGATGCCCGCTTCTACGAGCTGGCGAAGGAAGGCGAGGAGATCGAGGTCGACCCTGCGCGCGGCGTGGTGCGCGTCGGCGGAGAGGACTTCCACGCCGAAGCGCCTTCGAAGATCATCCAGGCGCTCGTCGGCGAGGGAGGAATCGTGCCCGCCATCCAGCACCACGGCACGTCGGTGTTCGAGAAGCTTACCGCGTAGCCTCGAGCTCGACACCGGTCGCCAGCAGGAACCGGGAGACCATGTTGTACCCGGCGATCGTGCCGATCAGCTCGACGACCTGCTGGTCCGGCAACAGCGAGCGCACCTTGTCGATGGTCGCCTGTTTGGGCTGCACGTCGCGCGTCATCTCGATGGTGAGCTGCAGCGCGGCGCGCTCCTTGTCGTCGAAGAGCTTCGGATCCGCGTGGAGCTTCCGCAGGGCATCGAGCTGCGCCTTGGTGCCGCCGGCCTTGAGGAACTCCGACTCGTGCTGGGCCCACTCGTAGTCGGCCTTGTTCAGCACGGCGATGGCCATGATCGCCAGCTCGCGCAGGTTTCCCGGCAACGTCAGCTGGCCGCGGATGGCCGCGAACATCCCGTTCCAGCCCTTGGCGAAGTTCGGGCTGTGCAGGAGCATGCGGTCGAGGTTCAGGAGCTTGCCGCCGGGCCGCCGGCTGCGGATCGCCGCGAGCAGGTCGGGCGGCGCGGCCTTGTCGTCGTCTTCGACGTACGGAATTCCGGTCTTGGACACGTTCTTGGCCTGGGCAGGAGCTGCGAGCAGGGCTGCGATCAGCAGGAGCGTCATGTGCGACAGTCTCGCACAAGCGCCATTGCTCCGCTGCGTGCCCGATCCCGGATGCCGTCAGCGCTCGCGGCGGATGGCTTCGCCGTCGAGGTCGACTTCCACCAGGTGCTCGTTGATCGCGAGGCGCAGGGGCGCCTCCGGCTCGCGCCGGGGCTCTTCCAGCACCACCTCGCGCGCCAACCACGGCGAGGACTCGAACGCGGGCGTGCGCACGGCTTCGGGCGGCGGCTGCGACAAGGTCTGCGGCATGGGCCAGGGATCACACCCCGACCTACAGGCGGAGTCAAGGCTGGACGCGTCGCCACGCCGCTTCTAGTGTGCAGCCGGATGATGCAACGCATCGCCGTCATTCCTGGCGACGGGATCGGGCCGGAGGTCGCCCGGATCGGCGTGCGCATCCTCGAGGCGATGAGGTTGCCGCTGCAGTTCGAGTGGTTCGACTTCGGCGCGGATCGATACCTGAAGGACGGCACCACCCTGCCGCCGGGATTTCTCGACACCCTGCGCCGCGAGTATGCCGCGGTCTACTTCGGCGCGGTGGGAGATCCGCGGGTGCCCGGCAACGAGCACGCGAAGGGCATCCTGCTCGCGATGCGCTTCGAGCTCGACCTCTACATCAACCTGCGCCCGTGCATCCTGATCGACGACCGGCTCAGCCCGCTCAAGGGGAAGGGGCGCGAGCACCTCAAGTTCGTCGTCTTCCGCGAGAACACGGAGGGCCTGTACACCGGGACCGGCGGGGTCCTGCGCAAGGGGACCGCCGACGAGGTGGCGCAGGAGGTCGACGTCAACACCCGCAAGGGCGTGGAGCGCATCCTCGAGGCGGCGTTCGCGTACGCCCGCGACCGCGGGCTGCGCCGGGTGTGCATGGCGGACAAGGCGAACGTGCTGGTCTTCGGTCACGGCCTGTGGAGGCGCACGTTCGCCGAGGTGGCGCGCCGCTACCCGGGGATCGAGGCGAAGGCGGTGTACGTCGACGCGCTGGCGATGGATCTGATCCGGCAGCCCGAGGCGTACGAGGTGATCGTCACGAACAACCTCTTCGGCGACATCCTCACCGATCTCGGTGCGGCGCTCACCGGCGGGCTGGGGATCGCGGCGAGCGGCAACATCCACCCGGGCCGCGTGTCGCTGTTCGAGCCGGTGCACGGCAGCGCTCCGGACATCGCCGGGCAGGGAAAGGCAAATCCGCTGGCGATGGCCTTGAGCGGAGCGATGATGCTCGAGCACCTGGGCCACGTGCGCGAGGCGCGCGCGCTGGAGCGGGCGGTCGGGCAGCAGATCCGCGACGGGGCGCGGACCCCGGACCTGGTCCCGCTGCTCGGCGGCGCCGCCTCCTCGACGGAGCAGGTGGGCGACGAGCTCCTCGCGCGGGTCAGCGCAGCTCTTTGAAGAAC
>DASREU010000372.1:0-6694 GCA_035651935.1 Myxococcales bacterium | reverse complement strand
ATCCCGCCATCCGGGTCTTCCAAAAAGACGCGGGCGCCACCTCGAAGGGCAGCGCCCGCCAGATTCACGGCAAAGGCCTGGCTACCGGACCACCAGGACCGGCTTCGGGCTGATCTGCACCAGCCGGTCCGCCACGCTGCCCAGCAGCGCGCGGGTGACGGCGCTGCGGCCGCGGTGGCCGACGACCACCAGGTCCACGTCGGGCTCCCGTGCCAGCTCCGCCAGGGCTTCCGCGGGGCGGGCGGACTCCACGAGAGTGCTGCGGGAGTCGGTGTCGGCGCGATCCACGCGGTCGCGGACGTCCTTCAGCAGCTTGGTTCCTTCCTCGGCGATGCCCTTCCGCCAGATCGCCAGCTCGGTGGAGAAGGCTTCCGGCGGCATGGGGATGGCGTCGGGCAACACGTGCGCGAGCTCGATCGAGCGGTGCGTCTGGTGCGCCAGGTTCGCCGCGAGAAGTGCTGCCTGCAGCGATTCCTTCGAACCATCCACTCCCACCAGGATCCGTTTCATGGCTTTGCTCCTCGTTGTGAAAAGATCGCTGCCCGCGCCGCCGCCAGCCGCGCGACGGGAAGCCGCGACGGCGAGCAGGACACGTAGTCCAGCCCCAGATCGTGACAGAGCGCGATCGAGGCTGGATCCCCGCCGTGCTCGCCGCAGATGCCCACTTCCAGCGACGGCCGGACGGCACGGCCGCGCTCCACTCCGGTTCGCACCAGCTCGCCCACTCCCGCAGGGTCCATCGAGACGAACGGGTCGTGCGGGTAGATGCCGAGCTGAAGGTACTTCGCCAGCACCGGGCCGACGTCGTCGCGCGAGAGGCCGTAGACGGTCTGGGTGAGGTCGTTGGTCCCGAAGGAGACGAACTCGGAGACCTTGGCGATCTCGCCGGCCAGGAGCGCCGCGCGCGGGACCTCGATCATCGCTCCGAACTTCCAGTCCACCCGCCGGCCACGCCGCGAGAAGACGACCTCGGCAGCCGCGCGCACGACCTTCGCCTGGTTGTCCAGCTCCTCGCGCGAGGTGGCGAGCGGGATCATCACCTGCGGCTTGACGGCGATCCCCTCCTGCGCCACGTCGCAGGCCGCCTCGAAGATGGCCACCGCCTGCATCTCGGTGATCTCCGGATACGAGATCCCCAGCCGGCACCCGCGAAGCCCGAGCATGGGATTGGACTCCGCCAGCTCGTCGACGCGCGCGGTGACTTCCTCCGGCGTGCGCCCCGTCGCCTTCGCCACCTCGGCGATGCCCGCCTCGTCGTGGGGAAGGAACTCGTGCAGTGGCGGGTCCAGCGTGCGGATGGTGACGTGGCGTCCGGCCATCGCCCGGAAGATCGCGGCGAAGTCGGCGCGCTGCAGCGGCAACAGCTTCTCCAGCGCGGCCCGGCGCTCGGGCTCGGTCCGCGCCAGGATCATCTCGCGCATCGGGCCGATCTTCCCGGGCCCGAAGAACATGTGCTCGGTGCGGCAGAGGCCGATCCCCTCCGCTCCCAGCGCCGCCGCCGTCGCGGCCTGGTCGCCCTGGTCCGCATTCGCGCGCACGCCCAGCCGGCGGATCTCGTCGGCCCAGGAGAGCAGCCGCACGATCGGCGCGGAGGAATCCGCTCCCAGCAGGCCGCGGAGGGCCTCGGACTCGCGCGTCGGCAGCTTGCCGAGAACCACCTCGCCGGCGGTGCCGTCGAGGGAGATCCAGTCGCCGGGACGGACGCGCCGGGCCCCGAACTGCGCGCCCTCGGCGTCGATCTTCATCGACTCCACCCCGACCACCGCCACCTTCCCCATCTGCCGCGCGACCAGCGCCGCATGCGAGGTCATCCCGCCGTATTGGGTCAGCAGTCCCTCCGCGGCTGCCATCCCGCGGATGTCCTCGGGGCTGGTCTGCTCGCGAACCAGGATCACCCGCTCGCCCCGCCCGGCCGACCACTCCGCTTCCGCCGCGCTGAACACCGCGCGCCCTGAAGCGGCCCCGGGCCCGGCAGGCAGGCCGCGCGCGAGCAGCTCCGACCTGGCCCGCACCTCGCCGTCGAACACCGGCCGCAGCAGCTGCTCGAGCGCCGGGGGCTCCACGCGCGAGATCGCCGTGCGGCGATCGATCAGCCCCTCGTCCACCATCTCCACCGCGAGCCGGACCGCGGCGGTGCCGGTGCGCTTGCCGGAGCGGCACTGCAGCACCCAGAGCCGGCCGCGCTCGACCGTGAACTCGATGTCCTGCATGTCGCGGAAGTGCGCTTCGAGGTTGCGCACCGTCTCCAGGAGGCCCCGGTACGCCTCGGGGAACTTCCGCTCCATCTCGGTGATGTGCAGCGGAGTCCGGATGCCCGCCACCACGTCCTCGCCCTGGGCGCCCTGGAGGAACTCTCCGTAGAGCAGGTTCTCGCCGGTGGCCGGATCGCGGGAGAACACCACCCCCGTGCCCGAATCGTCGCCGAGGTTTCCGAAGACCATCGCCTGGACCGTGACCGCCGTGCCCCAGTCGCCGGGAATGTGGTGCAGCCCCCGATACGCGACGGCGCGCGGGTTCTCCCAGGAGTGGAACACCGCCTCGATGGCCCGCAGCAGCTGCTCGCGCGGGTCGTCGGGCAGCGGATGTCCGGTGCGCGCGAGGATGAGCGCCTTGGCCTTGTGCACCACTTCGGCGAGATCCGCGGCCGCGAGATCGAAATCGGTCGCCGCGTGCCTTGCGTGCTTCACCCCGTCGAAGATCTGGTCGAACGGCTCGTCGCCCAGCCCGAGCACGACGCCGCCGTACATGGAGACGAAGCGGCGGTAGCAATCCCAGGCGAACCGCTCGCCGCTTCGCGCCGCCAGCCCCCGCACCGTCTCGTCGTTCAGCCCGAGGTCGAGCACGGTGTCCATCATCCCGGGCATCGACACCCGGGCCCCGGAGCGCACCGAGAGCAGCAGCGGCGCCTGCGGATCTCCGAAGCGCAACCCGGTGATCTCTTCCAGCCGCGCAAGCGCCGCCGGGATCTGCGAGGAGACCGCGGCCGGAATGGCGTGCTCCCGCTGGAACGCGGCGCAGACCTCGGTGGTGATGGTGAACCCCGGCGGGACCGGGACCCCGAGCCGGGCCATCTCCGCGAGCCCGGCGCCCTTGCCGCCGAGAAGCTCCTTCAGCTCCGCGCGCCCGTCCGCCGCTCCGCCGCCGAATCCATAGATGGCCTTGTCGCTCATCACACGGCCCTCGAGAAAAGCCTTTCCCCATGCTCCAGGTACGCATCGAAGACGCAGGCCACGTTCCGCACGAAGATGCGGCCCAGCGCGGTCAGCTCGACCTCGCTGCCCCGGACCGAGACCAGTCCTTCGCTCTCCAGCCTGGCGAGGCGATCCAGCTCCCGTTCCCATCCGCGCGTCGAGCCGAGATCCACCCAGAAGTTGCACATCAAGCTGTTGATGATCCAGCGCCGGCGCCGGTCGTCGTCGCTGCAGCGGAACCCGCGCTCGGTGGCGAGGCGCCCCTCGCCGACGGCGGCGTAGTACTGGGGAAGGCCGCGCGCGTTCTGGGCGTACAGGCCCGCGACGTCGCTGATCGCCGAGGCGCCGATGGCCACCACGTCGCCCGCCGCCTTGACCGTGTACCCCTGGAAGTTGCGCGTCAGCGTGCGCCGTTCCTGGGCCTTCGCGAGCTCGTCGTCGGGGAGCGCGAAATGGTCCATCCCGATGGGGCGGTAGCCGGCGCCGGTGAACGCTTCCCAGGCGGTGCGGAAAAGGTTCAGCTTCTCCCCGCCGCGAGGGATGCCGGCGACCGGAAGCCGCTTCTGGTTCGTGCGCTGGTCGGGGACGTACGCGAATCCGTACACCGCGGCGCGGTCGGGGCGCATGGCGATGATCTTCTGCAGCGTCGCCGCCCAGCTCTCCTGCGTCTGGTACGGCAGGCCGTAGATCAGGTCGACGTTGATCCCGCCGAACCCGAGGCCGCGCGCGTACTCCAGGACCGAGCGCGTCTCCTCCTCGGTCTGGATGCGGTCGATCGCCTTCTGCACCTTGGGGTCGAGGTCCTGCACGCCGAGCGAGATGCGGTTGAACCCGAACGACCGGAGCAGCGCGAGCTGGGCGCGCGTGGTGACCACCGGGTCCACCTCCACGGCCACCTCGGCGTCCGGGGCGATGGAGAAGCGGCGGGTGATGCTCTGCCAGAGCGAGGTGAGCTGCTTCTCGTCGAGGAAGGTGGGCGTGCCGCCGCCGAAATGGACCTGCGAGAGCGTGCGGCGATCGGCGAGCGGCTGCGCCACGCTGTCCATCTCGCGGGCGAGCATCGCGATGTAGCGGTCCGCGGTGTGCTGGTTGCGCGCGATCACCACGTTGCAGCCGCAGAACGTGCAACGCTCCTTGCAGAACGGGATGTGCACGTACAACGAGAGCGGCGCCGCGAGACCCTGCGACCCGGCGGTCTGCAGCGCGTTGGCCAGGTCGGCGGGACCGATCTGCTCCGACCATTCCGGCGCGGTCGGATAGCTCGTATACCGGGGCGCAGGCACGTCGTAGCGGCGGACCAGCTCTTCAGTCACGGGAGGGAAGGCGGACATGCACTCCTACATCTTCACGATCCGTGCCGTGGAATGACCGTTGCTTCCCGCGTTCTTCACTCGGCGACGCGAGGCGTTGCGCGCAGGAAATGCGCGACCCTTCGGGGTGCGCAAGAATTGCAGAGGAGGCTGCTGGCATGCGGATCGCGGTGATCGGGGGCGGAATCGCGGGGCTTTCCGCGGCGCACGAGCTGGTCCGGCGCGGGGCCGACACGCATGTCTTCGAGTCGGACGCGCGCGCCGGCGGCAAGGTGGGGACGCGGTCGGAGCAAGGATATCTCACCGAGGACGGTCCCAACTTCCTCGCGCGCCACCTCGACACGCTGCTCGACGCCACCGGGTTGCGCGGGGACGTGGTGCGCCCGTCTCCCCCGATGACCCGCTGGGTGCACCTGAACGGGCGGGTCCTCAAGGCGCCGGGTCTGCCGCTGCTCGCGCGCGCCGGCGTGTTCCGCGCCCTCCTCGAGCCGCTGTTCGCGAAGCCGCTGCGCGAGGACGTTCCGCTGCGCGCATTCCTCGAGCGCCGCCTGGGCAGGCGCGCGGGCGGGCTCGCCGCCGCCGTGATGAGCGCGGGCGTCTACGCCGGAGATCCGGACGCGCTCTCCGCGCGCGACGCCTTTCCCGCGCTCGGCGCGCTCGGCGAGAAGGGATCGCTGATCGTCAATGCGTTCCGGCGCGAGAAGACGCCGAAGAGCGGCATCTGGACGCTGCGCGGCGGACTGGGAACGCTGGCGGCCGCGCTGGCGCGATCGCTCGGAGACCGGGTCCATCTCGGCGCGCGGATCACCGGGCTCTCGCCGCAGGGAAAGCAATGGGCCGTCGGCGGCGAGCGGTTCGACGCAGTGGTGCTGGCGGTCCCCGCCGCGGCGGCGGCGGAGCTGACGAACGGATTTGCGCCTCGGTTCGCCGATGCAGCCCGCGCGCTGCGCAGCGCGCCCGTCACCGTGGTCCACCTCGGCGTCCGGCAGGACGCCGTGCCGCGCGGCTTCGGCATGATCGACGCGGACGGCACCCTGCACGGCATCGGCACCCTGCTCCCGAGCAGCATGCTGCCGGGCCGGGCGCCCGAGGGCCGCGCGCTCGTCACCGCCATCTGTGGGGGCGCGAAGCACCCCGAGCGCGCCGCGCTTCCTGACGAGCAGCTGGTCGATGCCGTCCTCTCCGATCTGCGCGCCACCTGGGCCCTGCGGGAGAGGCCGGAGTACGTGCGGGTGGTGCGCTGGGCCGCGGCCATCCCGCAGTACGCCCCGGGCCACCGCGAACGGGTGCGCGAGGCCCGCGCGCTGCTGGCAGGATTTTCCGGGCTCGAACTCGCGGGCGCGTCATGGGACGGGGTGGGAGTTCCCGACGTGGCCCGGTCCGGCGCCGCTGCCGCCGGGCGGCTCTCGCCCTGAGCGCGCCGATTTGCGCGCGGCGCAAACCCTGCGGCATTTCAGCCGTCCGGAGCCTGCAAACCGCCCGGCACCGTTCTTGTAGTTGCCAGGATCCGGAGGCACGGCGATGGACGAGGTATCCAAAGAGGCGCGCAAGCGGCTCCTCGACAGAAGGAAGGCGATCGAGGCGTTGATCGCCGAGGTCGACAAGGACGAGGCGCAACTGCAGGGAGCGGCGCACCCGGACCTCCTCGATCACGCCGCCCACCGCTCGCCCATCGAGGTGCTCGAGTCGATCCGCGGCGCGCAGCAGCACGAGCTCGCCGAGCTGGAGGCCGCGCTGCAGCGGATCGAGAGCGGCTCCTACGGCACCTGCCAGACCTGCGGCGGCGCCGTCGGACGGCAGCGGCTGCGCGCCATCCCCGAGGCCAGGTTCTGCATCGAGTGCGTCTCCACCCGGTCCCGGAGGGCCGTCGCCTCGTAGGCTCGTTCAGGGACGCGCTTCCACCGGCGCCGGATGCCGCTTCAGGCGCCGGTGCTCGATCCATTCCACCCACGAATCGATGCCGGCGCCGGTCTTCGCGGACACCGCGATCATCCGGGGCGACGGCATCACGCGGGCGAGCGCATCCTCGATGGCCTCGACGCTCACCTCGAGGTGCGGGAGGAGGTCGAGCTTGGTGAGCACCACCAGGTCCGCGGCGCGGAACATGGTCGGGTACTTGAGCGGCTTGTCCTCTCCCTCGGTGACGGAGAGCGCGACGACGTTCGCTGCCTGCCCGAGATCGTAGATGGCGGG
>DASREU010000371.1:0-2879 GCA_035651935.1 Myxococcales bacterium | reverse complement strand
GGATCAGCTTGAGGATCGCCGGCAGGCCGCCCACCTGCGCGACCAGGTCGCGGACGTCGCCGCCGCCGCGCGCCAGCACTGTGCGGGGGATCCGCACCCCGGCAGCCGCCAGCCGTTGCAGCGCGGCGAGCTTGTCGCGGCTGCACGCGATGGCCGAGGCCCCGTTCACCAGCGGCACCCCCATCGCCTCCAGGTGCCGCACCACCGAGAGCCCGACGGCGGTCACCGACGCGCCGATCCGGGGAAGCGCGACCGCCGGCGCGCGGACCTCCTTTCCCCGGTGGTACAGGCGCGGATTGCCGGACTCGAGCGCGAGATCGCAGCGCAGCACGTCGATCACCCGCGTGCGGAACCCGTGCGCCTTCGCCGCTTCCAGGAGCCGCCGCGTGGAGTACAGCGTCTTCTTCCGGGAGAGGATCGCCAGCGCGGGCCGGCGCCTCGCCCGAGCGATCTTCTTCAGCTTGCGCGCCATCTCAGGCCGCCGGCCTCGGCCGCACCAGCCGCTCCACCACGTCCTGCAGCTCCTCGAGATCGAACGGCTTGCTCAGCGCCCCGTCCACTTGCGGCCTGTCGGCGGCGCCGCGCAGGTCGCGATCGGCGGAGAAGACCACCACCGGGACGCCGGGCGCCACCTTCTCCTTGCGCAAGCGCTCGATCAGCGTCCAGCCGTCCATGATCGGCATCAGCAGATCGATCAGCATCAGATCCGGCTTCGACCTGCGCGCCAGCTCGAGCGCGATTTGGCCGTCGGGCGCGGCGTCGACCGCGTACCCCCACTCCCGCAGCACCTGCCCGGTCGCTTCCAGGATCTCCGGATCGTCGTCGACCAGCAGCACCCGCGCCGGGGCATCCACAGCCACCAGGGTGCGCGCCGAGAGCGGCAGCCAGAAGGTGAAGGTGGAGCCCTCGTCGACCTCGCTTCGCACCGCGAACCGGCCGCCGTGCCGCTGCACGATCTCGTGCGAGACGTAGAGACCGATGCCCAGCCCGCTGTAGTTCCGGGTGGTGGCGTTCGCGGCCCGGAAGAACCGCTGGAAGAGCCGCGGCTGCTCGTCGGCGGGGATGCCGATCCCGGGGTCCTGCACCGCGACCCGCGCCTCCTTCTCCAGCCGCTCGAGGGTCACCAGGATCTGCCCGCCATGCGGCGTGTACTTGATCGCGTTCTGGAGCAGATTCACCATCACCTGCTCCAGCCGCTCCCGGTCGCCTTGCACCAGCACCGGCGAGGCGGTCCGGTGGAAGACGATGTCGTGGTTGCGCGTCTGCGCGCGGAAGTCCGCGACCACGTCGTCCAGCAGATCGTTCAGCTCCACGTCCGTCGCCCCGAGCAGGAGCCGCCGCGACTCCAGGCGGGAGATGTCGAGCAGGTCCTCCACCAGCTTTCCCAGCCGCTCCACCTGCCTGCGCGCCTTCATCACGAGCTCGTTTCCGACCGTTTGTCCCCGCGACAGCCGCCGCTCGATGCTCTGCAGGTACATCGAGAGCGGCGTGAGCGGCGTGCGCAGCTCGTGCGCCGCGACGGTGAGGAAATCGGCGCGCTGCCGATCCAGCTCGCGCTGCTCGGTGATGTCCGTGTAGACGACGAGCCGCCCGAGATAGTCGCCGCTCGGGCCTCGGACGGGAGTGGTGACCCGGGTCAGGGCGCGGTAGCGGGGCCGCTCCAGCTCGATCTCGTCCTTCGAGGGGCTGTCGCGGTCGGCAAAGATGGCGCGGACGCGTTCGAACATCGCCTCGCGGTCGGAGGTCAGCGCCTGCTCCAGCTTGCGCCGGTAGATCTCGACGTACCTCTGGCCGTACATGCTCCGCAGCGGGACGCCAAAGATCTCCTCGATCCGGTGCGAAGCCAGCCGCAGCGCCCCCTCGGCGTCGAACAGCGCGATGCCGTTCGGATCGCTGTCGAAGACCGCCCGCAGCTCGGCGAACCGGCGGTCAGCCTGCTCGCGCTCCCGGGATTGCCGATCGCGCTCCGCCGCGAGCTCCGCGACGAGCCGCGCGTTGCGCACCGCGAGCGCGGCCCTCGAGGCGAGAGCATACGCGTAGTCAGCGTCGTCGGCGGTGTATCGGCGACCCGGTCCGGTGGTCGCGAGCAGGAGCGTTCCCAGCGGGTTCTGGCCGTCGAACATCGGCGCGACGATCGCCGAGAGGAGTCCGACCTCCTTGAGCAGCTCGAACGCGGCCGGGTCCGGGACCGCCGCGCGCAGCATCTCGTCGGTGATCTCCTCCGTGACCACCGGCTTCTTCTGCAAGAGCGCGTTCCGCTCGCGCGGCTCGCGGTCCCAGGCCCGGGGCGGAAGGAGGGCGTTGAGCTTCTGCTCCAGCGCCCGCTGCCGCGGATCGGGGTGATAGGCGGCGACGTTGCGGAGCGTGCCGTCGGGCTGCACCAGCGAGAACGCGCACCAGTCGTTCCCCATCGCTCCCGCCACCTCGCGGACGATGCGGCGCAGCGGCTCGATCTCGTCGGGACCGACATAGTCGAGCAGCAGGCGCGAAACGTCGGAGAGGATGCGTTGCCGCCGCTCCGCTTCTTCCACGCGCGATCGCTCGGGCTCCCGCTCGGGCATCGCCTGCCATCGGAACGCCGTCCCGGCTTTTTTGCAACCCTTTGCCGTCCGCCGGCGGGTGCGCTACGGGCCCCGCGGTCTGGTATGGTGCGCGCCCCATGGCGGCGATCACTCCCGAGATCGTAGCGGCGCACGGCCTCTCGCACGACGAGTATGCGCGCATTTGCAAGCTGCTCGGGCGCGACCCGAACCTCGTAGAACTGGGCGTCTTTTCCGCGATGTGGAGCGAGCACTGCTCGTACAAGTCGAGCCGGCGCTTCCTCCGGAACCTCCCCACCAGAGGTCCCCGGGTCCTGCAGGGGCCGGGCGAGAACGCCG
>DASREU010000370.1:0-2516 GCA_035651935.1 Myxococcales bacterium | reverse complement strand
GACATGGCCATCTCCATCCGGGCCTCGCCCACCGCGGTCTTCTCCTGGATCTTCTGCAGCATCTCGTCGTGCGTGGCGTCGATGCCCGCGACCTGGAAGCTCTCCATCGCGTCGGCCACCTTGCTCTGCCACTTGGCGCGGCGCGCGTCGCGCAAGGCCTGCATCGCCTCGTTGGTCTTGCGGTCCTTCTCCCGCATGAACGCCTGCTTCACCTGCATCGCCTTGTCGAAGGCCTGGCGCGCGCCGAGCAGCTGCTGGTCGTTGCGGGCCAGCGCCGACTTCACCGTCTGCAGCTGGGTGGCGTAGGTGGTGGCGATGTCGTCGCGGTTTGCCTGGATCGCGGCCTTCACCTTGGAGGTCAGCTCGAGGACGTCATTCTTGTATTTCTGGTTTTCCTTCTCCAGCAAGGTGACGTTCGCCTTCACCATGGCGATCGACTCGTTCATCTTCGGGACCTGGTCGTTCAGGTCCCGGATGTTCTGCTCGAGGATCATCTCGGGGTCCTCCGCCGCCGAGATCATCCAGCCGAACATCGAGCGAAACACGCGCTTCATGCGCTGCCACATAGAAGACGCCTCCGTAAAGTCCGCCCCTCAAAGCATAGCTTGAGATCGCTGGCAAGGACGGGTATTTCGCGCCTGCATGCTCTACGGGTGCAGGGAGCCGCACGAGCTGTACCCGGACTGGCAGCGCGATTTCGCGCGCGTCGCGCCGCTCGAGCTGGAGATCGGACCGGGCCGCGGCGCGTTCGCGCTCGACCACGCGGCGCGCCACCCCGGGATCGATCTGGTGGCGATCGAATCGCGGCGCTCGGACTGCGAGCTGATCCGCGAGCGCGCGGCCCGGCGCGGCTTGCGCAACGTGATCGTTCTGCAGGGCGATGCAAGGCTGCTCGTCCCGCGGCTTTTTCCCCCCGCATCGCTTGCCGCGGTCCACGTGCAGTTTCCCGACCCCTGGTGGAAGAAGCGCCACCACAAGCGCCGGATGGTGGACAAAGAGCTCGCCGCGCAGCTGCGGCGGCAGCTCGCGCCGGGCGGGATCGTCGACTTTCGCACCGACGTCGAGGCGTACGCGCGCGAGGGCGGGCGCACCTGGCTGGAAGCCGGATTCGAGAGGCTGCCGGACGAGCTCCCGGAGGTCCTCTCCACGCGCGAGCGGCGATACGCCGTCACCGGCCAGCCGGTGTTCCGGGCGAGGTTCCGCAATCCTCCCGGCGAGGTCCGCGTCGATGCGGCGGCCCGAACGGGCCGGGACTGGCGCGACATCCGCCGCAAATAGGTATCCTGCCTCGCATGATCCTCGCACTGCTCCTGGCGGTCGACGCCGCGCTGCAGCCGTACGTGAAGGTGGATGCCTCCGCGGTGGTGCTCGAGCACGTGCGGGTGATCGACGGGACGGGAGCGCCGCCGCGGGATGACCAGACGGTGGTCATCGTCAACGGCAAGCTGGCCGCGCAGGCGCCGCCGGGCGCGCAGCGCCTGGACCTGCGCGGGCGCACGGTGCTGCCGGGCCTCGTCGGCATGCACGACCACCTCTTCTATCCGATGGGCGGAGCGATCTTCGGAGAGATGGCGTTCAGCTTTCCCCGGCTCTATCTCGCCGCGGGAGTGACCACCATCCGGACGGCGGGGAGCATCGAGCCGTACACGGATCTGGAGATCAAGAAGGCCATCGATGCGGGCAAGGCGCCGGGACCGGCGATCTTCATCAGCGGCCCCTACCTCGAGGGCGCAGACTCGTTCGCGCTGCAGATGCACGCGCTGCGCGGCCCGGACGACGCCCGCAACTTCGTGAACTTCTGGGCGGACCAGGGCGCGACCTCGTTCAAGGCGTACAACACGCTCACCCGTGCGGAGCTGGGCGCCGCCATCGACGCCGCCCACAAGCGCAAGCTCAAGGTGACCGCGCACCTCTGCTCCATCGGCTTCACCGAGGCCGCCCGGCTCGGGATCGACGACCTGGAGCACGGGCTGCTCGTCGATACCGAGTTCTTCGCGGGCAAGAAGCCGGACCAGTGCCCGAATCCGCGCGAGGCGCTGGCCGACCTGGCGAAGATGGACCCGGCCGATCCGCGGCTCGCGCAGCTGATCGCGGAGCTGGTGAAGCGGAAGGTGGCGATCACCTCCACGCTCGCGGTGTTCGATGCCTTCACCGAGGACGGATTCCGCCGGGCGCTTGTGCCGGCGGTCCTGGAAGCGGTCTCCGCCGACACGCGCGCGCGGCTCCTCCAGGCGCACGTCGCGCGGCCGACCGGCATCTGGCCTTCCGCGGTCAAGCTGGAGATGGCGTTCGAGCGCGCGTTCGTCCAGGCAGGCGGGCTCTTGATCGCGGGCTGCGATCCCACGGGAAACGGCGCGGTGCTCGCCGGGTTCGGCGACTGGCGCGACGTCGAGCTCCTGGTGGACGCCGGGTTCACTCCGCTCGAGGCGCTGAAGATCCATTCCCTGAACGGCGCGATCTGGCTCGGCCAGCAGGCTCGGATCGGCACCGTCGCCGAAGGCAAGGATGCGGACCTG
>DASREU010000369.1:0-15443 GCA_035651935.1 Myxococcales bacterium | reverse complement strand
TTCTTGGGATCCTCGAGCCGCGTCAGCACCGCCCACATCGCCGCCGTCTCCAGCGTGTGCGGCGCGATGTGCTTCCCGCGGATCTTGTGCGAATTGTAGTCCTTCTCGTAGATCTTCACTTCCTCGTTGAGCTTCGTGATGTAGGGGATGTCGATCTTCACCGTGCGATCCCGCAGCGCTTCCATGAACTCGTTGTTCTGGAGCTTCTTGTACTCGGGCTCGTTGGTGTGGCCGACGATCACCTCGTCGATGTCCGTCTGCGGGAACTTCTTCGGCTTGATGCGGTGCTCCTGGGAAGCGCCCAGCAGGTCGTAGAGGAAGGCGACGTCCAGCTTCAGCACCTCGACGAACTCGATGATGCCGCGGTTGGCGATGTTGAACTCGCCGTCGAAGTTGAAGGCGCGCGGGTCGGAGTCCGATCCGTACTCGGCGATCTTCCGGTAGTTCACGTCGCCGGTGAGCTCGGTGGAGTCCTGGTTCTTCTCGTCCTTGGGCTGGAAGGTGCCCACGCCGACGCGGTCCTTCTCGCTGAGCAGGAGGCGCTTCACCCGGACGTGCGACATCACCTTGGCGAAGTCGCCCTTGTACTCGGTCATCAGCTCCCGGAAGATCAGCCGGGAGGCGGGGCAGAGATCGCCGCCGACCGGAATCTTGTACCCGCTGTCCGGCGGGCAGAGATCGGCGAACACCTTCTCGCGCCACTCCTCGGGGATGAGCAGCAGCGGGTCCTCGTTCATCGGCGTGGGGAAGCGCTCGGTGTGCACCTGCCCGTCGGCGCCCTTCTTCTCCAGCACCCAGGTGAAGGTGTAGAGCGCGCCTTCCGGCGTGCGCGAGTACTCCTCGAGCCCCTTCTTCAGCAGGCGGACGATGGTGCTCTTCGAGGAGCCCACCGGCCCGTGGAGGAGGATGACGCGCTTCTCGGTGCCGTAGCCCTGCGCCGCGCTCTTGAAGACGTTCACCAGCTTCATCAGCGGGACGTCGAGGCCGTACACCGCGTCGCGGCCGCCGTTCGGCTCATCGTGGAAGAAGTGGTAGCGGATCAGCCGCTTCTTGTTGTCGATGTACTCGGTCTTCCCGTGGCTGAGGATCATGTCGTAGATGCGCTGGAACGCGGTGCGCGTCACCCGCGGGTTCTCGCGGATGATCCTCAGGTACTCCTCGAACGAGCCTTCCCAGTGGAGCTCCTTGAAGCTCGTCTTGTCCTGGAGCGCGGCGATTCGTGAAACGAAGGCCAGATCGCCGGTGTCGCGGAGCGTCGGCATGTCGACTATTCCCCTCTGGCGCGATGAGCGCCTCGGAACGTGGCGAACTTACGCCGCAGCATAGGCCCTGCAAAGCGGCCTTCCAAAAAACCGCTCTGGGGGTGACACAATTTCCCGGGTCGTCCGCGGCGCAGGGTAGACTCCATAAGCCTGGACGGCGGCGTGCACAACTTCATTCAATTGAAGTGGCAGCGCGCGCTGCCGGCCCTGCTGGCACTCGCCGCGGCGGTCCGCGTCGGGCCGCTCTTCCTCGGGTACGAGCACTACGGCGATGCTCCGGCGCGCATCGAGCTTGCCGAGCGATGGGCCCGCGCCCCGCACCTGTGGCACGGCTTCGTCGAAGCGTACCAGTACGGCCCGCTCCATCTGACCCTCATCGGCGCCCTCGTGCGCCTGCTCGGCGACCGCCTCGCCGCGGCCCGCCTCCTCTCGTTCGCTTGCGGGCTGTCGTGCGTCTGGCTGCTGTACCGCATCACCGAGCGCGAGCGCGGCCGGGAGGCGGCGATCTGGGCGGGGCTCGCGCTGGCGCTCTCTCCGCTGCACATCCAGTCGAGCACCACGGGGGCGAGCGAGGCGGTGTTCCTCGCCTGCTTCCTCGCCGCCTTGCTGCTCGCCTTGCGCGATCAGGCCCTCCTTCCGGCCTTGCTGCTCGGGGCGGCGGGCCTGATCCGCTACGACGGGTGGCTGTATGTCCCGCTCTTCGGCGCCCTGCTGTTCCTGCGGTCGCGCGACCTTCCCCGCGCGCTGGGCTTCTGCGCGCTCGCCGCGGCTCCCGCCCTCCTCTGGATCTGGGTGAACGGGCACTGGGCCGGCGATCCCCTTGCCCCGCTCCATCACATCGATGCGGACCATGCGAGCCTTGCGCGGGGAGCGATCGCCGCGGAGGGTCAACTCCGGTTCCGCTTGCAGGGGCTCTTCTACTGGCCGTTTTCGGTGTGCGTGATCGCCACGCCTCTCTTCGGCGTCTTCGCGATCTGGGGCTCCGCGCGCACGCTCCTGCGGCGCGAGCGGGGATGGGACCTGGTCGCGCTCGCCTGGATCCCCGCGGCGTACTTCACCTTCCGCACCGCCGTGCTCGCGGACTTCTGGCCGATGTCGCGCTTCGCCATGGTGGCCGCTGCCCTCTCGCTCGTGTTCGCGCACGACGTCCTGGGCCTCGTCCGCTCTTCGCTGCGGGCGCTCACCATCGCCGTCGCCGTGGCCACGCCGCTGGTCCTCACCGCCCTCTGCTGGAACCGGACCGGCGCGATCGCCGAGCACGTGCGTCCCGTCGCTCCGATCGGGTCCCTGCCGCCGGGAATCGCCGAGGCGGCAGCCTGGCTGCGGACCCACGCGCGCCCCTCCGACGTGGTCCTGCTCGATCACAGCGACTGGTATCTGGACATCCCGTTGGCGTTCGCCTCGGGCCTCCCGGAGTCGCAGCTGATCCGCGCCTCGTGGAAAGACGACTTCGACCAGCGCCTCCGGCAGCGGACGCCGACGCTCGCGGTGCTGGTCGCGCCAGGCTCCCTGGGCGACCGCCAGGCGGATCGGTTCGAGTTCCGGGGGCTGCGATTCTGCGTTGCCGAGCGCTACACCTACGCCACCGTCTATCGCGCCTGCCCGGACGCCGAGGCTATCGCGCCGCGGTAGTCGCGCCGCGCCCGCGGCGGGGCGCGCGCTTCTTGAAGTACTCGACCTGGAACTTCTTCACGTTCGCCTCGTGGCACTTGAAGTCCGGGCAGAAGACGTGGGTGTGATCGTTGCGGGAGACGAAGAACAGATCGACGCAGGACATGGGGTGCAGCGCCGCCTCCAGGGCGGCGAGGCCCGGGTTCGCGATCGGCCCCGGCGGCAACCCCTTGATGAAGTACGTGTTGTACGGATGGGCCAGCGAGAGGTCCGCCTTGTGGATGTTGTGATCCCAGTGGAAGTCGTTCGAGAGCAGGAGCGCGTACACCACCGTCGGGTCCGTCTGCAGCTTCATCCCCTTCTTCAACCGGTTGTGGAACACGCACGAGATCCTCGGCCTCTCTTCCGGCCGCCCGGTCTCCTTCTCCACGATGCTGGCCAGCGTGACCGCCTGGCGTTCGTCCAGCTCGACGGTGTCGAGGCGCTGCGCGTCGGCGCGCTGCCATGCCTTCCGGAACCGCGTCACCATCGCCTGCACGATCGCGCCGCACCCCGCGCTGCGCGGCAACGAATACGTGTCGGGGAACAGGTAGCCTTCGAGCGAAGGCCCGGGCACCCCGTACTTCTTCGGCGAGGCCGGATCACGGACGATGGCCAAAAAGTCCGCGCTGGCGCACCAGCCCGTCGCCGCCACCACGGGCCCGATCTCGTCGGCGCGCAGCCCTTCCGCCACGGTGAAGCGGTAGAGCTTGATGTCGCCGCGCACGAGCTTGCCGAGCACCTCGTCGGGCAGGAGCGCGCCGTCGAACTGGTACTCGCCCGCCTTGGTCTTCGCGTCGCGCCGGAACCAGTGCAGGTGGGCGAAAAAGCGATTCGCGTCCGAGACCACATGCGCGTCGGCCAGCAGCTTCGCCAGCGCCCGCGGTCCCGTTCCTCCGGGGATGAAGACGGTGCGCGTTCCCTCTCCGTACGGAGTGGAGGCAAACTTCCGCTCGTCCGCGAGGCGCCAGGCGAAGAGCCCGAGGGCGGCGATCACGGCCAGGGCGAAGAACCAGAGGACGGCGCGCTTCATCGCCCGATCAGTATAAGGGTGGGGACCGCGAGCGAGGAATTTCCCGGTCCGCTCCTGACCTGACCCGGAATCCGCGCTCCTGCGCGCTCCTGCGCTCTGGTGCGCGCCCTTCCTCCTGGAGGCTGCTCAGTCGCGGTACGCGGCGAGCTGCGTCTCCGCCGAGGCCAGCTCCTCCACCTTGTGCTCCCAGCGGGCGTACAGCTCGTCGAGCTTGCGGGAAGCTTCGCGATACGCCGCGACGAGCGGCGTGCTGCGGGCGGGATCCGCGAACAGCGCCGGATCGGCGAGGCTGGACTCGGCCGCTTTCTTCTCCTGCTCGAGCCCGGCGATCCGCTGCTCGAGCTCCGCGATGGCGCGCTTGATCGGACCGAGCGCCTTCTCGCGCTCCTCGCGCTGCAGCGCGCGCTCACGGCGCGCCTGCGATCCCTGCGCGCCGTGCCCGGCCTTCGCCGCCGGCGCCTCCGCGGCCTGGCGCTGCCCGGCGCGACGGCGCGACCAGTCGTCGAGGTCGCCGGGCTGCGCGTCGATCCGGCCCTCGCGCACTTCCCAGATCTGCGTGGCCAGCCCGTTCACGAAGCTCCGGTTGTGGGAGACGAACAGCAGGGTCCCCTCGTATCGCGTGAGCGCGTCGATCAACGCCTCGCTGGAGTCGAGGTCGAGGTGGTTCGTCGGCTCGTCCATGAGGAGGAAGTTCGAAGGCACCACCAGGAGCCGGGCGAGGGCCACCCGCGCGCGCTCCCCGCCCGAGAGCACGCCGATGCGCTTGTCCACGTCGTCCCCGGAAAAGAGGAACGAGCCGAGCACGCCGCGCACCCAGCTCTGCGCCTGGGTGGGAACGAGCCCGTGCACCTCTTCCAGCACGGTGCGGGCGGGATCGAGCCGCTCGGTGTGGTGCTGGGCGAAGTAGCCGGTGACCACGTTGTGGCCGAGCCGCACCACGCCGGCGTCCGGAGCGGTCTCTTCCGCGAGGAGCTTGAGAAGCGTGGTCTTGCCGGCGCCGTTCAGTCCGATCACCGCGATGCGGTCGCCGCGCAGCACTTGCGCGGAGAGATCGCGATAGATGACTCGCGCGCCGTACGACTTGGAGACGTCCTCCAGGCGGGCCACCTCGCGCCCGCTGCGCGGCGCCTCGGGAAAGCGGAAGCGCACCGTGGCGCGCTCCTCGCGCACCTGGACGATC
Source organism: Myxococcales bacterium (assembly GCA_035651935.1). Taxonomy (GTDB): domain Bacteria; phylum Myxococcota; class Myxococcia; order Myxococcales; family 40CM-4-68-19; genus 40CM-4-68-19. Next base: position 10,318 of record DASREU010000369.1, on the reverse strand, counting down.
TCCTCCTTCGCCAGCAGCTTGACCCGGCTCTGCACCTGGCGCGCCTTCGTCGCCTTGGCCCGGAAGCGCTCGATGAAGGCTTCCATCTGCGCCCGCCGCCGCGCCTGCTTCTCCGCCTGCGCGACCAGGTGCTCCTCCTCCTGCGCCCGCAGCTCGAGATACCGCTCGTAGTCGCCGGCATAGCTGCGCAGCCCCTCCGGCTCGAACGACAGCACCCGATCGATCTGCCGATCGAGGAACTCGCGGTCATGCGAGACGAGGAGGAGCGCCTTGCGTGAGCGGCGCAGGAAGGCATCGAACCATTCGAGGGTGGGCACGTCGAGGTGGTTGGTGGGCTCGTCGAGCAGCAGCAGCTCCGGATCCTGCAGGAGCAGCGCCGCCAGCGCCGCGCGCATCTTCCAGCCCCCGGACAGCTCCGAGGCAGGCCGGGCGTAGCCTGTGACCGCGAACCCCAGCCCGCTGAGGATCTCCTCCGCCCGGTGCCGCCCGTACAGCTCGTCGTGGTGCGCCAGCTCCTCGTGCAGCTCGGCCAGCTCGCCGCCGAGCTCCACCTGCTCGTCCTCCGAGGTTGCCTGCGAGAGCGCCACCTCCGCCGCCGCGATCCGCGACTGCAGCCAGGTGCGCCCGGGAACGCTCGCCAGCACGCCCTCGATCACGGATCCCGGCGGCAGCTCCGACAGCTCCTGCGGCAGGTATCCGGCGCGCGCCCTGCGCACGAGCTGCACGCTGCCGCCGTCGGGCTCGAGGGCTCCGGCGAGGATCTTCATCAGGCTGCTCTTGCCGCTGCCGTTCGGCCCGATCAGGCCCACCCGATCGTGGTGGCCGAGCGCGAAGCTCGCGTCGTCCAGCAAGACCTTCGGGCCGTAGCGGAGCGAGAGGCCGCGGGCGTGCAGCAGCGACATGGTCAGCCCGCCGGGGCGCTCACCCGATCACCGTCACCAGCAGCTTCCGGTTGCGCGGGCCGTCGAACTCGCAGAAGTAGATCGCCTGCCAGGTGCCCAGCATCAGCTTGCCGCCTTGCACCGGGATGGTCTCGGAGAAGCCGATCACGGCGGCCTTCGCGTGCGCGTGGGCGTTGCCTTCCTCGTGCTTGTAGTACTTCTCGTTGCGGGGAATGGCCCGCTCGAGCGCGTTGAGGATGTCGGTCTGCACGTCGGGATCGGTGTTCTCGTTGACGGTGATCGCCCCGGTCGTGTGCCCGCACCAGATGGAGCAGAGGCCGGACTGGATGTTGCTCGCGGCGACCACCGCGCGGACGCGCTTGGTGACGTCGATCATCTCCTGCTTCCGGGTGGTGGGCAGCTCGATGGTGGCGGTGTGGAACATCAGTCCCCTCCCAGGTACCCGTCGATCTGCCACAAACCAGCCAGATCGTGCACGTCCTTCCGCAGCCGCGGCACCGTGAACAAAGGGACACCGGCGAGGGTGGCGCGCAACCGCTCGATCTCCCGGCGATCCAGATCGGCCAGGACCACCTGCTCGGTCAGCGTCTCGCAGAGCCGCTCGGCGAGCCGGTCGGTGTCCTTGATCTGCGCGAGCTGGAGGGCCTCCTTCAGCGCCGGAACGTTGTCGGGTCCGCCGTGCCGGCGCGGATCGCGCTGCACCCGGTTCACCACCACCGCCGCCGTGCGGATGCCGTCCGCTTCCAGCGCGCGGTGAAAGAAGAGCGCCTCCTGAGTGATCAGCGGATTCGGGCTGGTGACCAGGACGAAGCCGGTCCGCGAGGAGGAGAGGAGCGCCTTCACCTTGGAGGCGCGATCCTTGAATCCCTCGTACATCCCTTCGAAGGCCATCATGAACTGGCCCAGGTCGCGGAGGAAGTCGCTCCCGGTGAACCGCGCGAGCGTGCGCAGGACCAGCCCGGAGGGCACCGCCAGGAGGCGGAACCCGACCTTCCCGGCCTTCATCATCGGGCCCAGCACCACCCGCATCGCATTGTTGTCGAGGACGTCGAGGACGCGGTCGGGCGCGTGCAGGAAGTCGAGGGCGTTGCTGGTCGGCGGCGTATCCAGCACGATCACGTCGTACCGCCCGCTGGAGTAGAGCTCGAACACTTTCTCCATCGCGATGTACTCGAGGCTGCCCGCCATCGCCGTCGAGAGGGTCTGGTAGAGCTTGTTACCGAGGATCGTTTCCGACTGCTGCGGCGTCTGCGCGTCGCGCCGGACCAGCTCGTCCCAGGCGTGCTTGAGGTTGAGCATCATCGCCCACATCTCGCCGCGCGGAGTCAGGTGCGCGTCGTCGAAGTGCCGGGGATCGATGCGGGTCTCTTCGTTGCCCAGCTCCTTCAGGCCGAGGCTGTTTGCCAGCCTGCGCGCCGGATCGATGGTGAGGACCAGCGCGCGCTTGCCCTCCATCGCGGCGGCGAGCGCGAGCGCGGCGGCGGTGGTGGTCTTTCCCACGCCGCCGGAGCCTACGCAGCAGATGATCTTGCGGCCCTCGAGCGTCCTCACAAGACGCCCTCGATGGCGTGCGCCACCTTGTCGATGGCCTGCGCCCCGAAGCTGCGCTCGAAGAGGAAGGGCACCTTCACCAGATCGCGCGCCACCTTCTCCCGGAGCACGCCCTCGTAGTGCTGGGAGAGCGCGGCGCGCGACTCGTGCGTGTCCGCCGCTTCTCCCGCGGCGGTGAGCAGCGGACCGCCGCGGGTCACCGAGGCCACTTCCACCGGCGAGAAGCGCGAGGTGAACGCGGCGTTGAGAAAGAGCGGGCCGACGGGAAACTGGTGCTGCCGCAGCGCGCGGTCGAGATCGATCGCTTCGTTCGCCGGCATCTCCTCGGGCAAGGTGACGATGCAGACGCTGCACTTCGCGGGATCCGCGAGCAGCGACTGCATGGTGCGCATGTCGCGCGCCAGCGGCCCGTCGGAGACCAGGCCGAGGAAGACCTCCGGGACGGTGAGGAAGGTGAGCCCGTGGCCGGTGGCGGGAGCGTCGAGCACCACCATGTCCCAGCGCAGGCGGCCGCGCTCCATCTCTTTGGCGGCGTGCCAGAAGACCTTCCCCAGCATGACGATCTCCGCCAGCGAAGGCGCCGCGGTGAGGAAGTACCGCGCTGCCGCGTTCTCGAAGGCGAGACGGTAGAGCGTCTCGTAGCGGAGGATCATCAGCGCGTACTCACGCATCGCTTCGCGGGGGCGGACGTGCACGCTGTAGAGATTTGGAACCAGCTCGCGGATCTGCGTGCCCGAAGGAGGCCGGCCGAAGAAGTCGGCGACGCGCTCTTTCGCCACCACCTCGCAGACCAGGACCTTCTTCCCGCGCCGCGCCGCGGCCAGCGCAACCGCCGCGGAGATCGTGCTCTTGCCCGTGCCACCCTTGCCTGTCACCACGACCAGGCGGCGATCGAGGAGGGCTGGCATGGGGCGCGGGACTGTAGTGTCCGGCCCCAAGTGCGTCAACCTGCCTTGACATGGTGCGGCACGACAGTAGATTGGCCGCACACCCGCCCGAAGGACGCCCTCATGCTTCGCGACAACGACGTGCTGAAGAAGATGATCGCAACCGGCGAAGAGCGCATGAGCAAGCTCGCGTCCCAGTTGCTGCAGAACGAGACCTTCATGGGCGCGCTGCAGAAGACGATGAGCGCCGCGCTGGAGGCGAAGGGCGCCGCGGAGCGGGCGGCGCACACGGCGCTCGGGGCGATGAACATCCCGACCGCCGGCGACGTGAAGAAGCTCGAAGGAAAGATCGAAGAGCTGGAGAAGGTCTTCGAGGGCCTGTCCGCCCGGATCGCCGAGCTGCAGAAGAAGGAAGCGGCGGCGCCGCAAACGCACTGACGGCTGGGTCAGGCGGTGCGCAGCGCCGCGCCGTCGTCGGGCACGCCGTCCACGAAGGCGACGCGGTTCTGCGGCAGCGCAGGCACCCGCGCCCCGGGTGTGAGGATCCCGACCAGGTTCAGCGGATCGCAGGCGCTCAACGCGACCCGCTCGTTCCCCGCGCCCGGCCGCTTCCGCACCGCGCGCAAGGCGTCCACCGCCTCGGCCAGCGCGAACTGCTCCCCGGAGAAGGCCTGCGCGAAGCGCCCGCCGCGGATCTCGCCGCGCGCCTCCAGCCGCCGGTAGATCTGGAGGAGCTCGCGCCAGGGCGGGCAGCGCGGCTCGCGCGCCAGCAGATCGCGGAACACCACCCCGTACCTGCGCAGGTACTGCCGCCCGAGCTTCTCCAGCCACTCCGGTTGCCGCTGCTCCGCCTCGTATGCGCGCAAGAGCGACCAGCGTCCCGCCGCGCCCGACTTGCCCTCGAGCAGGCCGCGCAAGGCGCCGAACCCGTCGCACGTCACGCGCCCACCGGAGACCAGCTCCCAAAGCGCTTCGTTGAGCTCGCGCTGCGAGAGTCCGGTGACGGCCCGCAGCTCGTGGGGAAAGAGCGCGCCGCGCTGCTCGAGCAGCGCCAGCAGCAAGCGCGCCCGGTCGCCCAGCGGCTCGGTGCCGCCGCGCGTCGCGTCGAGCAGCCAGGGCAGATCCTCGCGGCGCACGAGGGCGATGGGCGTCGCACGGCCCGGTGGCATGCGCCGGGGCGACTCGTCCGCGCAAGCCAGCCGCCCCCACGCGATCTCGCCGGAGAAGCAGAGCTGATCGAGCAGCGCCTTGTCATAGCGCGCGAGCCGCGCAGCCAGGACGTCGCCCTCCCACGCCGACGCCGCGGCCTGGAACCCCTGCAACTGCCCGATGACCTCCGACAATCCCTGCGCTCCGTGGAGCTGCGTTCCGGGCGCGACATGCTGCCAGCGGAAGAGGAAGCGGAAGAAGTCCTGCGTGGTCGCGGGCTCGATCTCGCGCCGCAGGCGTCCGAGCGTCAGGCCATGGATGCGCGAGAGGAGCGTCCGCTCGCACCACTCGGTCTCGGTCGAGCCCTCCCGGTACCGGCCACGGAGGACGAGCCCGTCGTTCTCCAGCAACGCCAGCTCCGCCTCGACGCTCGCCACGCCCAGCTTTCCCGCCAGCTCCGCCGCGGTGACCGGTCCGGTGATCCCCACCCAGCCCCGGACCGCGTCGAGCAGCTCCGCCCCGCTCCGCTCGGCGGCGCGCCAGAAGCCGTCGCGCAGCACCGCCCGCCCCCCGGCGCGCAGCTCCTCCAGCCACGGCTGCCACTGCGCGCCTTCCGATTCCGGCAGCAGCACCAGCGTGAGCAGCAGATCGTGCAGCTCGTCCGCGGAGCGCAGATCCGGCGCCGCCTGCGAAACCACCTCCGCGATCGCCGCCGCGTCGAGGGCGCCCAGCGAGGCCGCATCGGCCGGGTCCAGCGTGCGCCGCAACTGCACCGCCCGCGACCGCCGCTCCTCGAGCGGCGCGTCGTCGAGATACGCGTACGGCGCCGAGTTGAGGATCTCGTGCGAGAGCGGCGAGGGCTCGGGCGTATCGCGCGCGATCAGCCGCAGCTCGCCGCGGTCGATCCGGCCGAGGAGCGCCCTCAGCCCCTCGATGTCCATCGCCTCGGTCAGGCAGTCGCGCAGGGTCTCGCGGACCAACGGGTGATCGGGCGGTTCGATGGCGCCGGTGGCGTGCTCCTGGCATTGCGCTTGCGCCGGAAAGACCTGCGCCAGCAGGTCGTCGGTGCGCATGCGGAGGATGTTGAAAGGGATCTTCTTTCCCGCGCGCGACCGCAGCACGGCGAGCGACCGGGTCGCGTTCCAGCGCCAGCGCACCCCCCACATCGGTGCGCGCAACGCGGCCTGCGTCAGCATCTCGTCGATGGTGCCGGGAGCGAGGAAGTCGAAGACCGACTCCAGCGGAAAGCTGTTCTGCGGACCGAGCGAGAGGAGGATGCCTTCGTCGGTCGCCGCCGCCTGGAGCTCGAAGTCGAACGTGCGGCAGAAGCGCTTGCGAAGGGCCAGGCCGAAGGCCCGGTTCTGCCGCGCCCCGAACGGGGCGTGGATCACGAGCTGCATCCCGCCGGCCTCGTCGAAGAACCGCTCCGCGATCAGGGTGCGCTGTGTGGGCAAGGCGCCGAGCGCGTCGCGGCCGGCACGCAGGTACCGGACGATCTGCTCCGCGCCGCCCTGCGGCACCGAGCACTCGCGGACGAGGAATTCCTCCGCGCGCGGCACATCGTCGAGCAGCGGCTCGAGCTCCTCGCGCAGCCGCGACACCTCCTCCGACAGCTCGGGGGTCCGCCCCGGGGCTTCTCCGTTCCAGAACGGCACCGATGGAGGCGCTCCGTGCGCGTTCTCCACCCGCACCCGCCCTGCCTCCACCCGGCGGATCTTCCAGCTCGCGTTGCCGAGGAGGAAGATGTCGCCCGCCATGCTCTCCACCGCCCAGTCCTCGTCGACCTGGCCGATGGTGACGCCTTCGGGCTCGGCGATCACCGCGTACTGCGCGGTCTCGGGGATGGCGCCCCCGCTGGTGATCGCCGCGATGCGCGATCCGCGCCGCGCCTTCACCACCCGGTTCACACCGTCGCGGTGCAGCCGGGCGCCCTGCGCGCGGCCCGCCCGCCGCGCCACGCCTTCCGCGTGCATCTCGATCAGCGCGTCGAACTCCGCTCGCGGCAGCTCGCGGTACGGCCACGCCTGCCGCACCAGGGCGAAGGCCGCGTCCTCCTCGAGATCCTCGCACGCTGCCATGGCGACGAGCTGCTGGGCGAGGACGTCGCGCGGCCACTGCGGAATGCGCGTGATCTCCAGATTGCCCCGCCGCGCTCCGCGGATCAGCGCCGCGCACTCGACGAGCTGATCGCGCGTCGCGGGAAAGAGCCTGCCCTTGGGAACGCCGCCGCGATGGTGCGCGGCGCGGCCGATCCGTTGCAAGGCGACCGAGAAGCTGCGCGGCGATTCCAGCTGCACCACCAGATCGACCGCTCCGACGTCGATGCCGAGCTCCAGCGACGCCGTCGCCACCGCGCAGCGAACTTCTCCGCGCTTCAGCTTCTCCTCGGCGGCGAGCCTCGTGGTCCGCGACATGCTGCCGTGGTGCGCGACCACCTGGTCCTCGCCGAGCAGTTGCCCGAGCTGGTGCGCAACCCGCTCCACCTGCCGGCGGGTGTTGACGAACACCAGCGTGGTGCGGTGCGCGAGAACCAGCTCCGCCACTCGCGCGCAGGTCTCCCCGCGCTGCTCCTTCGACGCGACGCAGGACAGCTCGTCGCGCGGCACTTCCACCTCCACGTCGAGCGGCCGCCGCGATCCGCTCTCCACGATCGCGCAGGGCCGGCCGCCGGTGAGGAATCGCCCGATCTCCTCGATCGGCCGCTGGGTCGCCGAGAGCCCCACCCGCACGCACCTGCGCCCACACAGCGCGTCGAGCCGCTCGAGCGAGAGCGCCAGGTGCGCGCCACGCTTGTCGCGCGCCACGGCATGGATCTCGTCGAGGATCACGGTCCGGACCGTCGCCAGCATCTTCCGCCCGCTGGCGCTGGTGAGGAGGAGATAGAAGCTCTCCGGCGTCGTGACCAGCACATGCGGCGGATTGCGCAGCATCGCCTGCCGTTCGGACTGCGGGGTATCGCCGGTGCGCACCAGGGCGCGGATCTCGGGCACGCCCGGCATGCGCCGGAGCTCCGCGAGCGGCTCGAGCAGGTTCATCCGGACGTCGTTCGCCAGCGCCTTCAGCGGCGAGACGTACAGCACCTGCGTCTCGTCGCGCAGCCCGTCGCCCTCGTGGATCATCCGATCGAGACAGCCGAGGAACGCGGCGAGCGTCTTGCCCGATCCGGTCGGAGCGGCGATCAGCGTGTCCTCGCCGGCCTGGATCCTGGGCCATCCGAGCGACTGCGGCTCCGTCGGCGTGCCGTAGCGGCTCTCGAACCAGGCGCGAACCGCGGGATGGAAGCCTTCGAGCATGGCGGCGTGATGTATGCGCTGGAGCGCGGCGACGATCAACCGCGACTCAGGCCTTCCCGCCGATGCGCACCCAGGCGAGCGGGCCGCACTCCTCGCCGTATCCGGCGAGAGCGAAACAGAGCGCCTCGACGGCAACCGGCGGGCAGGTGCCGAGGTCCAGGATGGCCCAGAGCTCATCCCCGCGCAGCTCCACGCGAGCGCCGTGGGCCCGGCGCAGCCAGCGATCCTCGCGCCCCGCGGAGAACCCGCCGTGCCAGGCGACGACGGCGAAGGCGTGGAACAGGTTCGCCAACTCTTCCGTCTCCTGCGGCGACGGCTCGCGCGCAAAGCCGCAGACCACCGGCAGCTCCTCCCAGTTCCCCGGCTCGAAGCGGATCTCGACGGAACCGGCGATTGCCGCGTGCAGAGAGGGGTCGTCGGGCTTCGCGCCGTGGACCTCCCAGATGTGACCGTCGCGGGCATCGATGACGTCGGATCGCAGCGGCAGCCCGCAGCCGCCCAGCACGTGCTTGCCGTCTTCGCCGCGGGTGGTCCGCTCCGTGAGCGCAGCGCCGTCCGGCAGGCGCGAAACCATCTCCTCGAGCCGGCGCAGGTACCCGCGATACAGCGGTTCCAGCGCCTCCGCCAGCGTCACGCGCCCTTCGTCAACTCGGCGAGCTTCTTCTCCAGCTCCTGGACGCGCTTCTGCAGCCGATCGATCTCCGCCGCCGCGGGGCCGCCGAGGGACTCGACGACGCTCTTCACGGCCGTATCCACCTTGCCCCGCAGCTCGTCGACCGCGCGCTCTCCCGCCGCCATCACTTCCTTCACCGGGTTCGCGGCGCCCTCGCCTTCCTTGCGGAACATGCCGGTGACGCCGCGCATCTTCTGCTCGAGCTCGTCGCGGATCGTCTCCGTCTTGGTGCGCAGCTCCCCCAGCTTGCCCGCAAGGGTGCCGGCCTTCTCCGCGTAGAAGCCCGCCACCGCTTCGCCGCCGTGCCGGATGATCTCCCGGAGGACGCCCAACGGCATCTGCGAGCGCTTCTTCTCCTCCTCGAAGATGATCTGCGCCAGCGTCACCGAAGTGAGATCTTCCTTCGACCGGTTGTCGATGATCTTCACTTCCGCGCCGCCCTTGATCATCTGGGCGATCTCGTCGAGGGTCACGTACCGGCTCTCCACCGTGTCGTAGAGCTTCCGGTTCGTGTAGCGCTTGATGACCTTGGGCTCTTTGCGTTCACCCTGCGGTGCGGCATTGGCCGCTTCGGCAGCGGGAGCCTGATCCTGCTCGCTCATTCTGGAAACTCCACGGTCGTGGGAAGCTGACGAGCGTTCTTGACGCGAAGCGGTGCGCACGATCAGTCCACATGCGTCGGTGTGTGTCAAGGCGCGGTCCTCGCACCCTGTCCGAGAGGGCAATTCCTTGTCAGAAAGGCAGGCTACGGGCGAGAATGCCACCGTGGTCGTTCAGTGCCCCACGTGCCAATCGAAGTTCCGGATCGCCGACGAAAAGGTGACAGACCGCGGCGTACGGGTCCGCTGCACGTCATGCAAGAACGTCTTCCAGGTCCGGAAGCCCGGCGCGGCGGCATCCGAGCCGTCGGCCCCCGGTACGACCATCGACCTGTCGTCCCTCGGTGCGGCTGCGCTGGCGCGATCGGGACTCGCCGGTACGGCCAAGCCTGCAGCTCCGGCGCGGCCTGGAGCGGTCAAGCCATCGACGGGCCCGGTCAAGCCATCCACCGGCCCCGTCAAACCATCGACAGGACCGCTGAAACCGTCGACGGGGCCAGTGAAACCGTCGACCGGCCCCGTCAAACCGTCCACCGGCCCCGTCAAACCGTCCACCGGACCCGTGAAACCGTCCACCGGACCGTTGCGCGCGACCGGGAAGCCTTCGACCGGTCCGGTCAAGCCGAGCACCGGGCCCTTGCGGACCAGCGCACCTCGCTCGACAGCCGCCGTCCAGACCGACGACGGCGCGGCGCGGCGGCTCGATGTCGACGATCTGTTCGGGATGGCGGAGCTGACCGGCGACTCGCCGCTCTCGGCCGGCCTCGATCCCCCCGTCCCTCCCCCGGCGCCCGCGGCGAAGGCGACGGAAGCGCCCGCGGCGAACGGGCTCGACGATCTCGAGCTCGAGATCGAGACCGCGCACAAGTCGATGCCGCCGGCAGTCGCCCTCGACGCTCCGCTGCCGTCGCTCGATCCGCCGTTGCCGGCGGCGACGAACGGCGCGGCCGAGCCCGCTGCTCCGGCAGCCCTGAACATTCCGCTCGACTCTCCCGCGCCCCGCGCCGCCGCCGGCGAGGAGGAGCGCTCAGGAGCCGAGGATCTCGAGCTCGACGAGGGCCCTGTTTCGAAGCCCGCCGAACCGGCTCCTCCGCCGCCTCCGCGAGCGGAGCCGGCCCGGCGGCCGATCACCAAGCCGCAGCCGGCGCGTCCGCCGGAGCCGGAGATCGCTCCGGCGCGGGCCGTGGTCTCGAGCGCCTTCACCGGCCTGCTCGGGGCGGCGCTCGCGGTGATCGTGGTGATCGCCTCCGCGTTCTCCGACGAT
>DASREU010000368.1:0-16680 GCA_035651935.1 Myxococcales bacterium | reverse complement strand
CAGCGTCTGCTGGAGCCCGATGCTGGTGAAGAAGCCCTGGCTGGGCTCGATGACGTTGTCGCGGCCGTCGTAGGTGTACCGCAGCTCGGGATACGTCAGCGTGCACGCGATGGGGCAGTCGCCCACCACGCCGGGGACGCCCGCCTGGAGCACCTTCGCGAGCTCGGTGCCGCGGAGATCGACGTTGAAGTACCGGATGAAGTTGAGCGAGGCGCTGACCGCGTGCGGGCCGCGCCTGTACAGTCCGCCGGTGCGGGCAGCGACGTCCTGGTACGAGAAGCCGCTCTGGATCTCGCGCGCATATTCGAGGCGGCTGATCCACTCCAGACCCGGGACGAAGATGTTCGGCACCGTCAGCTGCGCGCTGCTCAGGGTGGTGATCCCGGAGTGCGCGGCATCGTACTGGGTGGGAAACGGGCTGGGGACGAATGCGTACCCGGCCGTGCTCGCCAGCTCGAGCCGGCGCAAACCGCCGAGCAAGGAGCGGTTCGTGTATTCGGCGCGGAGCCGCGGCAGCTCCCAGCGGCCTTCCTCGGCGGAGCCGCCGATGCCCAGGCGGATCGTCTGGAACGGCGCCTCGCGGACGTTGACCCGGACATTCGCCTCCGGCGTTTCCCCGAGCGGCTCCAGCCCGACGCGGACGCCCGAGAACGCGCCGAGGTTGTAGACGCGCTGCTGGGCGAGCGCGATCGCCTTCGGGGAATACGGATCGCCGGGATCGATTCCGGTGGCGAAGGCGATCTCGTCGGCGGCCACCCGGTTGTTCCCGGTGACTTCCACCTTGCCGAACTTGTAGCGCTGCCCCGGATCGACCTGGAAGATGATGTGCGCCGTCCCGGCTGCGGGCGCGACTTCTACCCGTCCGCCGACGCGGGCCTGGGCAAACCCGTGGTCGCGGAGCTGCTGCTGCAGGACGTCTTTTGCCTTGTCGTACACGTCCTCGTCGAAGGCGTCGCCCGGATGGATGGGAAGCTCGTCGTCGATGTCGGAGAGCTCGCCGGGCGGCAGGCTCTCCAGTCCGACGAAATCCATCTTGTCGACGAACGCGCGGCGGCCCTCGTGGATCTTCACCACCAGCGTGACGCGTCCTTTGTCGTCGCGCTTCTCGTCGACGCCCAGCACTTTCGCCTCGTAGAAGCCTTTCTGGTTGTACCAGCGCTCGATCCGCTTCAGGTCGATGGCGAACAGATCGGCGTCGTAGTACCGCGCCGTCTTGCTGAACAACCCGCTGGTCGGTGCGGTGGCGATGTGGCTGAGCAGCTCGCCGCTGGAGATGCTGTCGTTGCCTTCGAACTCGATCGCGGCGAGGACGGGGCGCCCTTCGAACGGCTGGTACGGCGTCGCGCAGGCGGCGACCAGCAGGAAGGCAAGGAGCGGACGGAACAAGGCTCGCGCAGGGTAGCCTCGCCTGCACCCCCGCGGGATCTGCCGGTTCAGGAGCGTTGCCGCAGCAACAGATGCAGGTGCGCCTTCTCCCAGGCGCGCGCCCGCGCATAGCCGGGAAACCTTCGCTCCGCGGAACGGAACGCCGGACCGTGGACGATGCGGCGGCCCGCCGCGTCGACCGCGGGCGGATGGATCTGGTGGAGCATCTCGTGGAAGACCACCATCTCCACGAAGTAGCGCGGCACCCGCGCGTCGTCGAGGGCGGGATGGATGCGGATGATCTTCTGGTCGTGGAAATACACGCCCATCTTGATCGAGCGCCGCCGCCCTCCCGCGCTGCGGCGCCCCCATCCGATGCGCGCGTGGACCGCGCCGTCGAACTCGCGGGCATTGAGCGCCGCGTAGATCTCGGCCAGATCGTGGACCCGCCCGCGCGGAGCGAGCGGCGCCTCCGGGCGCGGCGCCACCGGCCGGATCAACTGCCGGTTCTCCCGCACGTACTCGTCGATCGCCCGGCCATGCGCGCGGCGGTTGCGGCCGGTGAAGCCGGCGAGCGCGCGCATCACCGGATCGTGCGCGCCCGCGAACATGTGGTGCAGGCGGAAGCGGAGGCGGCCCTGCACCCGCCGGTAGCTGACCATGGTCCAGGCGTTGTCGGTCAGCTCCACCTCGACGGGCTCGCGAAGCAGCGAGGAGAGTTGCGACGCGAGCACCAGGCTCGCGCCGTCGGGAACGACGTGGATGCGCGACGGCCGCTCCGCCGGCTCGGCGGCGATGGCGACGCGCGGCTCCGACTTCGGCGCGCTGTCGCAGGGGAAGAGAGAGAGCTGACGCATGGCTGCAGAGCACTCTAGCGACCGCAGCCGGCCTCCTTCAAGCGCCGCGAAGTGGATCCAGATGTTTGACGCTTCGGATCTGCGTCTGTATCGTGCATGCAAGCTCCGTCGGAGCGACACTTCGGGACGGGAGGAGGACCTGATGGCTGCGAAGAAGGGCTCGAAGAAAGGCGCGAAGAAGGGCGCAAAGCGATCCACGAAGAAGCGGAAGAGCTCGCGAAAGAAGTAGCCCGGACGTTCCGGGCGGCCTCCGAACTCTGCGAGGCCGCCCGCGGGTTCCGAAGTCAGCAGGTCTGTAGTGCCCCCCCAGACAATCAGCGATGAAGATCGGAAGCGGCTGCTCCTCGAGCTGCGCGCCCTGCTCGGCGCGTCGCTGCAGAAGCTCTGGCTGCCGTCGCCGCAAGTCTCGGTGCTCCAGCTCCGTCTGCCCGGCCGCACCGCGCTGGCGGTCGTCGATGCCCGCCTGCGCATGGCCGCGCTCGCCGAAGAGCGGCCGACGTCCGCGGACACGGCGCCCCGATCCCAGGCGACGCTGCGCAACGCGCTCGAAGGATCGCGGCTCACCGGCGCTTCGCTGATCGTCGCGCCGGACCGGCGCACCGCCTCGCCACGGCTCGAGTTCGGCGAACGGGCGCTGATCGCGGAAGAAGCCCTGCTCGTGGTCGAGGTCGACGGCGGCAAGATCGTCTGGGCCTCGTCGGGCGCGCTGCGCAGGCCGGGCAGCGTCTATCCGCCGGCGCAAGAGGTCTCGCTGGGCGATGCGGCGCCGCTGCCCGCGCGCGATCGCCTGGTGCGCGAGGCGCTCGCCGCGGAGGAAGAGAAAGGCGTCGCCGCCCGGCGGAAGGAGGTGGTGGCGCGCCTCCGCTCGCGCGTGCAGAAGCTGAAGCGCACTCTCGCCGCCGTCGAAGGCGACGCGACGCGCGCCCTGCGCGCGGCCGAGGATCGCGCCAACGCCGAGCTGCTGCTTCCGGTGGCGTCGCGCCTGCCGCGGGGCGCGCGAGAGGCGCGCGTGCAGGACTGGTCGCGGACGGACGCCGAAGGCCGGCCTGCGGAGATCGTCATTCCGCTCGATCCGGCGCTGAGCGCTGCGGACAACGCGCAGCGCTGGCTGCGGCGCGCCCGGCGCTACCAGGCGGCGGCCGCGCGCATCGCGGCCCGCCGCGCGGAGGTCAGCGATCAGCTCGCGCGCACCGAGACGGCGCTGTCGCAGGCGGAATCCGCCCGCGAGGCCGCCGAGCTTGCCGCCGGCGAGGCCGGGACGCCTGCCTCGCCGCGGGCGCAGAGACACGTCCAGGGTCCACGGCTCCCCTACCGGAAGTTCAGCTCGCGAACCGGCGCGCCGATCCTCGTCGGCCGCAGCGCGCGCGACAACGATGCGCTCTCGCTGCGGGTGGCGCGCGGCAACGATCTCTGGCTGCACGCGCGCGGTGTCCAGGGTGCGCACGTGGTGGTGCCCGGAGCCGGCGAATCGCCGGACCCACGCACGCTCGGCGATGCCGCGCTGCTCGCGGCGCACTTCTCGTCGGCGCGCGCCGCCGACGGCGTCGAAGTGGCCTGGACGCGCTGCAAGTACTTGCGCAAGCCCAAAGGCGCCGCGCCCGGGAGCGTGATCGTCAGCCAGGAGAAGGTCCTGTGGGTGCGTCTGGAAGCGGACCGGGTGAAGGCGCTCTTGAGCACCGAAACCTGAGCTGAGGCATCTTTCGGCGGTGGCGCGTCTCCCGTTCTTCATCTTTCTCGCCGTCGCGCTGAGCCTCGTCGGCGGGATGCACTACTACATCTGGGCCCGGCTCATCCGCGATCCGCATCTGCCGCCCCACTGGGCTCGCGCGCTCACCTTCGCCGTGATCGCCCTGGCGATCGCGATGCCCGCGACGCTGATCGCCTCGCGCGTGCTGCATACCTCGGCCGTGCGCCCGGCGATCTGGGTGGCGTTCGTCTGGATGGGCGTCGGCTTCCTCCTCGTCGCCTTCCTGGGCATCGCCGATCTCGGGCGGCTGGTCGCGTTCGTGTTCGCCCGCGTGCGCGCACCGGTCGACCCGGATCCCGAGCGGCGCCTGCTCCTCGCGCGGACTCTCGCTGCGGGCGTGGGCGGGGTGGTGGCGGGGCTGTCGGCGGCGGGCGTCCACAGCGCGATCGACGGCGTGCAGATCAAGGACGTGGAGGTGAAGCTCCGCGGATTGCCCGCCGGGCTGGCCGGGTTCCGGCTGGTGCAGATCTCGGACGTCCACGTCGGGCCGTTGCTGCGCCGCGACTGGGTGGCGCACGTCGTCGAGCAGATCCGGGCGCTCGCGCCCGACCTGGTGGCGATCACCGGGGACCTGGTCGACGGACGGGTGCACGAGATCCGCGAGCACGTCGCGCCCCTCGCCACCCTCCAGCCGAAGCATGGCGTGTTCTTCGTCACGGGCAACCACGAGTACTACTCGGGCGTGGAGGAATGGTACGCGCACTTGCCCACGCTCGGCGTCCGTCCCTTGCGCAACGAGCGGGTGCAGATTGCGCCGGGGCTGGAGCTCGCCGGGATCGAGGATCCGACGGGAGATCCCGATCTCGGCGCCGCGCTGCGCGGCCGCGACTCCTCACAGGCGCTGGTGCTGCTCGCGCACCAGCCGCGTCAGTTCGCGGAAGCGGCGCGCCACGGCGTCCCCCTGACGCTCTCCGGGCATACGCACGGCGGGCAGATCTGGCCGTTCAGCTGGCTGGTCGCGCTGGCTCAGCCGTATCTGGCCGGATTGCACCGGCGCGGCGACTCGCAGCTCTACGTCAGCCGGGGCACCGGGTTCTGGGGCCCCCCGATGCGCGTCTTCGCGCCTCCGGAGATCACGCTGCTGCGCTTGCAGCCGGCGTGACGCTGGTCTCTCCGCACTCACTCCGGATGGGCGAGCGGGCCGCACCGGTCAGCGACGATCCGCGGGTGTATGCTTCCTCCATGCCGGACGAGGCGGACGAGCTGATCCTCAGGATGCAGCACCTGGAGGCGCAGGCGCGCGCACAGCGCGAGGCGCGCGTCGCCCAGGCCGGCGCAGATCGGGTGAAGAGCGCGGCCGAAAGGCTCGCGCTCGAATCGCAAAAGGAGCTGGACGAAGCGGAGGCGGCGGAGCGCGCGGCCGCCGCGAAGTCGGAGCGCGCCCGGGCACCCGGGGTGCCCCCGCTGGAGGCCGCCGACCTCCTCACCGCCGCGAGGTCGGAGGCGCAGGCCGCCAGGGCGCGTGCGGTGAGAGCGCGCACCCGGCTCGATTTCGCGCTCAACCGGATGGACGAGGTGGAGCGTCGCGAATGGGAAGCGCTCCAGGCGGAGGCACGGGCGGAGGCGCACGGGCAGCTCGCCGACGATCCGTTGTTCAAGAAGCCTTAGATGGCGGTGCCGAAGGCCGCGCGCGTGCTGGCGGTCCTCGCGCTCCTGTTCGTGCTCTATCTGCTGGTCCGGCAGCTTCCGCTGCTGCGATGGATCGTGGACGGCGCGAAGCTCGTCCACGCGATCGGCTGGCCCGGAACGATCGCCACGTTCGCCGCGACCTATCTGATGACGCTGCTCCTGCTCCCGATCATCCCCCTGATCGTCGCCTGCGGCTGGCTGTACGGCCCCTGGGGAGCAGCGATCTCGCTCGCCGCCGCGGTGGCAAGCGCGGCGACATCGTTCGCGGTCGCACGTGCACTCGGCGCGAGCGCGGCGGCGCAGGCATTGCTCGAACGCCCCAGAGCTCGTGCGCTGGCAGAGCTGGCGGCGCGTGGCGGCATGGTGACGGTCGCGCTGGTGCGCCTCTCGCCGATCCTGCCGTTCACGCCGAGCAATGCCGTGCTCGGCCTGACGCAGATGAGGTTGCGCGACCTCGTCATTGGCACCGCTCTCGGGATGGCGCCGGGGACGGTGCTCTATGCCTGGGCCGGATCGCTGCTGCCGAGCGCGGAGGCGATCGAGCAAGGCGCGTCGATGCACGGGACCGCGGTCTGGGTGCTCCTCGGCGTTGCCTTCGCCGCCGCTGCCGTGCTCGGCACCGCGGCAGCGCGACGCCTTCGCTCGCTCTGAGCGATCAGGCGGGCTGCCGCGCGAGCAACAGCCCGTCCATCACGTCGCGGAAGACGTCGAGCACCGCGTCGGGATCGGGACCGTCGACGATCGGCGTGTCCTCGGCGCCGAGCACGGCCCGCCCCGCGACCGACCCGCCCTCGTTCCGGAAGAACTGGACGGTGATCGAACGCCCTCCTGCCTGGAGGTGTCGCACCGCGATGATCTCTTCGCCCGTCACGGATCATCGTTCGAGCAAGTGGCGCGCCAGCGCGGGGCCCGCATTCTAGCCACACCGGCCCGTCTTCTGGCTCCCGGGAGAAAGCCGGCGCGGGCGATGCGCTTTTCTGGCGCGGCGCCGATCGGCGACGACGAGCAGCGCCGCGTGGGGCTGGATTCCGAGCCTCGCGAAGGCGGCCCGATCGCTGGCCCGCGGGCCGAAAAGCTGGCTTGTCTCCTCTGGCGAGCGCCCGCCCGAAATGGCTGGCATCGCCATTGCGTAGCGTCGAGAGCGATGCAGCTCTCGAGATTCACCGTCGCTTACGAGAACGTCCGGCCCGGCGAGCACGTCCTCTACAACGTGCTCGAAGATCGATACGTCGGAATCGACGAGGCGACGCGGGCCGCGATCGCGCGTTGGACGTCAGGAAGCGAAGCGGTGGATGCCGGCGAGCGCGAGACGCAGGACGTCCTCCTCGAGGACCGGTTCCTCGTCCGCGGCCGCGACGAGGACGACGAGCGCGTGCGGGCGCATCTGGAAAAGGCGAGCGACGGCGTCCCGGGGACCCTGCAAGTCACCTTGATGCCCACGCTCCAGTGCAACCTCGCCTGCAGCTACTGCTTCCAGAAGGAGCATCCGGCGTTCACCAGGATGTCGTCTCCGACGGAGGACGCGACGCTGGAATGGCTGCTGCGCCGCATCGACGAGCGGGGCTTGCGGCGGCTGCACGTCCACTACTTCGGGGGAGAGCCCACCACGCGGAAGGACTACTGCCTGCGGACCGCGGAGGTGCTCTCCGCGTCGATGAAAGCGCGCGGCGGCACCTTCACCTGGGAGATGACGACCAACGGAGTCCACCTCGACGCCGCGTTCGCGAAGCAGATGGAGTCGTTCGGCAACGGGACGTTCAAGGTCACGCTCGACGGCGACAAGGAGACGCACGATCGCATGCGGGTCTACCGCGACGGTCGCGGGTCGTTCGACGTCATCTTCGAGAACGTGGTCGCGCTCGCCCGCGCGGGATCGAAGGTGTACGTGAGCGGGCACTTCTTCCCCGATCAGGCCGCCTCGTTCGAAAAGCTGCTCGATCGCCTGGAGAAGAGCGGCGTGGCAAAGCTGCTCGCCGGCGTGATGTTCCGGCCGATGGTCGACACGCAGCGGCAGGGCACCGGGACCTGCACCGGCTGCAGCGAGCGGCAGGAAACGCAGACGCTGGTGCAGCTCAACAAGTCGATCGAGCGCCGCCGGATGACGCCGGCGATCAGCGAAGGCGCAACGCTCGAGGGAATGCTCGGCCCCTGCGAGCTGCACTGGAAGAACAACTACACCATCGATCCCGAAGGCCGCGTCTACAAGTGCCCGGTCGTAGCGGGCCTGCCGGGGCTCGAAGTCGCGCAGGTCGCGTCCGACGCTGCGGAGAAGATCGCGCCGCTCACCGAGCTCCGCCCCTGGGAGAAGTGCGGAGACTGCCCGTACCTGCCGGTGTGCGTCGGCGGCTGCCTCGGCGGCAAGTACCTCAAGACCGGCCGCCGCGACGAGGTGGCCTGCAAGAAGGAGATGTTCGAAGTGAGCTTCCGCGAAAGCGTCGTCCACCGCTACCTCGCGGAATTTCCGGAGCAAGGGTGGACCCAAGCAGCCTGATCCGAGGGGAGACCATGAAGATCAATCGATCGAAGAGGAAGTCCGTCCGCGCGCCCACTGCCTGCTCGTCCATCATTCTCACGCCTCCGGTGGCCTAGGCCAGACGCGGAGGTTGACTGCACTCGGCGACGCTGCGAAACGTGACGCAGCGTGCGCCTGTTCTTCTTGCTCGCGATCGTCTCTTGCACCGGGCGCCCCCCGCGCGAAAGCCTCGTCTTGCGAATCGCGATGTGGGGGCCCCTCGGCGAGCTTTCGCCAGGGCCCGACTCAGGCTTGGCGTCGATCGCCAAGCCTTGGGTATTCGAGAAGCTCGTCACCCTGGATGCGGCTGGAGAACTGAGCCCTCTCCTTGCCGACCGGATCGAGCGCGTCTCCGGGGACTTGATCCGCGTCCATCTCCGGCTTGACGCCACGTTCAGCGATGGCACCCCCGTAACGGCCGATGACGTGGTTCGTTCTCTGCAGCCAACTGGTCTTCGGGTGACTCCATCCGATGGAGGGCTGCTCATCGAATCGCGCGAACGAGGCTTGCCGGCAGACGCGTTGCTGCTTCAGACCCACGTCTTCCGCGAATCGGGAGGGAGGTTCATGGGGAGTGGTCCGTTCGCCGTGGCCGCGAAGACCGGGACAGAACTGCACCTCGTTCGCCGGCACGCCGAGGCGGGCCGGATCAACGATGTCTACGTGGCCGCGTATGCGACCCCACGCGACGCGTTTGTGCATACGTTGAAAGGCGACGCCAACGCGATCGTGGACCTGGAATCGCGGTGGCTGGAGTTCTTCCGCGGCGTGCCGTCCTTGCAGATCGTTCGCGCCGCCGGGCACAACGCGGATGCGATCATGCTCAACAGCAAACTGGCGCGCACCGACCGGGTTCTACTCGCGCAGTTGCTGGCTTCGCCTCAAGTGCGTGATCGCGCATACGCCGATGCGGAGTGCATGGAAAAAGGCGGCACGAATCAAGCCCCGGTTCCGCCCGGCGCCCCTCTTCGGATCCTCAGTTGGGGACCGTTCGAGCGCCTTGCACTGGCCGCGCGCCGTGCTCTCGGAGAGCGCGGCGGGGATGTCGCCCAGCTCGCTCCCGAGGAAGTGCTGGCGCGGCTACGAGCAGGCGATTTCGAAATGGTCACGGCTCGCCCTCTGCGTTGGCCGCTAACCCTGATGGCGCTCGTCTGGCGCTCGGACTCTCCCGAGAATCTCACGGGATACTCGAACCCCGAGATGGATCGCGCGATCGACGCTCGGGATTGGGTGGCCGCGAATGCAGTCCTGCGTGATGACCCTCCGGTCGCATTCATCTGCACGCGGGATCAGCTCGCCGTAATAGATGCGCGGATCAAGAATCCCCGTCTCGGACCGTTCGAGCTCCTCGAAACACTGCCCGAATGGGAGACCGAGCAGTGACACGGCGCCGCATCGCCCTTCTTCTGGCGGCATTGGTCGCAGCGAGCGGCGTTCTGCCGCTGCTGCTCCTGTCGGCATTCGGCCTGCAGATTCTTCGCCAGCGAGGCGAGCGGGCCTCACAGGACGCGTTGAAAGCGATCGCGGAGCAGGCGGCCGCGCGCGTCGCCACCTACATCGCGCAGCAGCGCGAGATGCTGCGCGCCCTCGCAATGGCCGTGGGGACCGAAGTGGACGCAGAGCGGAAGCTCGCGGACGTGTCGCTCGACGCGCCGAGCCTTGGCAAGCTGCTCCTGGTGTCCGCAGAGACGCCTGCGCGCTCGCTGCCGCGCATGCTGACCCCCGCACAGATCGCTGCTGCGCTGCGCGGGACCGAAGTGTTGTCCGAGACCTACCTGGCCGAGCTCGTTCCCGCGATGGATGCCTGCGTCCCCTCCGGCAAGCAGGGCCGCGCCGTGTGCACCACCCTGGATCTCCTCGAGCTCCAACGGCAGGTGCAGCGCATCCGTGTCGGCGAGCAGGGATACGCGCTCGCCTTCGATCGCACCGGGCGCCTGCTCGCGGCAGGCGCCGGCTCGATGCGCGCCGCGGTGCTGAGCGGAGAACCGGTCGCGGAGTCCTCGCTGGCTACGGCGTTCGTCAAAGGCGCGCCCGCCGCCGTCAGGTTCCAGAACCCGCCCGGCCGGGACGTCCTCGCCGGCTGGGCGTCGTTGCCGGACCCCGCCTGGACCATCGCGGTCGAGCAGCCCGCGGAAGAAGCCTTGCGCGGCGCGAGGTCCGCGCTCGGATTCCTCGGCCTCGGCGCGTTCGTCACGCTCTTCCTCTCGATCGTGTTCGGGTACCTGCTCGCGCGACGCATGCTCGCCTCGCTCGAGTTGGAGGAACGCTTCCGGACCGCTGGACAGATCGCGGCCGGCGTCACGCACGATCTCGGCCATCGCCTGACGATCCTGCAGCAGATCGAGCACCTCGCCGCGACCAACGACGCCGACTACCTGCCGCGCATCCGCGAATCGCTGACCACGGAGGTGGCCACCATGCGCCGGTTCGTGGCGGACTTCGCGGATCTGACGCGCGAGGTGAAACCGGCCGATTTCCTCCCCATCGAGCTCAACGCCTTCGCCGAGAGCGTGCGCAACGGCGCGCAGGCGTATGCCGCGGAATCGGGCGTGCGCGTCGAGGTGGCGCATGCAGCGGCGCCGGTGTGGACTCTCGGGGACCGCTATCTTCTCGAGCGCGCGGCCCTGAACCTCGCACGGAACGCGGTCGACGCGTCGAAGCCGGGCTCCGCGGTGCGCCTGCGCATCGAAGGGGGAAACGGGCGCGCCGCGCTCGCCGTCGAGGATCAGGGCGCCGGGATCCCCCCGGAGCGCATCAAGGACCTCTTCGAATCCTTCTCCTCCACCAAGCGCAGCGGCGTGCATCTCGGAATGGGCCTGCCGAACGTCCGCCGCATCGTGGTCGCCCACGGCGGTTCCGTGTCGGTGAAGAGCACCCCGGGCAAGGGGAGCATCTTCCTGCTCATCCTGCGGGAAAGCGAACCTCAGTCCTCGTCGGCGTCGCCGGCCACGATGCCGTAGGTCTTGAGCTTGGCCTTCAGCGTCGAGTACCCGATCTCGAGCTGTTCGGCTGCACGCTTGCGATTCCACTGGTTCCGCTTCAGCGCCTTGCGCAGGAAGCTCTTCTCGAAGGCGAGCATCGCGGCCTCCAGGCTCTGCAGCCCGCTCTCCTCGTCGGGCGTGGCGACCGCCGCGAGGGCGAAGTCGTACGGCAGGTCCGCCTCCTCGATCACCTCCGAATCGCAGACCACCGTCATCCGGGCCATGATGTTCTCCAGCTCGCGGATGTTCCCCGGCCACGGATAGCGCTCGAGCAGCTGCAGCGCGCCGTCGGAGACGGTCTGCGGAGCACGGCCGTGCTCGGCCGCGGTGCGCGCGAGAAAATGCTGCGCCAGATCCCGGATGTCCTCCCGGCGCGTGCGCAATGGAGGCAGCTCGATCGGAACCACCTTCAGACGCCAGTACAGGTCTTCGCGGAACTTCCCTTCCTGCACTCGCCTCGCGAGGTCGCGGTTGGTCGCGCAGATCACGCGCAGGTCGAGGAGGATCGGCTTCTCTCCTCCCACCCGCTCGATCTCGTGCTCCTGCAAGGCGCGAAGGATCTTCGCCTGGAGATCGAGCGCCAGATCCCCGATCTCGTCGAGGAACAAGGTGCCGCCGTTCGCCAGCTCGAACTTGCCGAGCTTCTGCCGGTCGGCGCCGGTAAAGGCTCCCCGCTCGTGTCCGAACAGCTCGCTTTCCAGGAGGTTCGAGGGGATGGCCGGGACGTTGACGGCGACGAACGGATTCGTCTTCCGGTCGCTGCGCGCGTGGATGTAGCGCGCCAGCACTTCCTTCCCCGTTCCGCTCTCGCCTGTGATCAGCACCGTCACGGGCTTGGCCGCGATCTTGTCCGAGACCTGCACCACCGCGCGCATCTTCGGCGAGCTGCCCAGCACGAGCGGGCGGCCGACGTGGGTGGCCTCGACGTCGTGGAGGCGCTCCAGCTCCCGGCCAGCGCGCAGCTGCGCGAGCGTCTTCCGCACGCGGGCGATCAGCTCCGGCGGCGAGAAGTCCTTGGTGACGTAGTCCAGCGCCCCGGAATGCATCGCCTCCACGGCGACGGCGATGTCCTTGAGCACCGAGCACATGATCACGCCGACGTCGGGGTGCCGTTCACGCATGATCCGCAGCGCTTCCAGGCCACCCATCCCGGGCATCTGCACGTCGAGCAGCACCACGTCGAACGCGGTCGTGCGCATGCGCTGCAGCGCTTCTTCACCCGAGGACGCCATCGCCGACTTCATCCCGCCCTTCTCCAGGATGAAGTGGACGTTCTGGCGCAGGTTGGCGTCGTCGTCGACGATCAGGATGTGCGCGGCGCGAGTCATCTCACGGCGACTGTACCATTGTGGCGCGCCTCCGTACCGCCGCCACCACGCGGACCAGCAGCAGCGCGATCACCACCGACATCCAGGCCAACGTCTCCACCCGCGGCGTCTTGAACCGGAGCAGGAAGTGGAAGCTCGCCAGGCCGCCGGCGACGTAGACCAGGCGGTGCAACCGCTTCCAGCGGCGGAAGCCGAGCCGGCGCTGCCAACCGTGCGTGGAGGTGACCGCGAGCGGCAGCAGCAGGAGCCAGGTGGCCATCCCGAGGAAGACGAACCTGTGCTTGAGCACGTCGGTGGCGATCCCCCCGAAGTCGAGGCCCTGGTCGATCACCGTGTACGTCAGCATGTGGAGGCAGGCGTAGAAGAAGCAGAAGTCGCCGAGCATTCTGCGGATGCGGATCGGCCAGTTCCACCCCAGGACCAGTTGGGCCGGCGTGCAGGCCAGCGTGAGCGCGAGCAGCACGAAAGCGACGTAGCCGAGATCGTCGATCACCGCTTCGACCGGGTTCGCGCCCAGCCCCGAGGTGGCGATCTGGAACGCCAGCCAGGCGAGCGGCGCGCAGCAGATCGCGAAGGCGACCGGACCGAGCGACTTCTTCAATAGAACTTCCGCAGATCCATCCCGGCGTAGAGCGATGCCACCTCCGGGTAGCCGTTGAAGAGCAGCGTCTTGCGACGCAGGATCTCGCCGATGCGGCGCTCCTTCGACTGCGTCCAGCGGGGGTGATCGACGTCCGGGTTCACGTTCGCGTAGAAGCCGTACTCGTTGGCGGCGTACTGGGACCAGGTGGTGGACGGCTGCGTCTCCTGGAGCTTGATCTTCACGATGCTCTTCGCCGACTTGAAGCCGTACTTCCAGGGGATCACCACGCGGATCGGCGCCCCATCCTGGTTCGGCAGCGCCTCGCCGTACAGGCCTGTGACGAGCAGCGTGAGCGGATGCGTCGCCTCGTCGATGCGCAATCCTTCCAGGTAGGGGAAGGGGATCCCCGCGTACCCCTTGATCCCGGGCAGCTGCGGCTGCACCACGGTCTCGAACGCGACGTACTTCGCCCGGCTGGTGGGCTCGTGCTTCTTGAGGAAATCGGCCAGCGGGAATCCGTCCCAGGGGATCACCATCGACCAGGCTTCCACGCAGCGCAGCCGGTAGACCCGCTCCTCCGCCGGGAACGCCTTGAGGATCTCGTCGATGTCCCACTTGCGCGGCTTGCCGACTTCGCCTTCGACGCTGACCGTCCACGGCCGCGTCTGGAGCTTGCCGGCGTTCTCGCTCGGGTCGGACTTGTCGGTGCCCAGCTCGTAGAAGTTGTTGTACGTGGTGACGTCCTCGAACGGAGTCTTCTTCTCCTCCGCCAGGGCGTAGCTCGGGTTCGCGCGAACACCCGGGAGCTTCGCGCCGTGCTCGACCTTCGCTCTTCCGAACGCGGGCAAGGAGAGGGCGAGCGCGCTCCCGGCTCCGAGCTTGAGGAACTCGCGGCGGCGAACGTACAGCGCCTTCGGCGTCACTTCAGAGGACCGCATCAAAACCTCCCGCGGGGGATACGCAGTCCGGTGACGGCTGGTTACGCCTCGGCGGACTCGGCCTTGCGCACGATCGGCGGCACGGCAGCCGGGAGCGCCTTCGCCGCTTGCGACGGCAGCGCCTGCGTCCCTGCCTTCTGCCGCGCGTTCCAGGTCTCGCGGGCGCTCCGCTGCTCGTCGGGCGAGAGCTCCGAGCGGTGCTGATCGCAGATGAACCCCGCGCGCGGTCCGCGCGATCGATTCGGGCACCCGTCCACCCGACAGCTCATGTCCA
Source organism: Myxococcales bacterium (assembly GCA_035651935.1). Lineage (GTDB taxonomy): Bacteria > Myxococcota > Myxococcia > Myxococcales > 40CM-4-68-19 > 40CM-4-68-19. Next base: position 2,466 of record DASREU010000368.1, on the reverse strand, counting down.
GCGCCCGCCGGGGGCGCGGCGATTTCGCCGGGAGCCGCACGATCCGCTGCGCGGGGACGGCCGTGGGCAGCTTGCCTTCCGCGGCGAGGCGCCGGTTCCGTTCGAGGATGCTCTTCTGCTCCGCCGCCGAAAGCTTGCCTGCGTGCTCCTTGCAGAACCAGCGATTGCGCGGTCCGGCCCCGGTCTCGCCGCAGCCCGGCACCGGGCAGAGGCGGCCCGAGCGCCGGCCGTCGAGCTGGCCGCGTCCGGCCGGGCCGTCCAGCCGCAAGCGCGAGAGCGCGGCCGAGACCTCGTGCTCCACGTGCTGTGCGATCGCCGCCGTCAGCTCGTGCGTGAAGCGCTCGATCAACGTGCGAAAAGACGCATCCATCGTTTGCTTTGCCATGCGCTCTGTTCCATTCCGGGCATTTACGGATGCGAGCGGCCCGACGCCGATCTTCTATCGCGCGCGCCCGCGTTGTGCGAGTGAAAACGGCAGCTACTTGCCGAACAATCCCTTCAGCCGGTTCTTTGCCTCGTCCTCGACTTTCTTCCGCTGCGCGTCCGCATCGGCGGCCGCCTTCTGCTTCGCCGCATCCACTTCCGACTGCGCGCGCTTCTGTGCGTCCGCCTGGACCTGCTGCGCCTTCTGCTCCGCCGCCTGTTGCGCGTTCCCGGAATTCACACCGAAGGCGCGGCCGAGCAGCGCCGACCCTCCTTCCTTGACGATCTGGCTCACGGCGGCCTTGAGATCGAGATCGGTCACGCTGGGACTCCAGACCGGACCCACCAGCCGCAGGTTCACCGGGATGGCGTTCGCCGGCTTCACCTTGCCGCCGGTGATCGCCGAGATCGTCGACGGCGAGAGCGAAACAGTGCCCGGGAGATCGAGCGTCCCGTCGACGCGCATCCCGCCGGTGAACGACATCTCCGCCTCCGGACGGGAAATCTTCAGCGGGTTCTTCAGGCGCGCGACGCCGTTCTGCACGGTGACGCCGAACGGCAGGTCCTTCCCCAGGCTCGTCGAGCCTCCCTCGCCGCCCTTCCCTGCCAACCCGAACGGCAGCGCCTTCGCCAGCGGTCCGCTGACCGATGCGACCACGTCCTTGCCGAAGAACACGCCGTCGAGCACGTGGCCGTCGAGCACGCCCGCGAGGGTCTTGTCCAGATCGCCGGCGCCCCGCAGATCGATCGTGCCGTTGAACTTGCCGGCGAGCAGCTTGCGCGTGGTCCCCAGCGCGGTCAGGTTTTCCAGTCCCACATTGTCGAGCTTCGTCACCACGTGGAACGGATCCTCGGGGTGCGCCAGCCTCATCTCCGTCCCGGCTGCGTTCACCGTCCCGCCGAACGCCTTGAGCTGCGCAGTGGTCACCACGACGTGGTCCTCCTGCATCGTCAGATCGGCGACGATGTCGGTGACCGTCTGCTTCTTCATGGTGAGGCGATCGATCTGCACTTTCGCGTGACCCGAGAGCCCGCGGAACGTCGCCGGATCGGGCGGCTTCTTCTCCTCCTTCTTCTTCGTCGAAGGCAGGAGCATCTTGTCCAGATCGAGGTGGGAGGAAGCGAGTTGGAGCTCGAACTGCTTCGTCGCCTTCGCCCCCGCGCCTTTCGTTTCGAACCAGCCTTTGCCCTGCAGCTCGTCATCGAGCACGTGCGCCTTGAGGTTCGCGAGATCGATCCGCTGCTGCGGATCGCTGCTCGACCCGTTCGTCTTGCGGGTCCCCTCGATCGCGAGATCGAGCCGATCGCCCGGCTTCTTGTCGAGCGACTCGCCGGGCCGCAGATCGGCGCCGGCGAGGTTGAGAGTGGCGTCGAAGCGCAGCGGTCCGCTGCCCGACGCGGCGCCTTTCGCGTGCGCGACCAGCGTCATCGGAGCTCCCGCTGCCTTCGCCATCTGATCCGGGATGCTGATCTTCACCGGCGTCAGATCCACGCGGAGCTCGAGCGCCTGCGCCGCCTGCGTGCCGCTCGCCCGCACCGTGATCCCGATCGGACCCGCCAGCTCGCCGCCGAGCGACTTGCGCAGAGGCGGGTAGTACGCGGCGAGCCGCTGGGGATCGAGATCGTGGGAGACGATCTCCAGGCCCTCGATCCGCGGCGTCGGCGTGTTCAGCCCCTTCGCGGTTCCGTGGCCGGAGATTCCCGCCGGACCGATGTCGAGCCGGAGCTTGTCGATGGTGAGGTCGCCGGCAGTCGCATCCCCCTTCACGTCGCTCTCGAGGATGACGTCGAGCTTCTTGCCGCCTTCCGCGCCGCGAAGCGCAGGCCGGCCAGCTTGATGGTTCCCTTCAGCGAAGTGGGACCGCTGCCGCCGGGCACCGCCGCTCCCATCTGTGCGTCGAAGTCGGCGTCCAGCGTTCCGGACTGCAGCCCGACATCCTTCCCCATGAACGGCCCGAGCGGTCCGGTGTCGATGGGCGGATCCACGTGCAGCCCCACGAGAGTCGGGGTCGGCGTGAGCGTGGGCGGAAGCGGCGCGGTCTT
>DASREU010000367.1:0-2205 GCA_035651935.1 Myxococcales bacterium | reverse complement strand
CGGCCGGGTTGAGAACGAGAGCGCGCGCCAAGGCAACGCGCTGCTGCTGCCCGCCCGAGAGCTGGGACGACCGGCGCCCCTCGTAGCCCGGAAGCTGGACGAGCTCGAGGGCCTTGCCGACGCGCTCGCGGATCTCGGCTTTCGGCCGCTTCGCCCGCTTCAGTCCGTACGCGATGTTGTCGTAGACGTTCAGGTGCGGAAAGAGCGCGTAGTTCTGGAACACGGTGTTGACGTTGCGCTGGTGGGGCGGCGTGTAGGCAACGTCTGTGCCGTCCAGGAGGATCTCACCGGAGGTCGGCTGCTCGAAGCCGGCGATCATTCGCAGAGTGGTCGTCTTCCCGCAGCCGGATGGCCCCAGGAGCGAGAAGAACTCGCCGCCGGGGATGTGGAGATCGATGCCGTCCACCGCGGTCACCTCGGCGAACTCCTTGGTCAGCCTGCTCAATTCGATTTCGCCGCGCGCCATTGGTCTCGCTAGCCGAGGTTGAAGGCGCCGAAGTCCTCCGCCGCCTTGCCCGCCTGGCGCTCTCCGCGGGTGAAGAAGCGCCAGGTGAGAAAGCCTGCGGTGACGATGAGGAGTGTTGACACCATCATGATCGTCGCGATCGCGTTCACGGACGGTAACGGTGCGGCGCGCGTCGCCGCATAGATCTGGATCGGGACGGTGTCGGTCGGTGCGCCGCTGGACAGCCACTGGCTGATGACGAAGTCGTCGGCCGAGATGGCGAACACCACGGCCGCCGACGCGACGATCGCCGGGGCGAGCAGGGGCAGGAGGATGCTCCTCAACGCGACGAACGGCGAGGCCCCGAGGTCGGCGGCGGCCTCCTCGTACTGCGTGCCGATCGAGAACAGCCGCCCGCGCACGATCACCACCACGAAGGAGATCGAGAAGGTCACGTGGCCGAGGATCTGGGCGAGCGTTCCCGTGTGGACGAAGGTGAAGATGTGGGAGAAGACGAGGAGGAGCGAGACGCCCATGACGATCTCGGGCGTGACCAGCGGAAAGAGCATGATGAAGTTGGAGGTGCCGGAGCCGCGACCGCGCCAGCGGGCGAGGCCGAGGGCGAGCAAAACCCCCAGCGGGACGGCGATGAGAACGTCCGCTCCCGCCAGCTTGAAGCTCTGAAGAAGAGCATGGCTGAGGCTCGGGTCGTGCCACACCGAGTCCACCGGATCCCCCCAGTACCAGCGCGTCGAGAAGGAGCTCCAGACCGTGGGCGAGCGGGTCGAATTGAACGAGAACTGCACCGCGATGAGCACCGGCACGATCGACCACAGGATGTAGGCCCAGGTGATGACGCGCAGGAAGCGCGGCTTTCCCCATGGGTTGCGGAACCAGCCGCGCAAGCGGGTCGAGGTGGAGGGCTGCGGCCTCTCTCGTGACGCTGAGGCCTGCGGCGTCGCTCGCGGCTCGGCAACGTCCGTCACAGCGCCCCCACGGTCCCGCCCTCACGTTGGGCGCGGTGGATGCTCCGCATGTAGTAGAGCATCAGGATCATCAGGAAGGCGGCGAGGACGATCGTGAGCGCGGCGCCGATCGTCGGCTGCGGGCCGCCGTGGAAGTACAGGTCGATCTGGTTGCCGATCAGCGACGTCTTCGGCGAGTTCGAGACGATGTTCGGCGTGTAGTAGTCGCCGAACATCGGCAGCGTGATGAGGACGGCGCCCCCCAGGATGCCGGTCTTCGAGAGCGGGAGGGTGACCGTGCGGAATGCGGACCAGGGGCTCGCACCGAGGTCACGTGCCGCTTCCAGGTGACTGCGGTCGATGCGATCGAGCGCGGCGAAGAGCGGCAGGATCAGGTACGGAATGTAGCCGTAGACGAGGGCGAGGATGACGGTCGAGGCGTTCCCGCCGAGCCAGTCCCGCGGCTGGCTGAGCACGTGGGTGAACGTCAGGACCTGGTTCACCCAGCCGTTCAGCTGCAGGAGATTCACCCAGGCCAACATTCGCATCATGTAGCTGATCCAGAGGGGGAGGATGATCAGGATGAGGATGAGGGCCTTCCACCGCCCCGCGTGCCGGGCCGTGTAGTAGGCGACCGGATAACCGATCAGCAGGCAGAGGACCAGGGAGATGAGGACGTAGACGATCGTCCTGACCCCGACGTCGAACCAGATCCCCCCCGGCGCGAGCCGACTCAGGACCTCGCTGATCCAACCCACGTTCCAATCGATCGGGTTCCAGACCGGAACCGGTTGG
>DASREU010000366.1:0-5590 GCA_035651935.1 Myxococcales bacterium | reverse complement strand
GCGGCCACGAAGCGAATCCCGGCCAGCAGAAACGGCGGGACTTCGCGCACGCCGACCCGGATCGCCAGGAACGTCGAGCCCCAGATCAGGTAGATGGCCACGAAGGCGGAGATCGCCTCCATGCGGCTGGGTCGAGCGGTCGGCACGATGGAGATCTCTGCCACGGTGAACTCTCCTGGAGAAGTCCTGATGCCGGCCGGCTCGGGAGGTTGCCGCGCACGAGGCGCTCAAATCGCCGGGCGCTCGTCGCGCAGCGATGCCGGATCGTCACCGGCAAGTTGCCCAACTGTCGCCGCGCACCTGGGCGACTTCGGATATCGGAAGACCCCAGCCTGGTCGCATCCCCCAGCGCTGAGGAGATCGCCGATGAATGCAGGATGGTGGGGCCCGATGACGTTGTCCGAGGCGCATCGCCTCTTGCGGGAGATCCGGAGCGCGGCCATGGAGGCGCCGCTTCGGTCCGGCCGGCCCGCACTGCGGACGGTGATCCCGATCAACGCGCTCGCGCACGCGGTGAACGCGAGGGCTGCTTCTCCATTGCCGCCAATGCGAGCTTCCTCAGCTTCGCGGTAGCGACCGTCATGTACGCGTCGCGCACCAGGGCCGCCACCGCGCCCCAGTCCGGACGGGTATCGAGAACCACGCCGACCCAGCCGCTCGAGCCCACGTAAGCAGGCCGGAAGAATCCTTCCGGGTCCGAGGCGATCAAGGCTTCCTGCGCGCCGAACGGCTGGGGAAGCCAGACGGAAAGGTGAGCGGCGCCGTGATGGTGATCGTCCAGCATCGCGAAGACCTTGCCCTTTCCGGCGAACCAGGTCGGCTCGCCGTGCGAGAGCTTCTCGTTCGCCTCGGGGAGGGCCATGCAGATCCGGCGTAGTCGCGTGACCAGGGCGCTTCCACCGCGGGGCCTGCGGGATCGAGCCTTGGCGCTCATCAGGAAACGATATCCCAGCCGGACAAGGGAATAGAGTGCGCGTTCGTTGCGTCCTCATCGCCGTGAACCCGCGAACCCTTGGTCCCGCCTTGGCGATGATGCTCCTGGGCGCGTGCTCCGGATATGGCAACTCCGGCGCACCGGTGTCCCGGCTTCAGCTCACCGCAGCGGCTGACGCGGTCTTCGTGGGCGAGCGCGCGCAGCTCACGCCGATCTTCGACGGCGGCGCCGGCAGCATCGACGGGATCGGCGCTGTCCGGAGCGGCATCTCCGTCGATACCCCGATCCTCTCCCGCACCACCATCTTCACGTTGCGGGTCCGCGACGGTTACGGCGAAGTCCAGGCGCGCACCACGGTCCGGGCGAATTATCGAGATCGGATCCGCGCCCTCGCCGCTGCTCCGGTCGGCCAGACCAGCCACGTGGCGGTCGCGTTGCCCGGCGGGCGCGCCATCGTCATGGGCGGCAACACCACCGCGACGAGCCACGTGCCGGACAGCACGCTGACGCAGATCTTCGATGCCGCGACCGAGCACTTCACGCCGGGACCGGATCTTCCGTTCTCCGCGGAAGCGCCCCGCACGACGGCGACGGCTCTGACCGGCGGAGGCTTCGTGCTGGTGGGCGCGGGGACGAACGCAGGGGTGGGCGCACTTGGCTCGGTGATCACCGCGCGGTTCGACCCCTCGGCGGCGACGTTCACGCGGGTCGGAGACGCCGTGACCGCCGGCATTCCGCTTCGGACGGTGTCGTCGCTCTCGGATGGCGGGGCGCTCCTCACCGGAGGTCTCACCGCGAACGTGGATCGCTTCGATGCGGCAAGCGGCCAATGGCGCGCCGCCGGGCCGATCCAGCAGATCCGCGCCCTGCACACCACCACTCTGCTTCGCGACGGGCGCGTGCTGATCGCAGGAGGGGTCGGCTGCTGCAGCCTCACCGATCCCTCGCGGGTCTCGGAGCTGAACACTGCCGAGATCTACGATCCCGCGAGCGATGCTTTCACGCCGACGGGCTCGATGGGCGCCGCACGAGCGGAGCATGCGGCTGCGCTGCTGCCCGACGGGCGCGTGCTGATCGCCGGCGGCAATACCCAGGACGACGAAGCGACGTCTCCACCGCTGGGCACCGAGATCTTCGATCCGGCCAGCGGACGATTCACCTCCGCCGGCGACCTGCAAGCGCCGCGCGACTCCCACGCGGCGGTCACGCTGACCGATGGCCGCGTGCTCGTGATCGGCGGCCGTGTGCCGGCGGAAATCTCGGGCAAGCAGGGCGTCGGAATTTCCTCCACCGAGATCTTCGACCCGGCGACGGGAATGTGGGCGCCGGGACCGACGCTCGATGCGGCCTTCTACGGCGCGACGATCACGATGCTGAGCAACGGGAAGGTCCTCGTCTTCGGCGGCCAGGACGTGGACGGGTTTCCTCAGTCGGCCACGGCGCTCTTCGAGTGACCGGCGTTCAGCAGCGCCGAACGCTCAGCGGATCTCCGCCTTCACTTTCTCCGGCAGGCCATCCGCCTTGAGCAGGAGGAGGCTGACCTGCCACATCTCGTTTTCCGTGAGCGCGCCTTCGAACGCGGGCATTCCCGTCAGACGAATCCCGTTCTTCACCTTCCAATGCGTCTCGCCGACGGGATCATCGGTGACGCCCGTGTGTGGCGGCATCAGCTGCGGCGGCCTGGGAAACATCCCCCGGGCGATCGCGCTCGGCGTCTTCTGGTCCACGCTCCCGTGGCAGCCTTCGCACTGGCTCCGGTACACCTTCGCCCCGGCGAGAAGGTTCGACTCGTCGGGCGCGATCGGCGCAGGCTGGCCGGCATCCTTCGCCATCGCCACGTGCAGCGCGCGGCTCGTGAGGAACTTCTCGAGCGGCAGCGGCCCGCCCTTGGTGGCGACCGGCATCCCGCCTTGGGTGAGGAACAGGTACTCGGCAGCGAGGACGATCACGGCGCCGACGATCACTCCCACGATCAACTTACCCATATCGGGTCCTCCTACGTCTAAATGAGGTATTCGCCAAGCCCACGAGGCTCCCGCCTGTCGTCCGGTGCTGACCGGAATTGCGTTCGGCGTCATCCCGGCGCGCAATGCTTCCCGGCTGAATCGGGAGGCAGCGCTGCGCTTCGAGTACGAAGCGCTGGTCCACGGATTGCACCTTCCCGAGGACATGGAAGCTCTTGCGCCGCTGCAACCCCGCGCGCGCGCCTTTCTCGACTCCATCGCCGGACCGGGATTGGAGGAACTGCCCCTCACGGACGCACGGAAGGGCGTCGTCGCGGCGCAATCCATCGTGCCCATTCCGCTGCCGGATGTCGCCGTCGAAGAGCGGGACTTCAGAGGAGTGAGAGTCTTCATCTATCGGCCAGCGAAGCGCGTGGTCCCCGCGGCGCTGTACTTCCACGGCGGCGGCTGGGTCCTCTGCAACCGCGAGACGCACGACCGGCTGATGCGCGAGCTGGCCGCGCGTTCCGGCGCGGCGATCGTGTTCGTCGAATACTCGCTCTCGCCGGAGGTGAAATATCCGGTCGCGCTCGAGGAGGCCTATACCGCGCTGCAACACGTCGCCGAGCACGGGCGCGAGTACGGCCTCGACGCGTCGCGGCTCGCGGTTGCTGGCGACAGCGCGGGCGCAAATCTCGCGACGGCGGTCTGCATGCTGGCGAAGCGCCGCGGCGGCCCGCAGATCCAGCTGCAGGTCCTGCTCTTTCCCGTCACCGACGCCGCGATGGATTCTCCGTCGTACCGCGAGTTTGCCGACGGCTATTTCCTCACGCGCGCGCAGATGCACTGGTTCTGGGATTGCTACGCTCCGGACCGCGCACGACGCGCGGAGGCGACCGCTTCCCCGCTGCGCGCTGCGCTGGAAGATCTGCGCGGCCTGCCGCCCACGCTGGTCATCACAGCCGACCACGATGTCCTGCGCGACGAAGGCGAGGCCTACGCGCAGAAGCTCGCCGCGGCGGGCGTTCCCGTCACCGTGACACGCTATCCCGGCACCATCCACGCCTTCATGGTCCTGAACGCGTTCACCCAGGACCCGTCGCCGCGCAACGCCATCGAGCAGACGGCGGCTGCGCTGCGCACCGCGTTGTTCAAGGAGGAGAGCATATGAGAGCGATCGCGTCGTCCTGTGTTGCCGTGCTGGTCGCGTGCGCGCACGCCCAGCCTGCAGAAGAAGCGCCTGCCAAGCCAGTGGCGATCGCGCAGCCGGCGTCGGCGCCGCCCGCCCCCGCGCCCGTCGCGGAAGCACCGCCGGCGCCCCAAGTTACCCAGCCGGTCGCCGCGAAGCCATTCGTGCCGCAGGTCGCCGCGACGCTCTACTTCGAGTTCGACAAGGCGGACCTGACGGACGAGTCGCGCGCAGCGCTCCAGGCGATCGCCGAAAAGACGGCCGCGAACGTGCGCATCGAAGGCAATTGCGACGAGCGCGGGACGAGCGAGTACAACATCGGCCTCGGCCAGCGCCGCGCCGACGCCGCGAAGAAGTACCTCGTGAACCTCGGCATCGCGGCCGCCAACATCACCACCATCAGCTACGGCAAGGAGCGTCCGAAGGCGCTCGGCCATGATCCGGAGTCCTGGCGCGAGAACCGGCGTGACGACGTCTTCGTTCAACCAGCCGCGGTGAGCGGGATCTCCCGGTGAGCCGCGTCGCCCTGTTGATGCTCTGCGCCTGCGCGGCGGCGCAGGTGCGTAGAGACGTGCCGGCTGGCCCGGTCGACGGCCCGACGGCGAAGCAGCTCGTCGCTGACGGGGCGAGGCTCGTCGACGTGCGCGCTCCCGACTACTACGCCAAGGGCCACATCGAAGGCGCCATCAACATCCCCTGGCAGCAGATCGAGGTGCGCGCAGAGGAGATCGGGCCGATCACCACGCCGATCGTGCTCTACTGCCGCACCGGCCAGGGTGCGGCGAACGCGTACGCGACGCTGACCAGGATCGGGTACAGGCGCGTCTACGTTCTCGGTTCGTACTTGAACTGGGGCGAAGGCGCGCCCGCGCCCACTCCACTGCCTGCTGCCACGACCATGCCGCAGGACGCGTGCCCCGCCGGGCCGCCGAGATGAGCTGACGCTTCGGGCAACTCGCAGCCGCCGCTTCGATCGGAGGGATGCCGCCTAGAGCTTTTCGCAGAGCTTCAGGGCGGCATCGATGCGCCGGACGAGCTGCGTCGAAGCTTCGCCCTGCTCGACCGCCCTCCGCAGCGTCTCGAGCTCCTGCCGGAGCGCGCTCACCGGCGCGTCCTTGCGTGCGAGCTCGCGGAACACGACCGAGGCTCCGTAGATACGGCCGGTTTCGTCGCGCATCGGGCAGCCGGTCGCGGAGATGAGCACGCCCTGCGGCAGGGCAGCGTTGCGGATCAGCATGTGGACGTCGGTGACGTCCTCGCCACGCATCGCCCGGACCAGCGGGTACTCCTCCACCGGAAATTCGCGGCTGCCGTCCGGTACGAAGACGCCGTAATGCTCGGCCCAGGTTTGGGGTGGCGCGTCGGTCCCGCCGACGCCCAGGATTCGATCGGCGGCCTTGTTCGAGAAGACGATGCGGCCACGCTCGTCGGCGAGAGTGACGCCGTCGCCCAGGCTGTCGAACAGCGCGAGCGGGACGACGCCGCCGTGCGAGCCGTGGAGGACGGCCATGACGGCTGATCTTA
>DASREU010000365.1:0-2855 GCA_035651935.1 Myxococcales bacterium | reverse complement strand
CGGGCCTGAAGGAGGCTGGGTTCCGTTCGAGCTCGACCTGCTCCGCGCGCACCGCTTCACTCCGATGACCGCGGGTCCGCGGACCCTGCGCGTCGAAGTCGCCGTTCCCTACCTGCTCGGGATGCTTCGCTGAGGAAAATCCGCGAGTTTTCGATGATCGTCTTTTTTCGAGCACCGGCGCATTGACACGACCCTCGCGCACATTCGACCCTGCACCTCCTTCGGGAGGGTTCGTGACCAAGAGAACATGGACGCTGATCGCCGCGGCGGCCGCCGCGACGATGTCGGTGATCGCCGCTCCGCGCGCTGCTCGCGCGCTTCGCACATGGAAGGCCGAACGGCGCCAGGCGCGCATCGCGCAGGCATTCGAGTCGGTGAAGCGCGGACAGGATTATCTCTCCTTCAATCCCGTCGAGGACGACGCGGACGAACAGGACGACAAGCGCATCCCGGAGCAGGACGATCCGATGCTGCGCTCGCTCGTCAATGCCGCGGAGTGGGGCTACCCCAACCCGGCCTTCTCGGCGCAGAAGCTCGCCGTCGCCCGCGCGGAGGCTCGCAAGTGGGCCGCGCTGATGCCGCGGGTCTCCGGCAGGTTGGCAGGCCGCATCGACGGCAACAGCGCCGGAGGCGCGCTCGCGCCGACCACGGGGCCGAGCTGGACGAGCCTCGGACCGACCGACACGGCGAAGAAGGAATACAACGGCGACGAGTACGTCGCGAACGACTCGGGGCGCGGGCAGACCATCCGGGTCGACCCGACGGATGCCACCGGCAACACGGTGTACTTCGCGGTCTCCGGCGGCGGCATCTGGCGGACGAACGACTTCAACGCCACCACTCCGACCTGGACCGCGCTCACCGATTCCGTCGGCGATCTGGCCGTCGGCGCGATGGATCTCTACGCAGCCGCCGGAGCGACCGCGGATCAGGTGACGATCTGGGCGGGCCTCGGCGACTTCACGGATGCTCCTTCCGGCATGCTGCTGTTCTCGCGCGACAGCGGCGCGACCTGGTCCGCCGGCATCCAACTCACCGGCCGGTATGACAACGGCGCCGGAAGCGTCGAGCCGCAGCCGGCCTCGCCGGCGACGCGAATCCGCGACATCCGGATCGATCCGAACAATCCCGACATCGTGCTGGTCGCGACGGACGTGGCGCTCTTCCGCTCCACCAACGCGACCTCGGCCGCGCCGACGTTCGCGCTCCTCGATCTGCCGAACAGCGGCACCATCCTCCTCAAGGAGTCGACCTGGTCGTTCGCCTTCCTCGGCGCCGCCACCGGCGGCCCGTCGCAGTGGCTGGTCTCCGGCGTGTACGCGTGCGCGCCCGCGGCCGGGACGACCGCCTATCTCAACGTTCCGCCGGTGCCGAGCGGCGGCGCCGCCGCATCTGCAACCTGCGTGAACGGCAACCTCGGAGACATCTGGAAGAGCGTCGACGGCGGCGCGACCTGGGCGTCCGCGCGCGCCGCGGGGCTGCTCGCGCCGATCACGGGCGCGATCACAGCCGGCCAGGAGCTGGGCCGCATGGCGCTGGCGGCGGGGACGCCGGTGGCCGGCGATCCGACGAAGACTGCGGTGTACGTCCAGGCCAGCAACATGAACGAGGCGCCGGGGCAGAACCGCCAGGCCGCCACCTTCAAGACCACCGACTCCGGCGCGACCTACACGTTCCTGGCGAAGAACACCGACACGAAGATCACCAACCCGACCTTCCAGAGCTCGGATTGCAGCAACATGGACATCGCCCACGGACAGGCCTGGTACAACCTGGCCATCGCCGTGGACCCGGCGAACAACAACAACGCCATCCAGGGCGGCAACCTCTGCGCAGTCCGCACCGTGGACGGCGGAGCCACCTGGCAGGCCGTGGCCGACTGGCTCCCGCTGCCCAACTTCGGGCTCTTCGGGATCGCGCAAGGCAATACCGACTCCGCGTTCAGCGTGTACCTGCCCTACGTGCACGCCGACTGGCACGTGGTCACGGTGGGAGCGAACGGCCGCGTCTACGCCGGCACGGACGGCGGATTCTTCTCCTCCGACAACGTGTTCACGGCCGCGACGGTCGACCCGACGCACATGCCGATCACCTGGCGGCAGGTGAACACCGGGCTCGTCACGCAACTCCATTACAGCATCGCCAGCGGCGACCCCGTCCTCGGCAATCACCGTTTCGCCTTCACCGGCCTGCAGGACAACGGAACCCGCATGCGCGACAGCGGCACCTCCACCAAGTGGAACCAGGTGGTGGGCGGCGACGGCGTGGCGGCGGCGATCAGCGTCTGGGACGACGGCTCGCACGCGGTGTTCTTCCACTCCCTCCCCGGGCGGCGCCAGTTCTGCCGCCCCGGCGAGCAGTTCTTCATCCCCGGATCCTTCGATCCCGCCATCAACATCGACTGCAACACCGGGCTGCTGCACCCGAACCAGGGGACGGATGATCTCTCGACGGAGTGGACCACCTGGAACCGGGCGGTCAATCCGAACCTGCCCAACGGCGACAGCGAGCCGTTCCTCCTCCGGATCATCCCGGTGAACGACGGGAAGGGCTCGATGTTCACCATCTCCACCCAGTACGCGTGGAAGATGGTGATCGACGACAAGGACGTCGTGAATTACCAGCCGATCAGCAACATCTTCGCGAACCGCACCGCCACCCCGCCGGCCGCGGTCCGCACTCCGCGCGGCATGATCCAGGTCAGCCCGTGGACGTACACGCTGCCTCTCCCGGACGGGGCCGTCGGCTCTCCGGACCGGACCATCAAGTCGCGCCTCTACGGGGTGCCTCTCTCCGGAGGCTGGTTCTACGTCGGCGTGGAGAACTCGTTCGACACCAACAACTGGGTGCAGCAG
>DASREU010000364.1:0-2733 GCA_035651935.1 Myxococcales bacterium | reverse complement strand
TGCGGCGCCACTTCGCCCGCTACACGCCCGAGGTCGTGGCCGACATCTGCGGCTGCACGCCCGAGGAGTTCACCACGGTGGCTCAGGCTCTGTGTGAGAACTCGGGGCGCGAGCGCACGTCGGCCTTCTGCTACGCGGTGGGATGGACCCAGCACTCCGTCGGCGTCCAGTACATCCGCACCGCGGCGATCCTCCAGATGCTCCTCGGCAACATGGGCCGTCCCGGCGGCGGGATCATGGCTCTCCGCGGGCACGCGTCGATCCAGGGATCCACCGACATCCCCACCCTCTTCGACCTGCTCCCGGGCTACCTGCCGATGCCCCACGCGGTCCAGGACTCGTCGCTCGCCAAGTACGTCCGGAACAACCAGACGCCCACCATGTGGTGGAGCGAGATGCCGAAGTACATCGTCTCCCTGTTGAAGGCGTGGTTCGGGGAGCAGGCCACGCGCGAGAACGACTACGGCTTCGGCTGGCTCCCGGCGCTCTCGGGCAACCATTCTCACATGACGACCGTCAGCGACATGGCCGACGGGAAGGTGAAGGGCTACTTCGTCATGGGCGAGAATCCGACGGTAGGTTCGATGAACGGCGCCCTGCACCGCAAGGGGCTGCGCAAGCTCGACTGGCTGGTGGTGCGCGACTTCGCCCTCGTCGAGACTGCCGAGTTCTGGCGGGTGGCGCCGGAGATCGATCGCGGCGAGGTGCGCACCGAGGACATCCAGACCGAGGTCTTCTTCTTCCCGGCGGCGACCCACACCGAGAAGGACGGGTCCTTCACCAATACGCAACGGCTGCTGCAGTGGCACCACAAGGCCGTCGAGCCTCCCGGGGACTGCCGGAGCGAGCTCTGGTTCACGTACCACCTCGGCCGCCGCCTGAAGAAGCTGTACGCGGACTCGATGCTCGAGCGCGATCACGGGCTGCGGGCGCTCACCTGGGACTACGGCGAGGACGAACCCGATGCGGAGAAGGTCCTCCAGGAGATCAACGGCTATACCGTCGCGGATGGAAAGCCGGTGCCCGGATTCGCGAAGCTCGCCGACGACGGTTCGACCGCGTGCGGCTGCTGGATCTACTCGGGCGCGTATGCAGAGGGCGTGAATCAGACCGCGCGGCGCAAGCCGCAGTCGGAGCAGACCTGGGTGGCTCCGGAGTGGGGTTGGGCCTGGCCGATGAACCGGCGGCAGCTGTACAACCGCGCCTCCGCCGATCCGGAAGGGCGCCCGTGGTCACACCGCAAGCGGTACGTCTGGTGGGACGAAGCGAAGCAGCGCTGGACCGGATTGGACGTGCCGGACTTCATCGCCGACCGTGCGCCCGCGTACCGTCCGCCGCAGGGCGCGAGCGGGCTCGCGGCAATCTCCGGGATCGATCCCTTCATCATGCAGGCCGACGGCAAGGGATGGCTGTTCGCGCCTTCGGGGATCCTCGACGGGCCGTTGCCGACCCATTACGAGCCGCTCGAGTCGGTGGTGCCGAACGCGCTCTATCCGGCGCAGCAGTGCAACCCCGCCCGGCACGAGTGGAGGCGTCCGGAGAATCCGTACCATCTTGCCTATGACGATCCCCGGTTCCCGTACGTCCTCACCACGTACCGCCTGACCGAGCACCACACCGCGGGCGGGATGTCTCGCTGGTTGTCGTGGCTCTCCGAGCTGCAGCCGGAGATGTTCTGCGAGATCTCGCGGGAGCTGGCGGCGGAGAAGGGTGTGAAGAACCGCGACTGGGTCACGATCACTACGGCGCGCGGCGAGATCGAGTGCCGCGCTCTGGTGACCGCCCGCATGCGCCCGCTGCGTGTGCAGGGCCGCACCGTGCACACCATCGGGCTGCCCTACCACTGGAGCTACGTCGGTCGGGTCACCGGCGACCCCACGAACGAGCTGCTCCCGTTCGTGGCGGATCCGAACGTCTCGATCCAGGAATCGAAGGCGCTCACCGGCAACCTGCGGCGCGGAAGGCTCTCGTTCGGCCGTCGCGCCGCCACCGGGATCGTGGTCACGCCGGCGCTCACGGTGGGACCGTTGCGCGACGCTCCCGGCGTGCAGAGCCCGCAGCGCGTGCCGTCGCAGGAGCCGAGGAGGGCGCCATGACGAAGCAGATCGGCTTCTTCACCGACACGACGCTCTGCATCGGCTGCAAGGCGTGCGAGGTCGCATGCAAGCAGTGGAACCAGCTCCCCGACGACGGCTTCCACATGACCGGGATGAGCTACGACAACACGGGCCACCTCGGCGCATCCACCTGGCGCCACGTCGCCTTCATCGAAAGGCCGGAGGCGCTTCCCGGGCAGGGCTCCCCGCGGGACGGAGCCGAATCGGACCATGCCTTCGCGGAGCTGAAGCCGCTCGGGCAGCCTTCACCCACCAGCGTGCTCGGCCCCGAGATCTCACCCAGCCACATCCAGACGCCGGTGCCGGCGGCGGCGCCGAGCTTCGCCTGGCTGATGATGAGCGATGTCTGCAAGCACTGCGAGCGGGCAGGGTGCCTGGAGATGTGTCCGACGGGCGCCATCCTCCGCACCGAGTTCGGGTCGGTCTACGTGCAGCCGGACATCTGCAACGGCTGCGGCTATTGCGTCTCCGCCTGCCCGTTCGGGGTGATCGACCGCCGCGAGGACGACGGGCGCGCCTGGAAGTGCACGCTCTGCTACGACCGGCTCAAAGGCGACCTAGTCCCTGCCTGCGCGAAACACTGCCCGACGGCGTCGATCCAGTTCGGGGAGATCGG
>DASREU010000363.1:0-13020 GCA_035651935.1 Myxococcales bacterium | reverse complement strand
CGACGCCAAATACGGCCGTGAAGGCGGCGCTCGGCTTCTAGGGCTCGGCGATGGCGAAGCGGCAGGGCGTGCAGAGCCCTGCCGCTCTCCGGCACGAACATCATCGAGAGAGGCGATCGATGCCTGGTCGATGTGAGCGGAATCCCGCTGGACCGCTGCGTTGGCTGGCGCTCTCGTCGCTCGCGTTCGCATACGCTTGCAGCAACTCGTCGCAGCCGGACCTCTTCCTCTCGCGCGACGATCTCCTCGATCCGGGGGCGTGCCAAGGCTGCCACCAGGACCACTATGACGACTGGGCCGGCAGCATGCACGCCTATGCCTCCGAGGACCCCGTCTTTCTTGCGATGAACCAGCGAGCGCAGCGCGAGACGAACGGCGCGCTGGGGACCTTCTGCGTGAAATGTCATGCCCCGATGGCAGTGCGCGAAGGCGCCACCAAGGACGGGCTCAATCTTGCCAGCCTGCCGAAGAAGCTCAGGGGAGTGACCTGCTACTTCTGCCACTCCGTGGACCAGGTGACGGATTCGCACGACAACCCGCTTCATCTGGCGAGCGACGGGGTGATGCGCGCCGCGATCTCCGATCCCTTCAGCGGTGGGCGGTTCCACAAAGCGGCGTATTCGCCGCTGCTCGATCGCGACCGCGCGGATTCCGCCACCACCTGCGGCGCCTGCCACGACATCGTTTCCCCCCACGGCGCGGCTGTGGAGCGGACGTTCAACGAATGGCGATCGTCGATCTTCTCCGGCGGCACGGGCACCACCTGCGGGCAGTGTCACATGCCGCAGAGCACGACGCCGAAGGCGGTCGCACAGGTCCCTGGCGCGCCGTTGCGGCAGCCGCACGGCCACACGTTCGCCGCCGTCGACGTGGCGGTACAGCCGTTCCCGGACAAGGAACGGCAGCACCTGCTGGTCCAGTCCTTTCTCGACACGACGCTGCAGACCGCGCTTTGCGTCGAGCCCGAAGGGGGGGCGAGCCGGATCCATGTGACCCTGGACAACGTCGCCGCCGGCCACTCGTTTCCCAGCGGCGCATCGCAGGACCGCAGGAGCTGGGTCGAGGTCGTCGCCTATTCCGGCAGCGACGTGATCTACTCCTCGGGGACCGTGCCGGACGGCACGTCGCCGACGACCCTCGCGGATCCGGATCTGTGGCTGATGCGCGATTGCATCTTTGGGGAGTCGGGCGCGCAGGTCTCGATGTTCTGGCAGGCCGCGAGCAGCGAAGGCAATTCGCTGCCGGCTCTTCTCACGTTCGATTCCTCCGATCCGCGCTTCTATCAGACGCACAGGGTCAAGGCGTATCCGTCCTCGAACCTGCTCTCCGCCGTTCCGGACCGCGTCACCCTCCGCGTCCAGCTGCAGCCGATCGGGCTCGACGTGCTGGACGACCTGATCGCGAGCGGCGATCTCGACCCGCAAGTGCGCGCCGCCACCACCACCTTCACCGTCGGGTCGATGGTCGAATGGACGCAGGCGAGCGCGACGCATGTCTACGTCGACCGGCTGACCGGAAATCGCGTGTACTGCGCGACGAGCACGAACCTGAACGTCCTGGCGGACAAGTTCCCGGCCACGATGCACGCTCGCTGCGCTCCCTGATCCGGCTCGCGGACGTCTCCCCTGGCCGGAGATCCGCAACGACGCGGACCGGGCTTGAATGGGCGCTACATCCGGCCGCGGCGGCTCGACCTACTCCGGCGGGGGCTGCCCGCCCGCCACCGGCGTGTTGCCGCACGACGGGCAGACCTCGCCGCGCCACAGCTGCGCCAGCCAGCGGGAGCTGCCCATGATCGACAACACCAGCCAGCCGATCTGGCGCTGGCAGCTCGGACAACGCACGCTGAACGCCACCCAGAGGTGCGCCACCACGGCGCAGGCCACCGCGGTGATGCCGAGGACGATGGGAAGGGTGCCGTCGCCCGTGCCGAAGGAGACGGCGAGCGCGAGCAGCAGGATGAAGGTGACCGACATCAGCCCGAAGAAGATGTGCAGCTTCCAGCGCTGGCCGGTGGCTTCGAGCCAGGTCAAATGAGGCCGTCCGCGCGCTTGCGCTCGCGCTCCAGCCGGTAACGGTCGCCGGCCGGCAGCACCTTCTTGCGAAGCCGGACGTTCTTCGGCGTCACCTCCACCAGCTCGTCCTCGTTGATCCACTCCAGCGCCTTCTCCAGGGACATCTCCCGCGGCGTGCTGAGGATGATGTTCTCGTCACGGCCCGCCGCGCGGACGTTGGTGAGCTTGCGGCCGCGGCAGACGTTCACGTCCAGATCGTTGGGATGCGCGTGCTCGCCGCAGATCATCCCTTCGTAGACGGCGACGCCCGGGCCGTAGAAGAGCTCGCCGCGCTCCTGGATGTCGAAGAGCGCGTAGGCCACCGTCTCGCCCTCGCGGTCGCTGACGATCGCTCCGTTGGCCCGCTTCGGCACCTTCCCCTGCCACGGCTCGTACCCGTCGAACTGCGAGGACATGATGCCCTCGCCGCGGGTGATGGTGAGGAACTCGTTGCGGAAGCCGACCAGGCCGCGCGCCGGAACCCGGAAATTGAGCCGCACCCGGTCGGAGCCGATGTTCTGCATCTCCATCATCCGGCCCTTGCGCGGCCCCATCCGCTCGGTGACGATGCCGACCGCCGACTGCGGAACGTCGCAGACCATCAGCTCCATCGGCTCGTGCACCTCGCCGTTCACTTCCTTCGTGATCGGCTCCGGATTGGACACGGTGAGCTCGTACCCTTCGCGGCGGATGGTCTCGACGATCACCGCCAGCTGCAGCTCGCCGCGCCCGATCACCTTGAACGCGTCGGGCGACTCGGTGTCGAGCACGCGGATGGAGACGTTGCGGTAGGCCTCGCGCTGGAGCCGCTCGCGCAGGTTGCGCGAGGTCACGTACTTGCCCTCGCGGCCGGCGAAGGGCCCGTCGTTGACCTTGAAGACCATCGACATCGTCGGCTCGTCGACGTGGATCCGCTCGAGCGGAATCGGGTGCTCGGGGTCGGCGATCGTGCCGCCGATGGAGATCTCCTCCAGCCCGGCCAGGCAGATGATCTCGCCCGGACCGGCTTCGGTGAGCTCCACCTTCTTCAGGCCTTCGAAGGCGTAGATCTTCGTCACCTTGCCGCGGGGCGTGCTCCCGTCGGCGCGGCAGACCGACACCAGTTGCCCCACCTCGATGCTGCCGCTGCTCAGGCGGCCGATGGCGAGCCGGCCCACGTAGTCGTCGTAGTCGAGATTCGCCACCAGCATCTGCAGCTTGTCGTGCGTGGTCTCCGCCTTGCGCGGCGGCGGGACCGTTTCCAGGATGGCGTCGAGCAGCGGCTCGAGCGTGCGCGCGCGCGACCCCGGCTCCTCGCCCCGGTGCGGCGCTGCTCCAGGTGCCGCCGCCCTCCCTGCGGGAAGATCGTCGAAATCCGAGAGGCGCAGCGAGGCCCGGCCTGCGCGGGCCACCGCATAGATCACCGGGAACTCGATCTGGTGCTCGTTCGCGCCGAGATCGATGAACAGCGAATAGATGGCGTCGAGCACCTCCGGCGCCCGGGCGTCCTGCCGGTCGATCTTGTTCACCACCACCACCGCCGGCAGGCCGAGCGCAAGCGCCTTGGCGAGCACGAAGCGGGTCTGCGGCAGCGGGCCCTCCGCCGCGTCGACGAGCAGCAGCACGCCGTCCACCAGGCGGAGCCCGCGCTCCACCTCGCCGCCGAAGTCGGCGTGGCCCGGCGTGTCGACGATGTTGATCTTCACCCCGCGGTAGGAGACCGCCGTGTTCTTCGCCAGGATGGTGATGCCCTTCTCGCGCTCCAGGTCGTTGGAATCCATGGCGCGTTCCTGCACCTGCTCGTTGGCTCGGTACGTGCCCGTCTGGCGGAAGAGGTAGTCGACCAGGGTGGTCTTCCCGTGGTCGACGTGGGCGATGATGGCGATGTTGCGGATCTGCTCTCGGGGAAGCATGCGGGCGTCATTTATACTGGCCGCATGCCGCAGGTCCACGGACATCACCATCTGGCCATCCAGGTGAAGGATCTCGCCGCCGCCGAGCGGTTCTATGTGGAGGCGCTCGGGCTTCGCGTCCTCCGGCGCTGGCCCTGGGAAGACGGACGGGCTGGAGAGCGGTCGGTCTGGCTCTCCGTCGGCGCCGGAGAGGAATTTCTCGCCCTCGAAACCTGCGACGCGGAGCGGCCTCCGACCCCGTTCCGCGATCCGCACGGCGGCCTGCACCTGCTCGCGCTGCGCATCTCCGCGGGCGAGCGCGGCGCGTGGGAAGAGAAGCTCTCCACCCTGGGGGTGGAGGTGGTCCACCGGACGCGCTGGTCGCTCTATGTGCGCGACCCGGAAGGAAACCGCATCGGCCTTTCGCACTTTCCCCACGAGGCGTAGGTTCGAAGGTGGATGGAGACCGTCCGCGCGTCGACTCCCGACGGCCCGCTGGTGCGGCGCCTGATCGGCCAGGGCATCCGCGATCCCCGGGTGCTGGCCGCGTTTGCGCGAGTGCCGCGCCGCTTCTTCGTTCCTGACGAAGCCCAGGAGCACGCCGAAGGCGATCATCCGCTGGAGATCGGCTACGGCCAGACCATCTCGCAGCCGTTCATCGTCGCGGCGATGACCGAAGCGCTGCAGCTCGAGGGTCGCGAGCGCGTTCTGGAGATCGGCACCGGCAGCGGATACCAGACCGCGGTGCTCTGCGAGCTGCTCCCGCTCAACGCCACGGTCCGGACCATCGAGATCGTGCCGGAGCTCTCGGCGCGCGCCGCGCGCACCCTGCGCGAGTTGGGCTACGACAACGTCGAATTCCGCGTCGGCGACGGCGCCCTGGGATGGCCCGAGGCGGCGCCCTACGACGCGATCCTGGTGGCGGCGGCGCCGGCACAGGTGCCGCCCGCGCTCCTGGAGCAGCTCGCCCCCGGTGGCCGCCTGGTGATCCCGGTGGGCCCGAGCCCCGAGTCCCAGGAGCTGCAGCTCTGGCGCAAGTTGCCGGACACAGGGGCATTGGCGCGCCGGGTGTTGATGCACGTCCGGTTCGTCCCGCTCACCGCGCCCGCGATCCATTAGTTCGCGCTCAAACGACCGTCCCGGAACCGGACACCTGTAGCGATCGCTCGCCTTGACCCTGCTCCGGACCGTTCGGTAGCTTCCCCGCCCACCTTTCGGCAGGGCGCCCGGACGCCCGTGGGGAAACGATGACCGACAATTCGAAATTGGCCGCGCTCTTCGGCGCGGCTTTTCTGGCGACCGGCTTCGGCGCGGTCGCGGCTCCCGCCACGCTGGGCGGCAGCCTCGCGCAGCTCGTCTCCCGCTGGGAAAACGGCGACCCGCAGCTCTCGCGCCATCTGTCGCGCCACTTGAGGAGCGCGAACGGCGATCCGCTGGTCGACATCCACCTCGGCGAGGGGATCCGCGCCGACCAGGTGCTCGCGGAGCTCTCCGCCGCGGGCTTCCGCCTGACCGCGCTGAGCAGCCTCGATCCGAACGTGATCGAAGGATACCTCCCGCTCGGCAGCGCCCGCGGCGTCGCCGGCGTTCTCGGCGTGCGTTCGGTCCGGGCGCTCCACCAGCCGAAGACCAACGCGGGCGCCGTCCAGAGCCAGGCCGTGGCGCTGGAGAAGGCGGATCTGGCGCAGGCGCGCGGCTTCGACGGCCGCGGCATCCGCATCGGCGCGCTCTCGGACAGCTTCGACAAGTGCCGCAGCTGCGCCACGAACGCGGCGATGGACGTGGCGAGCGGAGACCTCTCGCCCGTCACCGTGCTCCAGGACCAGACGGTCCAGAACGGCGGAGCGAGCGACGAAGGCCGCGCGATGCTCCAGCTCATCCACGACATCGCGCCAGGCGCACAGCTCGGGTTTGCCAGCGCGTTCAACGGCGAGGTGCACTTCGCCGAGAACATCCTGGCGCTGCGGAGCGAGTTCGGCGCCGACGTCATCGTCGACGACGTCTTCTACTCCGACGAGCCGATGTATTCCGACGGCCTGCTGGCGAAAGCGGTGGACCAGGTCAGCGCCGCCGGCGCGGCGTACTTCTCCTCCGCGATGAACAACGGCGTCGAGGCTTACGAGGCGGTGTACGCGCCGGTGTCGTTCGCCCAGGCCGCGGCGCTGGTGGCGGCCGGGAGGGAGAACGTGAAGCTCGACCAGATCCCGCCCAAGCTCCGGCCGAAGAGCTTCCACAACTTCGGCAACGCCGACGGCTCCACCAGCATCACCAATCTCTATACGACCGACGGCGAGAACTCGATCGACTTCCAGTGGGACGAGCCGTTCTTCATGGGGAAAGTGCAGACCGACTACAACATCTACATCTTCGACGCGGCCGGGAACTTCATGGACCCGGTCCAGAGCCGGACCGTGTCCTACTCGGTCGACGACAACACCAGCCCGAGCGTCGACGCGGCGCTCGAGGAAGTGACGATCGATCCTTTCCCCGGCGAGATCCAGGGCGGCGCCAACGCCAGCGACTACCAGATCCTCATCGGGAAGATGAACGACGGCCCCGCGCAGCACATCAAGTACGTCACTCTCAACGGGCTCGGGGTCAGCGCGCGGCAGGGCGCCGCGTCGACCTGGGGGCACGCGGCGGCGCGCGGCGGGCAGGGTGTGGCCGCCACGTACTACGCGATCCCCAACTTCCCCGAGGACTTCAGCTCGCCCGGTCCCACCACCATCTACTTCGACCAGAACGGGAACCGGCTGAAGACGCCCGAAGTCCGCCAGACCCCGCAGATCACAGCGGCGGACGGCGTCGACACCACGTTCTTCGGATTCGACTCTGAGGGCAACGGGCTGCCGAACTTCTTCGGGACCAGCGCGGCGGCTCCGGACGCCGCGGCGGTGGGCGCCCTGGTGCTGCAGGCGGCGGGCGGACCCGGGTCGCTCACGCCGGCCAGGCTGTACGCGACGCTGCAGAAGACGGCGACGCCGATCGCGGTGCCGAACGACCGGCAGTCGGCCTGGGCGTTCCCCGGTCCCGTGGCGTTCTCGGCCCAGGGCGACTGGACGCGCTGGAGCCGCTACTTCGGCCTCGCCGTCCAGCCGTTCACCACGGCCAGCGTGAGCAAGGTGACGTTCGACACCAGCAGCATCGGCCTCACCTGGAGCCAGAATCCGAATCGGTTCCACGTGGGTCCGGCGAGCGGGGTCGCCGCGACCGACATCAGCTTCGCCGTCAGCGCCGACTCGACGGTGCTCACCGTGAGCTTCGCTTCCGGCAGCTTCGGGGCGGGCGATGCGTTCCGCTTCGGAATGTCCGTGTTCGCGCCGGTCCAGGGCTCGACGCAGATGGACCCGGATCGGTTCCGGGGAATGGCCATCACCGTCACGCTCGCCGACGGCACCAGCTACACGGACCGGGTGGCCGCCAACGCGCCGGTCAAGATCAACCGCTTCACCGGGGCGGGTCTGGTCAACGCCCAGGCCGCCGTGCAGGCGGTCCGGCGCTGAAGACAGCGCGTGCCCGTGCCAGGCGCCGCGGCCCGCCCGGGCTGCGGCGCTTTGCATTTTCGGCGCTGCACCCGCGATGGTAGGCTGCGCGTCCGATGCGCTGCCCTGTCTGCGAGACCGAGAACCAGGGCGCACAGTGCGTCACCTGTGGCAAGGCGTTGGACGCCCCGCCGGATGCGTCCCTGGACGTCGGGCCCATCGAGGGCCTCGAGGCCACCCAGGTGGCGCCGCCGGACCTGGCCGTCCGCGTCGAGCCGCTGCCGGGCGTGGAGCACACCCAGCTCGCGCCGCAGATGGACGTGGCGCAGCACTGGACTTCGGGGCCCATCGCCCTCGAGCGGACCGGATACGAGCCGGCCGGCGACGCGCCGGCGGGAAGCGGCGCAGACCTCGACCTGGATCTCGGACGCGAGACGGAGAGCGGCGAGCGCACCGCCGCGCCTGCGGAGACGGCGATCTGCCCGTTTTGCGGGACGCCGTCGCTCGATGCGGTCTGCGACGTCTGCGGCCGCCGCAAGTTGCGGTTCACCGCCGCGGCAGACGAGGCGGCGCCCGCCGCCAAAAGCGGCGAGACGCGACTCTGTCCGTCGTGCTTCGCCCGGGTTCCGGTCGAGGTGCGCTGCAGCGAGTGCGGCTTGCCGTTCCCGCTCACGGAGCTGTGATTGACTGCGCGATCGGGGGGGAGTACAGCGCGCGCGATGGAGGAACGAGCCGCCCTGGAGCAGGAACTGGCGCAGCTCGCCCCCGCGGCCCGCGAGCGCCGCTCGGCCGACCTGTTCCTCCGCGCCGCCATCGAGACCTTCTGCTGCGTGGTGATCACCGGAGTGTGCGTCAAGCTCTTCCACGATTCGAAGAGGACGCCGCTCTTCCTCTGGCCGCTCCTGCTCCTCGATGCGCTGCTCGTCTGGGACGTGATCCGGGGGTACCGCGAAGGGCGCGCGAGCCTGCGCCGTGAGCTGCGCCGCGAGGCGCGCATCCGCGAGCTGCGCTCCACGCTGGGGATCGACGGATGACCGCGCCGGGCCGCTTCATCGTGTTCGAGGGCCTGGACGGCGCGGGCACCACCACCCAGGCGCGCCTGTTGTCGGAGCGCCTGCACAAGCAGGGGCGCACGGTCTATCTCGCGCACCAGCCCAGCGAAGGGTGCGTCGGCCAGCTCATCCGGCAGGTCCTCGCCGGCCGCGCCGCGACCCCGCAGGCGGACGGCAAGCTGGGGAACGTCGACGAGCGGGTGATGGCGCTGCTCTTCGCGGCCGACAGGCTCGACCATCTCAACTCGCAGATCGAGCCGCGCCTCGCCCGCGGCGAGGACGTGATCCTCGACCGCTACACGCTCTCGTCGCTCGCGTACCAGGGCGCCAGCGTCTCGCACGATTTCATCACGCATGCGAACCGCTTCGCGCGCCGGCCGGACCTGACGCTCTTCCTCTACGTGCCGGCGACGGTCGCGCTCGAGCGGGTGCGCAGCCGCGGCGCCAAGCTCGAGCGCTACGAGACCGCGCAGCAGCTCTCGGTGATCGAGCGCGAGTACTCGCGGCTGGTGGGGACCCTCGCCTCGGTGGTGTCGATCGACGGCACCCGGCCGATCGGCGAAGTGGCCGACCTCTGCCACGCGGCGCTGCAGCAGCAGCTGGGTTAGGCGATGCCGATCGATTCCAGCCGCCTGGAGGAATTGCAGATCGTCCGGCGGATCCGGGAGACGGTGCGCCGCTGGTGGGGCATCGAGCTTTCCTTCACCGACGCCCGCGGCCTGGTGCTGGACCACGGCAAGGGCATCATCATCCCGCCGCAGAACCGGATCTGCACCACCTGCCTCGGCGATCGCGAAGGGCTGCGCCGCTGCAACCAGAGCATCGAAAAGGCGGTGCAGAAGCTCTCCTCCGGGACCGCGCTCCTCGGCCCCTGCCACATGGGGCTGGAGATCGTCGCCACCCCGATCTCCTTCGACCGGACGCGCCAGGGCGCGCTCTTCGCCTGCGGATTTCTGGTCGACGAGAAGGCGGAGGACGCCCGGGGCCGGGCGATGACCACCCTCACCGCTCTCGGGCTCGACGTGCAGAAGCCGGCGGAGGCCTTCGACAGCGTGCAGCGGATCGAGGCGCGCGAGATCCCCCGGCTGGCGGATCTGATGGACACCACCGTCGAGGAGATCGACGCGTACCACGCCGCCGTCGCGCAGCGCGAGAAGCGCATCCGCGACCTGCAGGACGAGCTGGAAGGGCGCTACCGCTTCGCCGACATCATCGGAAAGAGCGAGCCCATGCGCAGGCTCTACGCGCTGCTCGACAAGCTGGTGGCGAGCGACGTGACGGTGCTGGTGCACGGCGAGAACGGCACCGGCAAGGAGCTGATCGCCCGTGCGCTGCACTTCAGCGGCCCGCGGCGGGAGAAGCAGTTCGTCGCCCAGAACTGCTCGGCGCTGAACGATCAGCTGCTGGAGTCGGAGCTGTTCGGGCACGTGAAGGGCTCGTTCACCGGCGCAACGCGCGACAAGCCCGGCCTCTTCAAGGTGGCCGACGGCGGCACCTTCTTCCTCGACGAAGTGGCCGACATGAGCGCGGCCATGCAGGTGAAGCTGCTGCGCGTGTTGCAGGAGGGGACCTTCGTCCCGGTGGGTGGGACCCGGCCGGAGAAGGTGGACGTGCGGATCATCGCCGCCTCGAACAAGGACCTGCACGAGGCGGTGGTGCGCCGCGAGTTCCGCGAGGATCTCTTCTACCGCCTGCACGTGGTCGCGCTCGAAGTGCCTGCGCTCCGCGAGCGGCTGGACGACGTCCCCTTGCTCGTCGAGCACTTCCTCGACGGCGTCGCCGAGCGCACGGGCAAGAGCCGCAAGCGGCTGCACCCGGAGCTGCTGGCGGCATTCTACGAGTGGCACTGGCCGGGCAACGTCCGGGAGATGGAGAACGAGATCGAGCGGCTCTGCGTGCTCGCGGGCGACGCCGAGGTGATTCCGCCCGAGCTGCGGGCGCAACGTCCGGCGAGCGCCCCGGCGAACGCGGCGCACTTCGCCGCGTTGGTGCAACAGGGGCTGGGCACCGATCTCGCGACCGCGGTCGCGTCGCTGGAGAAGGAGCTGATCGAGACGGGACTGCGGGAGACCCGCGGGAACCGGAGCCGCCTCGCGGAGCGGCTGGGCGTCTCCCGCACCACGTTGATCAAGAAGATCCGCGAGTACGGCCTCAGCGAATGAGCACCGCCGCCATCCTGATCATCGGCAACGAGATCCTCTCCGGAAAGGTGCAGGACGAGAACGGGCCCTTCCTCACCCGCGAGCTGCGCGCGCTCGGCGTCGACCTGCGGCGGATGGAGACCGTCCCCGACGAGGTGCCCCTGATCGTCGACGCTCTCCAGCGCTGCCGCGCCCATGGGCACTGGGTGTTCACCAGCGGCGGGATCGGCCCGACCCACGACGACGTCACCATCGCCGCGGTGGCGCAGGCGCTGGGACGCGCGGTGGTCGCGGATCCGAGGACGCTCGAGCTCTTGCGCTCGCGGTTCGAGCAGCCGCTGAAACCGGCGCTGCGCCGCCTCGCCGAGGTGCCCGAAGGAGCGAAGGTCGAATTCCACGAGGGCTATCTCTTCCCCGTCCTCTCGGTCGAGAACGTCGTCATCCTCCCCGGCGTCCCCTCGCTGCTGCGCGAGGGCTTCCTGCGCCTGCGCGAGCGCTTCCGGGTCTCGCCGATCCATTCGAGAGCGCTCTACTTCAGCGTGGGCGAAGGGACGCTGGCCGAGCACCTCGACGCCACCGTCGCGCGCTTTCCGGGCGTCGGGATCGGCAGCTATCCCCGGTTCGATGCCGCGGACCATCGCGTCAAGGTGACCTTCGACGGCCGCGACGACGCGCAGGTCAAGGCCGCCTGCGAATTCCTCAAGGCGCGGCTGCCCGCGGAGACGATCGTCCGCGAGGAGTAGATCAGCGCGAGCGGATCGCGAAGTACGCGTCGCTCACCGCGAAGCGCGCCAGGCGGCAGACTTCGGGCCGGGCCAGCCCGCCCGGCCCCTCGTGCGAGACGATGGAGATGGCTGCCGCGGGGTCGCCGCAGAGCGCGAGCGCGACCCGCTCGGCGCTCTCCCGGATCCCGAGGGCCAGCGCCTCCCAGTCCACCGCCTCCTCGGCCGCGAGCCGGGCCGCGGCGGGAGCAAGGCGGGCCCGGGCGGCGGGCGCGAACTTCTGCGAGAGCCGCTCCGCGAGCGCGGCGTCCCCGACCGGCAACATCGAGAGGTCGATGCCCGCCACCCGCGCGAGCTCGCCGGCGAGCACGGCCAGGCGCTCGGGAGAGAGCGGGGCCAGGGCCTGCGTGCCCCGGCGGATGTGCGCCAGGGCGCGCGCGTAGAGGAAGCGTTGCTGCCTCGGCGACCAGCGCTTCGGCACCTCGGCGCCGACCAGGATGCCCGCGACGTCCGCGGAGAGCGGAGCGACGATCGCAGGCTCGGAACGCGCGAGGTGGATCTGCGGCTCCGGCATGCCGAGCGCGCGGGCGATGGCGGCGACCACCCGGCGCACCGGGTTGTCCCCCTTCACCAGCGCGCCGCGCCCGCCGCTCATGTCGGTGGCGAGCGCCCGGGCGAGCTCCGGCATCGCCGCGGTGAACAGCTCGCGCGCAGGACCCTCGTCGCCTTCGGCGTGCACGGCCGCGTCGTCGGGGATGCGGGGGAGATCGACGGGCGGCGGCCTGCTGGCGGTGACCTCGTACACGGCGCGCTCCTCGGCCGCCGCCGATTCGAGGCCGGCGAGCACGGCGGAGGCGCAGAACGCTCCGTCGGGCCGGCCCTGCGCGTCGTAGAGGCGGGCGAGCGCGCGCAGCGGCTCCACAGAGGGATGCGCCGAGAAGAGCGCGCGTTGGACGTCGATCGCTTCCGCCGTCGTTCCCAGCTCGGCGATCTGCCGGAGAGCGGCCACATTTCCCGGCTCGTGGCGCAACGCCCGCCGGAATGCTTCCAGCGCCTGCGCCCGGTCGCCTGCGCCGAGCAGTTGCCGCCCCAGCGACTCGCTCCACCCGGCGAGCTGCGCGGCCGTGGGGCCTTCCTCCGCCGGCGCTACGAACGCATCGAGCACCCGGCGGTAGACCCGGATGGCGTCCGCCGGGGCGAGCGACGAGGCGCCGGAGGCGAGAGGAACGAGGATGGCGGGCTCGAGCGTGTCGAGATGCTCGCGCAGGAGCGGCAACGCCTTCTCCGCATCGCCCGCCTGTGCATGCAGACGGCCAAGGCGCAGCCTCCAGAGATCGGCGCGCCCGGCATCTCCGTCGCGCGCCAGCCGTTTCTGCAACGCCTCGGCGGCATCGCGGAGCCGGCCGGCGGCTTCGCCCGCGTCGGCGCGCAGCTCCAAGGCTTCCAGGTTCTCGGGGTCGCGCGCCAGGGCGCGCCCGGCGGCGAAGAAGGCGGCGGGCGCGTCGTCCAGCTCGCGGAGCTGGATCCTGCCGGCGTGGATCCAGGCGATCGCGGCCATCCTGGCGTCGGCGTGCGCGTGGCCGATCTTCTCGTAGGTGCTGGCGAGCGAGCCCGCCGCATCCTCGCCGAGCAGCCCGCGGATCTTCTTCGCCACCTCGCCGTTCGCCGGGTCGGCTTCGAGCACGGACGTGAGCCGGT
>DASREU010000362.1:0-4460 GCA_035651935.1 Myxococcales bacterium | reverse complement strand
GAACGACCCGGATCGGCCCTCCTACAGCGTCGCCATGTACCTCCAGGCGAACGGCTACCGCATCGTCCCGGTGCGGCCCGGCGGAGGGGAGATCCTCGGGGAGAAGGTGTACGAGCGGCTCTCGGACGTCCCCTTCGCCGTCGACGTGGTGGACCATTTCCGGCGCAGCTCCTCCCTCGCCGCCCATCTCGACGAAGCGATCCGGCTTCGCGTCCCTGCCGTCTGGATGCAGGAGGGCTGCATCGACGATGCCGGGGCGGAGCGGGCGAAGGCCGCCGGGCTGATGGTGGTGATGGACCGCTGCATGCTGAAGGAGCACCGCAAGGCCGCACTCGCCTCCACCATCCCGCCGCCGTGACGATTTGACAGGACCGTGCCGCGCTGATTCAAGGCGCAGGTGGGCAAGATCGCCGTCGCGGTGCTGGTCGCGCTGCCCGCGCTGATCCTTCGTCTCTCCGGAACGCATCTTCCCGCCGGCCCCGCGATCCTGGTCTTCGGCGGCGCGGTGGTGGCCTGCGCCTTCCTCCTCGTCTGGGCTGCGGAGGCGGCGCACCACGACATCTCCGGCAGCCTCGCCACCGCCCTGCTCGCCGTGATCGCGGTGTTGCCGGAATACGCCGTCGACCTGTTCTTCGCCTGGAGCGCGGGCCACGTCCCGCAGAACGCGCACTACGCGGCGGCGAACATGACCGGCAGCAACCGGCTCCTCCTCGGCCTGGGCTGGCCGTTCGTGGTGCTGCTCTTCGTCCTCGGCGCGCGCAGGCGCGGCGAGCGGCGGAGCGGAATCGTGCTCCGCCCGGGGCGGCGGGTGGATCTGGGGTTCCTTGCGGCGGCGAGCGTCTACTCCCTGGTGGTCCCGTTCACCCGGCGCATCGCCTGGTACGACTCGGTAGTGCTGCTGGCGATCTTCGCCGCCTATCTCTGGCGGGCGGCGCAGGGGGAGCGCGAGGAGCCGGAGCTGATCGGGGTGTCCCGGCAGATCGGCGACCTGCCCCGCGCGCGCCGGCGCACCGCGATCGCCGCCCTGATGCTCGCCGCCACCGCGTTCGTGGTCGCCGCCTCTGCGCCGTTCGCGCAGGCGCTGGTCGCGGGTGGCCGCGAGCTGGGAATCGACGAGTTCCTTCTCGTGCAGTGGCTGGCCCCCCTGTCCTCGGAGTCTCCGGAGATGCTGGTCGCGGCCGTCCTCGCCCTGCGCGGCCACCAGGACACCGCGCTCGGCACGCTGCTCGCGGCGAAGGTGAATCAATGGACGCTGCTGGTCGGGAGCCTGCCCATCGCCTACGCCATCGGCGGCGGCGGCAGCGAAGGGATCGTGCTGGACGCGCGCCAGACGGAGGAGTTCATCCTCACCGCGGCGCAGACGGTGCTCGGGTTCGCGGTGCTGGCCGATCTCCGCCTGCAGATCTGGGAGTCGCTGGTCCTGCTCCTGCTCTTCCTGCTGCAGTTCCCGTTCCCGCAACCCGAGGTGCGGATCGGGTTCGCGGCCGCCTATGGCGCGCTTGCGATCGCGCTGCTGGTCCGGCGCCGGCGCGAGCTGCCGGGAATCGCGCAGGCAGCGTTCTGCCCGGAGACTGCGCCACAGCCGTGAAGTCCGGCGCTGCGCCGGGCGAAGCGCGGGATCAGGCGACCTGCTCTTCCAGGGTCAACACCGGGAGCAGGCTCTCCTGCAACGCGTGCAGCTCGTCCTCGGCGCGCGGCTGCACCACCTCGCAGGCATCGGGCTCCGCCAGGATCCGGCGTACGAGCAGCTGGTTGAGCGCGTGGCCGGACTTGACCGCCGTGAGCTGCCCGATGACGGGCATGCCGATCAGCGAGAGATCGCCGAGGGCGTCGAGGATCTTGTGCCGGACGAACTCGTCCGGATACCGCAGCCCTTCCGGATTGAGGATGTTGAAGTCGTCGACCACCACCGCGTTGTCCAGCGACCCGCCCCTGGCGAGGCCGGCGCGGTGCAGGTGCTCCACGTCGCGCTTGAAGCCGAACGTCCGGGCGCGGGCGATGTCCTTCTGGAACGACTTCTCGGTGACCTCCAGGCTGTAGCTCTGGTCGGAGATCAGCGGGTGGTGGAAGTCGATGGTGTACTGGATGGCGAACTTGCCGCGCGCGGGCGAGAGGCGCGCGAGCTTGTCTTCGTCGCTCACCGTCACGGGCCTGCGCACCATCAGATAGCGGCGCGGAGCGCGCTGCTCGTGGATCCCTGCTTCACGGATCAGCGCCACGAACGGCTCCGAGCTGCCGTCGGCGATGGGGATCTCCGGCCCTTCCACCTCGATGCGCGCGTTGTCGATCCCGCACCCGGAGAGCGCGGCGAGGAGGTGCTCGACGGTGCCGATGCGGACGGAGCCGCGCCCGAGCGAGGTGTTCAGGTTCGTGTCGACCACGAACTGCGAGATGGCCGGGATCTCCACGCCGCGGCTGGTGAAGACGATGCCGCTGTCGACGGGGGCCGGCGCCAGGGTCAGCCGGACGCTTGCGCCACTGTGAAGGCCGACACCAGACACCGCCGCGCGCTGCTTGAACGTCCTCTGGCGAAACGGGTGGAGATCCATGCCTTGCGGGCTCCTCCGGTGGGTGCAGAAGCAGCAACTGCAGTTCAGCAACAACCGTGCCGGGGGATCCCCCACAGCAGCGAAATGTAGTGACTCTGCGGGGATGGCGCGCTCGGTCACATGCCCGGCAGGCGCGGGCGGTGGTGCAGCCCCTGCCACACTACGACACCCATGTCGCAGTGCAGGATAAACAAGGGCTCCCCTTACCGTCCCTTCTCCACTTTGGCAAGCGCTTCCCGGTACATTGCCTCGTCAATCGGTATCTTTTGCAGCTCCGTCCGTCGGGAAACCAGGTCCAAAGCGCGTTCGAGAATGTCGGCAAAGCGGTGGCAATCGTCCCGGAGCCGCGCGATCCGGATCTGCGTGCTCTCGCCGCGCCGCCCCGACCATCCCTCGAGCAGGTCGAGGAAGCGATCGAAGAGCTCGCGGTCGGAATGGCGCAGGAGCTGGTAGCCCACGTCCCGGAACTCCGTGGCATAGCGCCGCAGCGGCTCCGCGGCGTCCGGGGTCGCGTCGGGCTTCTCCAGCGACGACGCGGTGAAGCGGCACATCTCGCGGAACACCCAGAGGTCCTTCCGCAGCCGCTCGCTCTGGTCGGTGCGGGCCGCGTCGTCCTCGAAGAGCGCGTAGTGGCCCATCGCGGGATCGAGCGCGTTGGCGAGGATGCCCACGCACTCCTTGGTCGCCTCCACCAGCTTGTCGCGCTGGAAATCGAGCTGCGCGCGATCGGTGAGCGGCTGCGCCAACAGCGGCGGAACCTCGGCCAGCACGTCGCAGATCTTCTGCGCCGCCGCCTTTCCCGCGGCGGTCGCCGGGCCTTCCGGGAGAAGCCGGGGCAGGTCCGTCTCGAGATAGGCGACCAGCGCCTGCAGCTCGCTGCGGACGAGCGCCAACACCACCAGCACGCGCCGCGTGTGGGGGACCGGCGGGGACGGGACGTAGCGCAGCGAGCGCAGCGCGCGAAACGAGGCGAGCAGGCCGAGCGCGAACGCCTTGCGCTTCTTCTCGTCGTCGAGCAGGCGGAGCGCTTCCAGGAGGAGCACCGAACCGATGCGGTCGTACTCGGCGCGGAACTCCAGCGCGGCCGGCGGACAGAAATAGCGGGAGACGAACAGCTCGTGCTGCAGCGCGCGGCCTACGTCGAGGAACAGCGACTGCGGCGCCGACTCGACGCGGAGCAGGTGATCGAGGATGCCCTGGTGGGCGACGAGGCCGGTGCGCAGGAGGAACAGGGACTCCTCGGGAGTCCGCTGCTCGCGCATCTCCGCGCCCATCTTCGCGCGCACCCGGTCGTCAGTGAGGGAGCCCTTGACGAAGTCGCGAAAGAGCAGCGCCTGCTCCTTCTGCTGCTCGATCAGCTTGTGAGCGAGGTGCACGCTGCGGTGCACGGCGTCTCGCGTCGCCTTCAGCTCCTCGCGCCAGTCGCGCTCGGGCGCCGGCTGCAGGTCGCCGAAGAGATTGCGGAGGTTGAAGAAGCGATCGATCCCCCGGAGCAGCATCTCCAGCTCGAAGAGGATCTCCTCGCGCCCGCTGATGGTCAGGGTCCGCACCCAGCGCTCGCGCTCGGCGAGGTAGACCCCCCGCACGCGCTGCGAGTCGCGCATCAGCTCGAAGAAGAAATCCTGCGCGAAGGGGCGCTTGTCGACGGCGGTGGACATCAGAGCAGCGACCCCTGCAGGCCCGCCGGGGCCTTCTTGCCCAGATGGTCGAACGCGCGCTGGGTGGCGACGCGGCCGCGCGGCGTGCGCGCCAGGTAACCTTCCATCAGGAGGTACGGCTCGTAGACGTCCTCCAGGGTGTCGGAGCGCTCGCCGGCGGAGGTGGCCAGGGTTTCGAGACCCACCGGACCGCCGCCGAACTTGTCGATCAGCGAGCCGAGGATCTTCCGGTCCATCGCGTCGAGCCCCGCCG
>DASREU010000361.1:0-2500 GCA_035651935.1 Myxococcales bacterium | reverse complement strand
TTTCTTCAGGTCGGCTTCCGTCTCTCCGACGATGGCGTACTGCGTCTTCGCGCCCGAGTCGGTGTCCTCGAGGCGCACGGTGGCGCCGAACACGACGCGGTCGCCCGACAGCCGCGCCACGTCGATGATCTCGGCTCGCGCGAGCCGGTCCTCGAGCATCTTGATGCGCCCCTCGAGGTGGCTCTGCTTCTCCTTGGCGGCGTGGTACTCGGCGTTCTCGCTCAGGTCGCCGTGGTCGCGGGCGACGGAGATCTCGTGCACGATGCGGGGTCGCTCGACGGACTTCAGCCGCTTCAGCTCGCGCTTGAGCGCATCTGCCCCGGACTTGGTGATGGGGATGCTGTTGCCTGCCATCGGGTGCCCTTCGCGAAACGAAATGCGGCCGGTCCCCGACTGGGTCCGGCCGCGCGCGGAATGCATCTTTGCTTGCGCCGGTGCCGAATGCAAACCAAATGCGCCCCACCCGGGCAACGGGGAGCGGCGCCTCGGCGCGAACACGTCCCGGCGACCGCTCGCGGTCACCGGCGCGCTCCCGGGCGATTGGGCTTGCATCCGGCCGCGGGTTTGCATAAGTATGCGAACCTATGCAGGCCGTTCCGGTGGGGATCGTCGGCGCGTCGGGATACAGCGGGCTCGAGCTCAGCCGCATCCTCGCCCTCCACCCGCGCGCCGAGCTGCGGCTGCTGGGCAGCGACAAGTGGGCAGGCGAGACCGCCGCGCGCCGCGCGGGCCTTCCCGGGCCGGCGGGAAAGCTGAAGTACGCGCCGCAGGACCAGATCGTGCCGCTGGCGCGGGAATGCGCCGCCATCTTTCTCGCCACCCCGGCGGAAGGCTCGCTGAAGCTCGCGCCCATCCTGCACGCTCTCGGGCTGACGGTGATCGATCTCTCCGGAGCCTTCCGGCTGCGCGACCCCGCGCTCTACCCGCGATTCTACGGTTTCGAGCACGTCCACGCCGACCTGCTCTCCCGCGCACTCTATGGCCTTCCCGAGCTGTCGCGCATCCCCCAAGGCGCGCGCCTGATCGCGAACCCGGGCTGCTATCCGACCGCCGCGGCGCTGGCGCTCGCGCCGCTGATCGAGGCGGGGATGCTCTCCGCGGACCCGCTGATCGTCGACGCGGCGTCCGGAGTCACCGGGGCCGGGCGGAAGGGGTCGGAGGACTTCTCGTTCGCGGAGATCGACGAGGACTTCCGCGCGTACAAGGTCCTCCGCCACCAGCACCAGCCCGAGATCGCCCAGACCCTGGGGCGGCCGCTCACCTTCACGCCGCACCTCTTGCCGATCAAGCGCGGCATCCTCGCCACCTGCTACGCCCGGCTCGCCCCCGGCCGGAAGGCGGAGGGGCTGCGGGAGGCCTATTTGCATAAATATGCAGACGCCCCCTTCGTCGAAGTTCTCGAGGCCCCGGAGCAGGTCTCGCTCAAGGGCGTGGCCGGGACGAACAAGTGCCAGGTGGCGGTGGCGGCGGACGGCGAGACGGTGGTGGCGATCTCGGCGATCGACAATCTGGTGAAGGGCGCGGCGGGGCAGGCGGTGCAGAACCTGAATCTTGCGATGGGCTGGCCCGAGACGACGGGCCTCGACACTCTGCGGGGGTTCCATCCTTGAAGGTACCGAAGAGATTCCTCTGGTCGGGCATCCAGGCCGGGATCAAGCCGAACCGCAAGGACCTCGCGCTGGTCTACAGCGAGATCCCCTGCGCCGCCGCGGCCTGCTTCACGCAGAACCTGGCGAAAGCGGCTCCGGTGCTCGACGCCGAGAAGCGCCTGCCCGCCGAGGGCATCCGCGCGGTGGTGATCAACAGCGGCAACGCCAACGCGCTCACCGGGCCCGAAGGACTGGACGACGTGAAGACCGTCTGCGAGGCGGTGGCGCTGCAGTTGAAGGTCCCCGCCGCAACCGTGGTGAGCGCCTCCACCGGCGTGATCGGCGTCCGGCTGCCGGCGCACAAGATCGTCGCGGCCGCGCCCGCCCTCGCTGACTCGCTCAAGTCCGATCCCACGGTGGCCGCGGAAGCGATCATGACTACCGATACCCGCATCAAGCTGGCGGCGCGGGTGGTGCGGATCGGCGGGAAGGACGTCACCCTCACCTGCATCTGCAAGGGCTCGGGCATGATCGCGCCCTCGCTGGCGACGATGATCGCGGTGGTCGCCACCGACTGCGCGATCACCCCGCCGATGCTCTCCGGAGCGCTGCAGAAGGCGATGCGGCGCAGCTTCAACGCCCTGACGGTGGACGGCGACATGTCCACGAACGACTGCGTGTTCGCGCTCGCCAACGGGGCAGCGGGCAATCCGCCCATCGCGGATCCCGGGGCAGCGCTCGACACCTTCGCGGCGGCGCTCGACGATCTCTGCAAGCAGATGGCGAGGGAGATCGCGGCCGATGGCGAAGGGGCGACCAAGCTTCTCGACATCAAGGTGGCCGGGGCTCCCGACGAGGAAATCGCCCTCGACCTCGCCAAGGCCTGCGCGGGCTCGAGCCTGGTGAAGGCG
>DASREU010000360.1:0-6920 GCA_035651935.1 Myxococcales bacterium | reverse complement strand
AGGGCATGAGGTGCGCCCTGGACATCTCCCGCGGCGGTCCGGCCAGTGCCGGCCGCCGCGCGCGCTCCCGGCCACGAGCTCCGCTGATTGCTGCCATCCGGATTCCTGATTGTCCGTTTTCCGGGTTCGCTCATCCATCCTTCACCGGGAGGACACGTGAAGGCAGCAGAGCCGAGACGCGCAAGTTTCCAGGCATCGACCTTGCCCCATCTCAACCGCCTCGTCGCCCTCGCTTCTCGCTGGGGCAACGGCGACGAGGCGGAGGATTTCGTCCAGGAGACCTACGCCCGCGCCTGGACCGCGTTTCACCAGCTGCGCGACACCGGCGCGGTTTTTCCCTGGCTCTGCCAGATCCTTCGCACCGTGGCCCTCGAGAAGCACCGCACCGTCGCGCGCAGGCGGGATCTCCTCTTCATCACCGAGCTGGAGGCCGCCCACGAGGAGATGGTCGCGAGCGACGACCCCTCTCCGCTGGATCAGTTGCTCGCGCGGATCGAAGCGGGCAGCCTGCGCGAGGCGCTGCGGTCCATCCCCGGGGACCTGGCGGAAGCCGTGGAGCTTCACGACGTCCAGGGGTTGAAGTACCGCGAGATCGCGGAGGTGGTTTCCATCCCCATCGGCACGGTGATGAGCCGGATCAGCCGGGGGCGTAAGCTTCTCGCGGGGTTGCTCAAGGTTCGCGAGGACCAGGAGCCCGGGAGCCAGGTGGCGATCCAGGGCAGGCGCAGCCAGGGGGAATAATCCGCTCTGCGGCGACATCGGTGGGAAGGGTGACAACCGAATGCGCAACCATGGCAGGCAACAGGCCGGGCATCTGGTGACGGCCGAGGGCCCCGAGCACGAGCGGCTCCGCGCGCTGGTTGCGCCGTTCGCGGACGGCGAGCTCTCGGCAGAGGAAAGCCGCGCCGTCGAGGAGCATCTGCCGGGGTGCGCGCGCTGCCGGCGCGAGTTGACGATCCACCAGGATCTCTCGGCGGCGCTGGCCCGGGAGCCCACGCCGGGAGCGTCGGCGGCGCTGCGCCAGCGGATCGAGTGGATGGGCGAGCCCCGGCCGGTGCGCAACGACGGTGGTTCGCCGTTCCTCCTCCGCTGGGCCGCGCCTGCGCTCGCCGCGCTCGTCCTGCTCGCCGTCGCAGGAGGAGGCGTGATGGTCGCCGCCCGCGTTCGGACCAGCCGGCAGATGGCGGAGGTTCCGCTGTTGCACGATGCGCTCGCCGACTGCCGCCGCGCGATGTCGCGCAACTTCCCGAAAAAGGCGGATCTCCCGGCGGTGACCGCGAACGTGACCTTTCCCGTGCGCGCGCTCGACCGGCCCGGGCTGGAGCTGTTCAGCACCTGGAAGACGACGCTCGCCGGCTCTCCGGCGGTCGGCCTCGCGTACCGCTTTCGAGGCGTCGTGGTGGTCCAGTACGCCGTCGCGGCCGACCTCGTCCGGCAGCAGCCGGGTCTGGGAAAGACGGTTGCCGGCGCCTCGTTCTACGAAGGCTCTTCCCAGGGTCAGGCCGTGATCGCGCTCCTGCAGGGCGGAAGTGGCACCCTGCTGATCGCGGAATTGCCACCCAGGGAGCTGAGGAGGCTGATCCTGTGAGCGGGGTGGTATGGAAGGGGCAGCATGCTCGACCATCTCCGCTATTTCCAGGCAGTGGCGCGCTGCGGAAGCCTTTCGGCGGCGGCGCGCGTGCTCCAGATCAGCCAGCCAAGCCTGACGGCGCTGATCAAGCAACTCGAGGAGAGCTTCGGGACGCGGCTCCTGGTGCGCCTGCGCACCGGCGTCTCGCTGACCAGCACCGGTGAGGAGCTCCTCCGGTTCGCCAACGAGTCGCTCACCCGCCTCGAGGAGGTGGAGCAGCGGATCAAGGGGCTGGAGTCGGACGAGATCGGCAGCTTCGTCATCGGGTGCCACGAGTCGCTCGGCGCCTATTTCCTGCCCCAGTGGATGACCCGGTTCCTCGAGGGCAACCCGCGCATCCAGCTCACGCTCTCGAATGCCCCGTCGACGACGGTGCTCGGCGCGACCGTGGAGCGCACCGTCCATTTTGGCCTCGTGGTCAATCCCGAGCCGCATCCCGACCTGGTGCAGATGAAGCTCTTCCGCGACGCCGTCGACCTGTTCGTCCTCGCCGACACCGCGCCGCCGCCGGACGATCTCGACGCGGCCATGGAACGGCTGCGCCGCGGGCCGCTGGTGTTCGCGGGACGGGTCCTCCAGTCGCAGCAGATCATCGAGAAGCTCGCGGCGATGGAAGCGCTCCCCTCCCGGCTCCTGTCGTGCGGGGATCTCGAGCTGGTCAAGAGCTTCACCCTGGCCGGTCTCGGCGTGGGGGTGCTGCCCCGGCGCGTCGCGCGGTACTGGCAGGAAGGGCGGCTCCGGCGGCTGCATCCCGCGCTGCCGTTCATCGCGGACGAGATCCACCTGCTCTTCCGCGGCGACGCGCACCGGACGCGCGCTTTCGTGATCACCAAGGACGCGATCGTGGCGCACGGCCGCGCGCTGGATTGCGACTACGGCGAGTAGGCGCGCGGGCTCTCACTGCGGGCAGAGCAGCAGCGCGTGCGAGGCGCCGCCGCCGAGGCCCTGGACGACGATGTTGCCCGCCTCGTCGATCCCGGTCGCGAACGCGATGCTGTACGTGGTGCCGTCGGTGACCGCGTCGAGCTCGATCATCCTGCCGGCACCGAAGACGACGCCGCGCACGACGCCGTCGCCGTCGGTCGCGCCGCCCACCGCGATGCCGGCGCCGTTGACGGCGAAGAGGTCGCTGTTCTTCTTGCCGCCGGCCGTCCCGGCATCGAGCAGCTTCCCGTCGGCGTAGATGAAGCCGTGGTAGACGCCGCTCGGCAGGTAGGAGAATCCGACGATCTGGCCCTTGTCGTTGATCGACCGGGCGCGGGTGTAGCCGCCGAGCGAACCGAGATCGTCGACTGCGCCGTCGTGGAAGCGCGCGGCGCGAACGCCGGCAGCCGGGGTGCAGGACTCGCCGACGGCCACTCCCCCGGAATTGATTCCCCAGGCCGAGGAGCAACCGTTGACGCCCGTGCCCATCGAGCCGAGGTCGACGATCCCCTTCGCGGTCCACGCCGCCGCGCGCATGACGCCATCGGCGCCGGATGCTCCGCCTGCGATGGTGCCGTCGCCGTTCAGGGCGGCCGCGAAGCTGTCGGCGCCGCCCAGGGTGCCGAGATCGACCGCCGTTCCCGACTGCCAGCGGAACGCATGCGAGGCGGCGCCCGCCGGCGCGCTGCCGACCACCACGCCGGAATCGTTGACGGCCGAGGGAGTCCCCTCCGCGGTTCCGCTGTCGTGCATGGCGCCGTCCCAGAAGAAGATCCGCTGCGCGCCTCCCCAGGCGCCGGCGACCAGCTCCTTGTGCGGGCTGATGGAGATCGGCGAGCTCCAGGTGCCGCCTGCCGGGACACCGAGATCCACGGCGAGATAGCGGCGCGGATCGAACGCGGCGACGACCGAAGCGTCCGCTTTCACGGTCAGCGCGCAGGCCGCGCCGGTGCAGCTTCCGTCGTAGCCCCGGAACTTCGAGAGGGCGTCGGCGGCGGCCGAGAGGACCATCGAGGTCCCCTCCGGGACGAGAGCGGTGCACGCGCCCGGGCAATCGATGCCCGCCGGCGCGGAGGTGACGCGGCCGACGCCGTTTCCCGAGAGCGCGACGCTGAGCTTGAAGACCGGGACGGAGGAGAAGGTGGCGGAGACGTTCGCCGGTCCGGACAGGCGCAACGCGCAGGTGCTGCCGGTGCAGTCGCCGGAGAATCCGACGAAGCTGAACCCCGGAGCAGCGGAGGCGCTCAACGTCACCGCGGCATCCGGGGCGAACGTCGCGGAGCAGATGCGCGGACAATCGATCGCCGCCGGGGTGGACACGATGCTTCCGCTCCCCGAGACCTGCACCACGAGGGTCGGTGGACGTTGCGAGAACGTCGCCGAAGCCGCGGTGTCCGCGAGGACCGCGAGCGTGCAGCCCTGCCCCACGCAGGCGCCTCCGAAGCCGTTGAAGTCCCATCCTGGCGACGGCAAGGCCTGGAGCGCGACGGCGGTCCCCTCGGGGAAATCCGCTGCGCAGGTGCGCGGGCAGTCGATGCCCGCGGGATCGCTGCGCACCTCCCCGTCGCCGCTCAGCGAGACCTGGACCCGGTGCGGCCTCGCCGGCGTGAACGTGGCGGCGACGGACACGTCGAATTGCGGCTTCAGATCGCAGGGCCCGGTCCCGTTGCAGGCGCCGGTCCATCCCGTGAACACGGCGTTCGGATCCAGCACCGGTTCGAGGTGGACCGGGTTCTCGCGTGCGACCGCGAACCAGCAGGTGGCGCGGCAATCGCCCTGCAGTTGCGAAGTGCGGACCCCGCCCGGGCCTGAAACCGCGACGGTGACCGTGGCGGTCGTCGCGGAATAGCGGCCACACGCCACCGCGCAGATGGCGACGGCCAAGATGCAGCGGCGCATGCTGAACCCCCGCAGGAGCTTGCGCACGCCTTGCTGCAGGGGCGAGAGGGGTGCGCCCGCTTGCTTGCCTGTACGGGGTCCGCCCTGAGGTAGCATGCCGCGTGCGTTTGCGCCGCGGCGAAGGCCGCCTGCTCGTCTTGCTGCTGGTCGCCTACGGCTGGCTGTTCGTCTTTTTCGAGCGCATCAACAATCCGAACGAGCTGGTGCGGGTCTATGCGGCGCGGGCCCTGATCGAAGACGGCACCTGGTCGATCGGCGCCCGCGAGCTGCGCGGTGGCCGCTTCGTCGACACAGGTTCCATCCAGCGCGATTGGGGTTACGTCAACGACAAGGCCCTCGTGTGCGACGATCGCGCCGCGCACCCGCCGGATTGCGCCGGACGCCTGTACGCGGCCAAGGCGCCCGCGGCTTCGCTCCTTGCCGCGCCCGTGCTCGCGGTGCTGCGCATCTTCGGGCCGCTGCGGAAGACGTCGGCCGTGTTCGCGCTCCGGTGGATCTGGGTGATCCTCCCTTCGGTCGCGTTCTGGATCCTGCTCCGGCGGTGGATGCTGGACGCAGGGGTTCCGGAACGCGCCGCCCTCGCCTGCACGCTCGCGGGCGCGCTCGGATCGCTCTCGCTCACGTACGGGCAGATGTTCGCCGGGCACCAGATGGCGGCGCTCGCGCTGGGCGCGGCGTTCCTCTGCGCATTCCGGGGAGACTTCCGTCCCTTCTGGTTCGGCTTCTTCGCCGCGCTCGCCGTGGCGCTCGAGTATCCGTCCGCCCCGGCCGCCGCGATCCTCGCCGCCGCCGCGTTCGCCCGCCATCGCCGCGGGGCGCTGCGGGTCGTGCTCGGCGCCTTGCCCTGGGCGCTGGTCCTCGCGCAGTTCCACTGGAGCGCGTTCGGCGCGCCCTGGTCGACGCCCTACGCGCATCTGGAGAACCCCGGATTCGTCCGCGACATCGCGCCAGGTCTTCTGGGGATCTCGCTCCCGACCTGGCAGAGGGTCTATGGCTCCCTCTTCGCGCCGTACCTCGGCCTGTTCTTCTGGGCGCCCTGGACCGCGGTGGCGCTGGTCGCGCCGCGCTGGCTGCGTCGCTACGACCTGGTGCCGTTCGCGGTCGTCCTCTATTACCTGGTGTTCCAGATCACGCACGCGCTGTGGCGGAGCGGCTGGACGGTCGGGCCGCGGTACATCACGCCGGTTGTGCCTTTCGCGGCGATCACGGTGGCGCTCCTCTTGCGGGAAGCGCCGCGCCTGCTGCCGATCGTCGGCGGCCTGGGGGCGGCGGCCATCGTGGCGACCGGCCTCGCTTCCGCCGTCTGCCAGGGCTTCCCGCTCGAGGTCCTGAACCCGCTGCGCGAGGTCGTCTGGCCGCTCCTCTCCCACGGCTATTCGGCGCGGAATCCGCTGCAGCTCCTCGGCGTGCCGGGCCTGTGGAGCGCCCTGCCGTACTTCGCGGCGCTCGCGGTGGCGATCGCGCTGCTGGTGCGGCGGAGCCTGGTCGCCATCGCGGTCGCGGTGGCGGTCACCGTCGCGCAGTGGTCTGCCCCGGCGAGCTCGGGCCACGGCGCAGCTCGCTTCCTCGCGGCGCAGTGGGAGCCCAGCCCCCCGCCGGGAGCGTCGCGGCTGTAGTGGAGCGCAGGCGGCGGTGGACGCGGGTCGGCGGGCGGGGCGGAAGGGTTGCGCGGAGTAGAATGCGCGTACAACTGCCGCGAGCGCGCAGGCGATACCCGGCTCGGCCGCGCGAAGCGGAAGGCCCTCGCAAACTTGAATTCGCGGACATCTTTCCCCAACGCGCGGACGGCCTTTCCTTCGTCGTGCGCGACGCACTCGAATGTCAGACCCCCTCTGTACGATGCGAGCATGAAGACAGGTCAGCAAGAGCTCCCGTTGCCGCTGTGGGGTGGAGCGCGAAAGGGCGCGGGGCGGAAGAGGAAGGCGAGCCGGCCGCAGGTTCCGCACGAGCCGCGCGGGAAGTTTCGCAACGGTGCGCTGCACATCACCCTGCGCCTGCGGCCCGAGGTGTGGAACCTGAGGACGCGACGCTGTTTCCAGGCGCTGCGGCACGCGTTCGAGCGCGGCTGCGCGCGGTTCGGGTTCCGGATCATCCACTTCTCGGTCCAGGGCAACCACATTCACATGATCGTCGAAGCTCCGGATCCGCAGTCGCTCGGCCGGGCGATGAAGGGGCTCGAGGTGCGGATGGCCCGGGCGCTGAACAAGCTGATGGGCCGGCGCGGGCCGGTGTTCGCCGATCGCTATCACTCGCACCTGCTCCGGAGCCCGCGCGAGGCGGCGCACGCGGTGCGCTACGTGCTGGAGAACGATGTCATCCACGCGCGGCGCGAGGGCTGGTCGATCCCTCGCGGCGTGGACCCGTACTGCTCCGCGGCGCCGCGGGGCCATGGCCCGCCGCTGGTGGCGGACCCGTCGTGGTGGATGCTGCGCGTCGGCGTCGCGCGCGTCCCCGCCGTGCGACTCGC
>DASREU010000359.1:0-23669 GCA_035651935.1 Myxococcales bacterium | reverse complement strand
TGATCACCTGAGCGACTGCTCCAGGGGACCCTGAATGTACAGCCGTGCGGTCGGGTGCGCTTACGTCACGACCCCATCGTCGACGACGCGAGCCGCGCGATCGCCGCGTCGGCTTCCGCCGCCAGCCTCGCCACCAGTTCCCGCGCGGATTGCCGCCGCGAAAGGCGCGTCCCCTGCCCTGCCCAGAGGGAGAGGAACTCGGAGTGGCCCGCCTTGGCTGCCGCCGTGCGCATCGGCCGCGTCAGCGCGTTCTGCAGCGGGAAGGGGAGGATCGACTCCGGGTCGCGCTCCACCTCCTGCATGAACCGGTTCACGATCCCCCGCGCCGGCCTGCCGGAGAACGCCCGGGTGAGCCGGGTGGCATTCTCCGGGGCGCCGAGCAGCGCCTGCTTGTAGCAGTCGGGCACGCCTGCCTCGTCGGTGGTCAGGAACGCCGTGCCCAGCTGGACGGCGCTGGCGCCGAGCGCGAGGGCAGCGGCGATCCCGCGCCCGTCCATGATCCCACCGGAGGCGATGACCGGGACGCGCACC
The DNA here is from genome assembly GCA_035651935.1 of Myxococcales bacterium. Lineage (GTDB taxonomy): Bacteria > Myxococcota > Myxococcia > Myxococcales > 40CM-4-68-19 > 40CM-4-68-19. The sequence goes on along the minus strand of DASREU010000359.1, from coordinate 23,138 downwards.
GCGTCCCGGATCTGGGGTACCAGCGCGATGGTCCCGACCATCGAGGACTCGAAGTCGGAGACGAAGCTCCCGCGGTGCCCTCCTGCCTCGCTCCCTTGCGCGACCACCGCGTCGACTCCGGCCTTCTCCAGCGCCACCGCCTCGTCGACGGTGGTCGCGGTCCCGGCGAGGAAGACGCCGCGCGCTTTCACCGCCTCGATCGCGGACGCCGGCAGCATGCCGAAGGTGAAGCTGAAGACCGCGGCGCCGATCTCCAGGCATGCGGCGAGCTGATCTGCGAAGGCGTCGGCCGGCAATGACGGTCGCGGCGGCGGAGACAACCCGAGCTCCGCGAAGAACGGCGTCACCCGGTCGAGCGACCGCGCGACGTCCGCCGGCGGCTCCGGCGCGCGCAGCGGCGCGAAGAGATTGACGCCGAACGGTCGCGCGCTCAGCGCCCGCACCGCGCGTCCGGTCTCGACGATCTGCTGCGGTGTCAGGTAGGCCGCGCCGATCGACCCGAGCGCGCCCGCCTCGCCCACTGCCGCGACCAGCCGCGGAGTGTCACCGCCGCCCGCCATCGGCGCCTGGATGATCGGATGGGACAGCTTGAAGCGCTTCGTCAGATCGGTGACGATGGCCATCGCGCTCTCCTCCTCGAATCAGGACCAGTGTGCGAGCGCTCGACCCGTCCGGCCACTTGAAATTGCTCGAGCGATCGTTGAGCGGCCCTCATCGATGCGACGCTAGCGCGGCGCCTTCACTTCGGTGACGCGAAGGATCCCGTTCTGGAAGGTGTAGAAGAACGACCAGCCGTGCACCACCAGGCAGAGGCGGCTCACCCGGACCGAGGTCCAGAACGCGCCTCCTTCGGGGATGTCCTTCACGCCCTCGGCGATCTCCTCGAACCGGATTCGCGCCTCTTCCAGCACGTACTTCGGCGCGGCCGCAAGGACCGGCTCGACGATCACGACGCGAGGGGCGCGCAACGGATTCACCCCACAAACCTCGGGCGTGACAGGCGTCACTTTCAAGGATTGACAAAGGCCTCCCCGGACGGCAGCAGGAGGGCCGGGGGATCGGTCGAGCGGAGGACGAGATGAGGTCGAGCAGGCGACGGTTTCTCCTGGCGGTGGCACCCGGCGCGGCGCTTGCCGCCGCTGCCCGCGCGGCAGAGGAAGAAGCGGAGGTCGGCCCCGCCGAGGACCTGATGCGCGAGCACGGAGTGCTGCGGCGCGTCCTCTTCCTCTATGACGAGGCCGCCCACCGGCTGGACGGAAGCGCGGCGCTCCCGCTCGATGCGCTGGCCGGCGCAGCCGGCATCGTCAAGCGCGTGATCGAGGACTACCACGAGAAGCTGGAAGAGAATTTCGTCTTTCCCCGGATGGAGAAGGCGCGGCAGCTCGCCACGCTCACCGCCACGCTGCGGCAGCAACATGCGGCGGGCCGGAAGGTGACGGCGGACATCCTCCGTCTCTCCAAAAAACCGCTCGCCGACGCCGATCGCCGATCGCTCGCGGATCGCCTGCGGACGTTCAACCGCATGTACCGGCCGCACGCCGCCCGCGAGGATACGGTGCTCTTCCCTGCCTTTCACAACCTCGTCGGCAACAACGCCTGGGGCGAGCTGGGTGAGCAGTTCGAGGCGGAAGAGAGCAGGAGTCTCGGCGACCAGGGATTCGAGCACGCCGTCTCGCAGGTCGCGAAGCTGGAAGAGCAGTTCGGGATCGCCGACCTGGCGCAGTTCACGCCGCGCTGAACCGCGCCGCACGGCATTTACGGCAGAGCGTGGACGACCGCCGCGTCATTCGCCGCGGATCGCGGGGATCTGCGCCTGGATCCGCGCCACCGTATAGCGCTTCACCGCCGCCGCCCACGGCGAGTCCACCGCGTTGAACGTCGGGTTCACCATCCGCAGGTCCAGCGCCAGGTTGGTCACGTACACCCAGCCGTCGCGCATCACCAGGCTGGCGGGAAACAGCAGTCCCACGGGCGCGCCGTCGCGCGAGAGGCCGTCGAAGTCGCCCAGCTTGGCGATGGCCCGGCCCTCGACCGGCTCGACCACCACGATCTCGTCGGCCTGGTTCGCCACCACCCAGATGTTGTCCTGCCCGTCGATCATCAGCCCGTCCGCGCCGTTGATGCTGTTGACGAAGACCTCCGCGGTGCGCGTCGCGACCGGGATCTTCACCACGGTGTCGTTGCCGGTGTTGGCGACGAAGAGCGCGGTCTGCGCCTTGTTGAAGGCGATGCCATTCGCGCCGAACGGAGGAACGCCGGTGGTGGTGAGCAGCGGGCTCGCCGCCCAGGAAGTGACCGCGCCGCCGGTCGGGCCGGTCTGCCAGATCACGCCCTGGAACGAATCCGAGACGTAGACGTTCCCGAGGTGATCGAAGGTGATCCCGTTCGGGCCCGCCGCAGCGCCGCCGGGAATGGTGGCGAAGATCGTCGACGCGCCGGTGCGCGGATCCACCCGCAGGACGTTCTTCGCGCCGAAATCGAGCACCAGGAGCTCGACGTCGCGACCGACCCGGTGGAAGTCGAGCCCGAGCAGCGCGCTGCTCGAATTCTCGACGTTGAGGACGCGCAGCAGGCGTCCCGAGTGATCGAACACCACGACGTGACCCGGCCCCGAGGCGCGCTCCACCTCGAAGTCGGCGACGTAGACGTTGCCATCGGCGTCGACCGTGATCCCTTCCGGATGGGTCGTGCCCGGCGGCAGCGTGGCGAATCGCGTGGCCTCCTTGCGATTCCAGGCCTGGGCGGAAGACGACGAGACGAGAGCGAAGATCGCTGCGAGCGTCGCAATGCGGGTCATGGGTTCATCTCCCCCGAAGGCGCGGGAAGATACCACGAGCAATCAGATCACCGCTGACGGGAGAGCGGCGGCCGTGTCGCTTCGGTTACTGTCGGACCATGCGCTGGTGCATCGCCGTGTACGCTCTGGCGCTGGCCTGTTCGCGGCAGGCAAATCCCGGAGCGCTGGTCCTCAAGCACCAGCCGCTCTGGGGAGATCCGGCTCCCTTCCATGCGCTCCTCGATGAGTTCCGCCGCGAAAACCCGGGGATCGCGTTGCGGACCGAGACCTTGCCGAACGGCTCGGACATCGCCCGGGAGATGTTCGTCACCGCCCTGGAAGGCGGCGCGTCGGACTTCGACGTCTTCCCCATCGACGTGGTCTGGGCCCCCGAGTTCGCCAAGGCGGGCTGGCTGGCCGATCTCTCCGGCGCCTTTCCCGTGGAGCGGCTTCGCGAGGAGTTCCTTCCCGGACCGGTAGAGGCGGTGACGGCCGAAGGTCGCACCTACGCGGTCCCCTGGTTCGTCGACGTCGGCCTCCTCTACTACCGCACCGATCTGGTCCCGCGCGCCCCGCGCACGTACGCCGAGCTCGACGAGTTCGCGCGCGCGGCGATGCGCCGCGATCCCTCGCTCTCCGGATGGCTCTGGCAGGGCCGCCAGTACGAGGGCCTGAGCTGCGTCGTCTTCGAGGTGGTCTGGGGGCACGGCGGCGACCTGCTCTCGGGCGGACGGATGACGCTCGACACGCCGGCGGCGCGCGAAGCCCTGGCGCTGCTCCGCTCCGCCATCGACAGCGGCCTCTCGCCGCGCGCGGTGATCTCCTCCGGAGAAGAGGAGACGCGCCGCGCCTTCCAGGACGGGCGCGCGGTCTTCTTGCGGAACTGGCCCTACGTGTGGGCGGAAGCGCAGTCGCCCGGCTCGGCCGTCCGGGGAAAGATCGGCTGGGCTCCTCTCCCGAGCGCGACCGGCGCTCCGGGGCCCGGCGCGCTCGGAGGATGGCAGCTGGCGGTCAACGCGAACTCTCCCCCGGAGCGCCGGCGCGCCGCGGAGAAGCTGGTCGCGTTTCTCACTTCGGCGCGCGCGGCGACGCTTCTCGCGCTCCGCTACTCGAGGATCCCCGCGCGTAGGTCCGTCTACACCGACCCCGCGGTGAAGGCGGAGGCGCCGTTCATCGCCGCGCTCCTGCCGCTCGCCCTCGCCGCCCGGCCGCGCCCGGTCACGCCGTACTACCTGCTCGCCAGCGACGCCATCCAGGGCGAGCTCTCCGCCGCGGTCGCCGGACTGCGCAGCCCGCAAGAAGCGCTGGAGCGCGCCCAGCGGATCGTCGATCACCTCGAGGGCGCGCAGTGAATCGCGAGGCGCGGGCCGGAGTGGCGCTGGCGGCGCCGGCATTCGTCGTGCTCGCAGGCGTGGCGGTCGCGCCGGTGCTCGCGGCGGTGTGGCTCAGCCTGCACCGCTCGATCCTCGTCTTTCACGAGCACCGGTTCGTCGGCCTGGGGAACTTCCAGTTCCTGCTCTCGGACGGCCGCTTCTGGTCCGCCCTGGGCACCACCGCGTACTTCACCGCGGTCGCGGTCGGGATCGAGCTCCTGCTCGGGTTGCCGCTCGCGCTGCTCCTGCAGAACAGCGGCGGCCTGTTTCGCGCCGCCCTGCTGCTCCCCTGGGCAGTCCCCACTGCGATCTCCGCGCGCCTCTGGGCCTGGCTGTTCAATCCGCAATATGGCCTCTTGCACCGGCTTCTCCCGGCGGTCGATTGGCTGGGCTCGCCGCGGATCGCGCTCCACGCCGCCATCCTCGTCGACGTCTGGAAGACCACTCCCTTCGTCGCGCTGCTGCTGCTCGCCGGGCTCCAGTCCATCCCCGACGAGGTGGTCAAGGCGGCGCGGATCGACGGCGCCCGCCCGGCGCGCATCTTCCGGTCGATCACCTTGCCGCTGCTCAAGCCCGCCATCCTGCTCGCGCTGCTCTTCCGCTCGCTGGACGCGTTCCGCGTCTTCGACGCCATCTACGTGCTCACCGAGGGCGGACCGGGAAACTCCACCGAGACGCTCTCGATCTATGCCTACAAGACCATGCTCCGGGCCGGGGACTTCGGCTACGGCTCGACCCTCGCGGTCGCGACATTCCTCTGCGTCGCCTGCATCGGCCTGCTCTTCGGCCGGGCGCTCCGGGAACGCACGTGAAGCGCGGGCTCGCCCTCCTCTTCTTCGTCGGCCCGTTCCTCTGGATGGCCTTGACCTCCGTCTGGCCCGAGGCCCAGCTCACGCGGCCGCTGCCGGAGGCGCTCACGCTCGCAAGCTACGCCGGGCTGGGCGGCTCGTTCGCGCGGGCGGTGGTGAACTCGCTGATCGTCGCCGCACTGACGACGGCGGTCTGCCTTGCCGCGGGATCGGCGGCCGCCTTCGCCATCGCCCGATTGCCGGTTCCAGGAAAAGGCGGTCTGCTCGCCTTCGCCCTCGCGGTCTCCATGTTCCCGCCGATCGCCACCGTCAGCCCGCTCTACCTCGTGCTCCGGGCGGTGGGCCTGCGCGACAGCCTCCCGGGCCTGGTCCTGCCCTACACCACCTTCGCGCTTCCGCTCGCGCTCTGGCTCATGACCTCCTTCTTCCGCGCTCTTCCCGACGAGCTCTATCGCGCAGCCCGCATCGACGGTTGCACGCCCTGGCAGGCGTACCTGCACGTCTTCCTGCCGCTCTCCGCGCCCGCCCTCGCCACCAGCGCGATCCTCGTCTTCATCTTCTCCTGGAACGAGCTGCTCTACGCGCTCGCCTTGATCTCCACTCCGGAGCGCCGGACCATCCCCGTGGCCATCGTCCTCTTCGCCGGCGAGCACGCCGAGCCCTGGGGGCAGATCGCTGCCGCATCGATGGTCGCGACGCTCCCGCTCGCCGCGCTGGTCCTGCTCTTCCAGCGCCGCATCGTCGCCGGCCTCACCGCGGGCGCGGTGAAGGGCTAGAGATGGCGTCGGTCACGCTCGAGCACGTCGGCAAGTCGTTCCGCTCCGGCGCGCCGGCCCTGCGCGACCTCTCCCTGCGCATCGAGGATGGTGAATTCGTCTCGCTGGTCGGACCCTCGGGCTGCGGAAAATCGACCACCCTGAATCTCATCGCCGGGCTCGACGAGCCGACCTCGGGCACGGTCCGGATCGGCGACCGCGTCGTCAACGATCTCTCCCCCGCCGAGCGCGACGTGGCGATGGTCTTCCAGAGCTACGCGCTCTATCCGCACAAGGACGTCCGCGGCAACCTCGCCTTTCCGCTGGAGGTGGCGCGGCTTTCGCGCGCAGAGATCGAGCGGCGCGTCACGGAGACCGCCGAGCTGCTCGGCATCCGCGAGCTGCTCGCGCGAAGGCCCCGCGAGCTCTCCGGCGGCCAGCGGCAGCGCGTCGCCCTCGGGCGCGCGCTGGTGCGCCGGCCCCAGGTCTTCCTCTTCGACGAGCCGCTCTCGAACCTCGACGCGGCGCTGCGGATGGAGATGCGCACGGAGATCAAGTCCCTGCACCAGCGCCTGCGCCGGACCTTCGTCTACGTCACCCACGACCAGGCGGAGGCGATGACGCTCTCCGATCGCATCGCCCTGCTGCGCGCCGGCGAGCTGCAGCAGGTCTCGGCTCCGCGCGAGATGTACCTGCAACCCGTGAATCGCTTCGTCGCCGCGTTCTTCGGCGTTCCGCGCATCAACGTGATCCCGCCGTCCGCGCTGGGCCTGTCCGGCGACGGACTGGTCGGCGTTCGTCCCGAGGATCTGGAGATCTCGGCGGCTGCGGCGCAGGGCTCGGTTCCGGCGACCGTGGACCTCGTGGAGCTGACCGGCGCGGAGACCTGGGTGACGCTGTCGGCAGGAGGCGAACGCGTGGTGGGCCGCGCCCCCGCCGACTTCGCCCTCGAGCCCGGCGCCTCTGCATTCATCCGCGCCGGGCGCCACCTCCGCTTCGACGACGACGGCCGGACGATCGGCTGAAGAGCGTCAGCGGAAGTTGCCGGAGACGACGAGGCCGGTGGGAGAGACGCCAACCCCCACCGCGGGCGTTTCCGGCTTCGCCGGCTTCGAGAAGAGCATCGTCAAGCCGGCGACCGTCGAAGCCACCGCCGCGCTGCCCAACCCGATGGTCAACACCTTTCGCATGTCGTCGCCCGGCGTCGGCGACGCCGAAACCAGCGCTCTTCCCGAGCGCGACCATCCCCGGCGGGAGTCGCCGCCATCGGTCGCGAGGAGGACCGCGCCCGTGCCGGCCACCGCCCCGAGCACAACCATCGCTCCACCGGCCGAGATGTGGTCGCGCGCCGGTTCCGCCTCGGTTCGCGGCAGGGATGGCGTCGGCGCCTTGTCGGCGGCCTTCTCCTCCGCGCGCGCCGGCTTCACCAGCACCGGTTTCCGCGCGCCAGCCGCGGCCTCCTGCAACTGCCGCTGGACGATCGCCGGCTCCCGCGCGGCCAGCGCGCAGGAGACGCTGTCTCCGCCTTCGCAGCCTTTCTGCAGCAGATCCGCCACCCGCGCCGGCTTGTCGCTGATTCCCGCCAGCCGCCGGCAGCTCTTTCCGTCGCCGGCGGTGCAGGCCTTGTCGCGCAAATCCATGGCGGTCGCGGCATTGGCCGAGGCGCCGTCCCCTTCTTCGTAGACGCGGGCCAGGCGGACGCAGGCGGTCGCATTCCCCGAGTCGCAGCCCCGCTGCAGCGCCGCGATCGCCCGGGGCGGGTCCCGCGTCTCGGCCTGCAGCCAGCGATCGCCGGCCTCGGCGCAGGAGTCCGCTGCGCCCGCCGCGCAAGCCCGATCGAGGTACTCCAGCGCCGTCTTCGGATCCTTCGCCTCGTCTGCAGCCTGGGCGATCTGGACGCAGGCGTGGGCTTCCTTCACTTCGCAGTCCAGCGACAGTTCGGCGCGCGCCCGCAGCGCGGCGGTGGGGAGCAAGGACACCAGCGGAGAGACGTTGTCGAAACCGTACGCCGTCGCGTACCGCACCAGCAGGTCGATCTTGGCCGTATCGGTCACCGACGAGAGCGGCAGCACCCTGCGCAGGCGCGTCGTATCCCGGGCCATCTGTCCCTGCGCGGCGCGCCGGCTCTCCGCGAACGTCTCCCATTGCTGCGCCCGCGTGGCGGCGATCTCCTTGAACGGATTCCGGCCGCCCAGCGATGCGACCCTTCGCCACGCTTCCGCGGCCGCGTCCGGGTTCTCCTTGCCGTTGACCTCGATGCGGCGGGCGCGGTCCCACGCGACGAGCACGGAGGCATTGGCGTCGAGGTTCAGCGCGTCTTCCGGGACCTCGGCCGGCGCGGGGACTTCCGGCAGCGAGACCTTCTCGCCGATCGCCAGCGGAGCGGCGGCGGCCGCCTCCTGGCGCGAGCGGAGCAGGTCGGCCGTCGCGCCGTCGATCGCCTCCACCAGCTCGCGGCGGGTGCCCGCGGTCGCGGACGCGCGCTGCAGCACCGCACCTTGCCGGTCGCGCAGCTCGAGGAAGGCGCGATACCCGAGGCCGCCGTGCGAGACCTTTCCGGTGATCACCAGATCGGCGTCACCGTCGCGATCGACGATGCGCGCCTCCGGAAGCGCCCGCTGCACCGCCTCGCGGACGCGATCGCTCAACTCTGCGGCGGCGACCGGCTGGTTGCGGGATCGCAGCTCGAGCACTGCGATGGTATCGCCGCCCTGCGCGGCGGCGGCGCCGAGGGCGAGGCTGGCGACGAACAACGATGCGGCGAGCGGCTTCATGCGGCACCTCCGGGAAACTCAATCACATCGCAACGGCCCTTCCGGTTCTGCGAAACAGGTCAGCTCGTATCCGCTCTCCGCGGCCAGGCGGCCCATCTCCTCTTGCGAGACCGCGCCGAAGCGGGCCCGGAGCGCGGTTTCCGCCGTCTGGTGCAGCGTGGGGCTGAGGAGGACCTGGAGGACCAGATCGTCGCCCGGCGATGCCGCGCGGGCGCGGCCCAGGGGATCGCCGAGCGCCGCGTTGAGCGCCGGATCGCGCAGCAGCCGGGGAATGCCGGCGCAGGGCGGGCCCGAAGTTTCCACCGCCGTTTGGCCCTCGAGGGAGAGGACCGAGAGGACTTCGGCGGTGCCGCCGGCGAGCCGCGAGACCACCAGGCATCCGCCCGAGTTCCGCAGGTGCGCGGCCAGCTCGCCGGGGCTGCGCGGGACGAGGACGCGCATGCGCACGCCTTGCACGGCGGTGGAGTCCGCGGCGATCCGGGCGATCGGAGAAGGGGGCCGCGGCGACGCGACCTGCGCGGGCGCTGCCCGAGGTGGAGCCGGCTGCGCGCGCGGCGGCTGCGGCTGCGAAGCAGCGGGCGCGGGAGGAGGCTTGGGGAGCTGCACGATGCGGATCTGCCGCTCCGCCTTCTTCACCTCGACGGGCCGGGGCGGAGCAGCCTTCCCGGCGCGCCGCCAGGGCAGCGCGGACACCATCATCAGGCCGGCCAGCGCCAGCATCTGCAGCCCGACGGCGCGCGCGAGGCGCGGCGGAGCCGGCGTCTCAAGGGCGAGAAGGCTGTCCATCCGCGCTCATCCCCACCACCAGCTCGGAAGCGCCGGCGGAGGTCGCCTGGCTGAGGCAGGCCTCTTCCGACGCGCCGAGGTGCATGACGATCACTTTCCCGCGCGCCGCGTTGTCCCCCAGCGACTCGCCGGCGAGCGTGCGCAGCGCGGAAGACTCACACCTCACGTCGAGCCGCTGCGAGCTGGCCGGCGCCGCCCGCGCCTGCGACCTTGGCGGCGTCAGCCGGAGCAGGAGGAACTGGGCCGAGAGGAGCTGGGCCACCATCACCAGCGCGAGCAGCGCCAGGGCGAACTGCTTCTCCGCGAACAGGCGATAGATCAGCGCTTCCATCTCGTCGAATCCGGACGACCGTCCGCCGCGCGACATCATGGATTTGCCTCCGCCGGGAGCTGCGCTTCCGGATCCGCCCAGGCCGGCAGGATCGCCGGCGCGGGCTTGCGGTCGAGCCGGGAGAGCTCGCGCAGGTAAGCGTCGATCCCCCGCAGCAGGACCGATCCCTGGAGCCCGTCGGGCAGCGGCGCCTGGAGCGGCCGCAGCGCGGCGATCAGCACGACCGGGCGCGCGTCGAGGCACAGGCCCACCGCCGCGAGAGCGGAGTCGTCGTGCGGCGAGGAACCGGTCTTGCCGCTGAACACCAGCTTCGGCCACCGCTGCGCCAGCCAACGCAGCGTCCCTTCCTTGCGATGGAGGGCGAGGAGCGCGCCGGTGTCGCTCAGCGCGCAGGTGCCGTCGTTCCTGAACAGCTTTTTGTGCAGGTACGCGCCGATCTCCTCCGGCGTCGCGCGCGACGAGTTCCCGAGCAGCGAAGTGGGGTCCTCCGGGAGCCTGCCCGCGGGCAGTCCGGCGCGCTCGCGCCGGTCGCGGAGGTATCGGAACAGGGCCACCCCGGCGGCGCTGTACGACAACTCCGGCGCGATCGCGTCCGGCGGAATGGACTCGCCGAGCTGCCCCAGCAGGTCGCCGGCCAGCGCGCGATCGGCGGGAGAATCCAGCGCTGCCCGCTCCGGGCCCTGGACCTCGGCGGAGATCTCGTGGAGCAGATCGGGCCGCCGCTGCGCGAGGAGCGCGGGGAGGAGGATCGCATGCCGCGCGGTCATCGAGTTGATCGAGCGCGCCACCGCCTCGTCCATCGCCATCGGCCGGGTCGCGGGAGCGACGTCGGTCGGGCAGTACTGCGACGGGTGCGAACGCCGGAGGTCCTTCATCGACCAGATCCAGCGGACGCACGGCCCGGGCTGCAGCGAGAACGCCCGCACCGCCTCGGGCCCGAACGCCTCGACGGCGAGATCGAGCGCCTCGAGCTTCGCCACCGACCCGTAGTTCACCGCCATGAGCGCGGCTTCCGCGCCGGAGCGGGCCAGCACGGCCCCATCCGCGCCGACCGCGGCAAAGGCGGTGCGCACGGCGGTCCCCGGGAACTCCGCCTGGAGCGTCGCGTTCAGGCCGTCGCGGAACCGGTCGATCGCCGCCACCAGGTCGAGGTCCGCCGTCGGCAGATCCCCGCTCGCCACCCGCTCGGTCCAGCCCTCGACGAACCGGAACACGCCCTCGGCGTCGAGCGCGTCGTCCAGGTACGACGGCAGCGCCGGATCCCAGAGCTTCTGCGCGATCAGCCACGCGCGGGTGGAGGCGATCCGCCGGGCCGACAGCTCCGGATGCGCGCGGAGCCACTGCACGCCGCGCGGCGAGGCCCCGAGCACCAGCTGATCCTCGCGCGAGAGCCGCCGAAGCGGCAGCCCGAAGAGCGCGAAGGAGAGCCGGTGCAGCCCGTCCGCCGGGCGGCGCGCGGTGCCCATCGCCGTCGAGGCGCTCAGGTTCAGGTACAGGCCCGCGACCTCGTCGGGCTCCGCCCTGCGCACGAGCCAGGTCGCGAACAGGGCTTCGCTCGCCTTGTCCAGCAGGCCGGGCCGCCGCCCGCCGCGCAGGTAGAGCTTCGCGAGCTGCTGCGGAATGGTGGAGCCGCCCTCGGGCACGCCGCGGAGATTGCGCACCAGCGCGCGCGCCATGCCCGACGGGCTGAGCGGCGGGACCCAGCGCGGGCGGCGAAAGAAGGTGCGGTCCTCGTACCCGGCCGACGCCGCGGCCACCAGCGGGGCCGAGCGCAATTCCTTTGCCGTGGACCGGTACGCCGCGAGATCCTCGGTGAACTGCGCCGCCGCCTGCTGCACCCCCGCGCCGCCGGCGAGCGACAGCGGCGACGCGAGCGCGACGGCGCCGCAAGCGAGGAGCCCCCCGCAGGCGCCCGCCAGGAACCCGTGCCGGGAGCTGCGGGCCCGCGCGAGGACGGCGCGGAGCGAGGGCGAGAGCGCGCTCATTTCGCCAGCCCCATCCGCTTGAGGACGCCGAGCGTCTCCTCCGGCGTGAAGAGCGCGGGGAGCGGGTCGCGGGCCTGGCCGCGATCGTCGAGCAGCGAGAAATGCAGGTGCGGGCCGGTGGAGTGCCCGGTGCTTCCCACCTCGCCGACCACGCCCATCGCCGGGACGTGCAAGCCTTCCGCGATGCCGATCCGCCGCGGATCGGAGCGCAGGTGACAGTAGACGGTGCGCCAGCCGTTCTGGTGCTCGACGGTCACGTACCAGCCGCAGGCGGGCGCGCGTCCAGCGTCGGCCACCGTTCCTTCCCGGGCGGCCACCACCCATGACCCGCTCGGCGCGACCAGGTCGACGCCGCGATGCAGGCGGCGATGTCCCTCGAGCTTGCGGATGCCGAACTTCGAGGAGACGTGGTCGAAGCGGCGCACGTCGATGGGAAAGAGCAACCACGGCGTGCGCCGCGGCGCCGGATCTGCAGGGAGTGTGCTCATCAGCACGGCGGCGAACACCGCGATGCGCATGTGCCGACAGCAAAAAAGCCGGCCGCTCCGGCGGCAGGCGGGACTTTTTTGCTTGGCGCATTCGAAGGAGGCGGTGATGGGGCTCTTCGCCCGGTTCTGGCACTACTCGCTCGAGACCTACGGCGGCGCGCCGCTCTTGCTGGTGATCAACCTCGTCCAGCTCGCCGTGCTCGGCTGGGTGATCTCCCAGACGCTGCGCGCCCAGGCCGAGCGCGCGGGCCCGGGTCTCTCCGCCGATGCGCGCCGCATCCGCGCGGCGCAGCGGGCGGAGATCTGGCACAAGCAGGTCCGTCCCCTGGCGCTCACCATGATGCTGCTCGGTCCCGGCCTCGGCCTGGGGATGAGCACGCTCGTCGGCGCTCTCGGCATGGGCTCTTTGGGAGATGCGATGGGAGTGCAGGTCGGCGCGGAAGTGCTGGCGCAGACCATGGCCCGCGCGTACCGGGAGATCAGCTACGCGTACTTCCTGATGGTCGGCGGCACCTTCCCGATGCTGCTCGGGCCGGTGATCGTGCTCGCGGCCCGGCGGCTCGATGAAGACGGCAGCGACGCGCGCGGCGGCGATCCCGAGGAAGTGCTGCTGCATACGCTGAAGTCGCTGCTCGCGGTGACGGAGGCGCAGGCGCGAAGGGCGCAGGCCGACGCGGCGCGGACGCACGCGCTGCTCGCGGAGACCACCGCCGCCGTGCAGCGCGGAGCCGCGGCGTGAGGGCCGACGAGATGCTCGCGCTCCTTCCCGATCAGCGCCGGGCGGCTCCGGAAGAGCGCACGGCGCCGGCGATGTCCCTGCCCATCCGGCTGCAGCCTTCGCGCGCTTCCGCCCTCGGCTGGTCGCCGGAGCTGCACGTCCTCACCCTGTTGATCGGAAACGCCGCTTTGAGGACGCGCGACGGCGCCCTGGTCCCGCGCACCGGGCCGGTGGTCGCGGTCTGCGCCGAATACGACCGGCCCATCGCCTCGCTCGATCCCCCCGCGCTCGCCCCGCATTCTCTCGCCCGCGCCCGCCTGCAGGGAGTGCCGGCGCTGCGTCTTCCCGGAGGCTTCTTTCGCGGCCCGCTCCGCCTGGTCGCGACGCATCGCCTCGCCCGCGCCGTGCCGAAGCGCGAGGAAGCGATCGGGCGCGCCGCGCGCTTTCTCGCCGAGCTGGAGGAGGCCTGGCGCCGGCCTCTCGGCGCGCTGCTCGAGGTGGCGTGGCCGGTGTACGGACCCGAACATGGCGGACCGCTGCTCGATGCGGTCGGGGGGTCGCCTTTGCCCGAGCTGGCGCTTCGATGACGGGCTTTTTTGCTTTCGCGAACCAGGAGGAGCCATGCACAAGAACATCCTGATCCTCGCCGTCGCCGCGCTTGTCGCCTGCGCCCACGAGGAGCCGGTCCAGCCGGTCGCCGAGCGCGACTGGGAAAAAGGGCTCGACGCCGCTCGAGGCCCCCAGATCGCCCCCGTAGGACCGATCGACACGGATCAGAGCGGCTACAACTACATCCGCCGGCGCGAGCAGGAGCGCGATCTCGGGAGCAGGATGACCGCTTCCGGGCTCGACGAGATCATCGCCGCCTCCAGCCAGGTGCTCGCGTCCGCCATGGCGCTTCCGCTGCTGCGCGCGGGCGTGTACTTCGGCCAGCCTCGCCTGATCGAGCGGGCCTGCACGGCCGCGAAGCGGGTCACCCACGCGGCGCTGCGATCGAGCGGCAACGTCGACGCGGTGCTGCAGGGCTGCGGCGCGCTCACCGCGGCGCGACAGGGGACGAGCGACGCGTGCGGCGAAGGCAAGCAGAAGCTGCGCGACGCGTACGCGCTTCTCGCCGCGGACAAGGGGCCCGACGCGGGCCGCGCGGCCGCGGACGCCGTGCGCCTCTTGCGCGATCGCTGCCCGAAGATGACGGCGCCGCTGCGCACCCCGGTCGATCCCGGCTCGAAGGGGTTCCTCATCGTCTGGGTGCTGCACGCGAACGATGCTCCGCCGGTGACCTTCCTCGCCGGCGAGACCGCGCCGAACTTCGCCGACGCGATCAACGACGCCTTCCTCCGCGGCGTGCAGGCCGTCCGCACCGTCGCCCACAACCCCTGAAAGGAGACCGCCAATGGCAACCGACCACTCCGAGTTCCCTCCCCTCGAGACCGCGCCCGCGCGGCGCACCTGGCCGTGGGCGATCGCCGGCGCGGCGCTGGTCGTCGCCCTGGTCTGGGGGCTGCGCCGCCCTGAACCTGCCGCCGAGCCAAGGCCGCAGGTCTCCAACAACGTCGCAGCCGCCCCGGCGGTGAAGCAGGCCGCCATCGCCGACCCGGCGAAGGTGATCGCGGCGGCGGCGAAGGCGCCCGAGAGCCCCAACGTCCTCGGCAGCGCCGTCGCCGCGGCAAAGGGGATGGCGATGGTGGCGAAGTCGGAGCTCGACCGCGAGCTCGCGCGCACCCGATCCGCGCAGGCGCAGGCGGCGGGGTACCGCAAGCAGATCGAGGAACTGCAGAAGGAGCTGGGCGCGGCCCGCGCGCAGATCGCCGCCATCCAGACCGCCCAGAAGCCGCCGCCGCCGTCCGACCAGGAGCAGATCCTCCAGACGCTCGCCCCGGTGCTGCGCGCCGGCAACGGCGGACAGAACTGAACGGCCACTCCAACCCTCGGGAGCCCTCATGACCCGCACCCTTCTCTTCCTCGCGCTCGCGGCCGCCGTGCCGGCGCGCGCTGCAAACGAGTTCAAGCCGATCAAGGCGACGGAGACGGTGACGTATCCGCTGCCGCCGATGCCCCTGCCCGCCGTCCAGCCCGCCGACGGCAAGTGGGCGGAGACCGAGGACAGCCCCGCGCTCCGCGTGAGCCGCGCCTGGGTGAAGCTGGGCCAGGCGGCGGGAGTGGAGCGCAGCGAGGCCACCCGCCGGCTCTACCAGTCGTGGAAGAACGAGGTCGCTCAGAACGGGCCGCACGGGCGCGTCGCGCAGGCCGCGCACGCGAGGTTCCTCGCGGCGTACAAGAAGGACCTCGACCAGGCGCGCGCGATCTATGAAGGCGTGCTCCGCGACGTCGACTCGATGGACGCGGACGGCGCCGAGGGCGCCGGAGGGGTTGCCGCGGACGGAAGCGCCGGCGGCCTCGCTCGCGAGGCGCAGGATCAGATCCAGATGGCGGAGCGCGACGAGCGGCTGACGAACTCGGCCTGCTTCCTCTCTCCCGACAGCTGCCAGCAGGGCGATCCCGCGGACAAGGCCTTGCAGGACGAGATCTCCGCCCTGGTGAAAGGGACGCTCGAGGCCGGCGGGCCCGACGGCGGCCTCTCCCTCTACTCGCTCCGGCGCAAGGCCGGCCTGCTCGCGCTGCGCGCGCGGGTGATGGCGGCGGTCACGCAGCGCGCTGCTGCCCGGCTCGCGACGGAGGTCGCCACCCAGCAGGACGGCCAGGGATCGCCGCGGTCGCTGCCGTCGCCGATCGCGGCGCCCGCCGTCTCTGTGGCGCGCCGTGCGGTGACCCCAGCCGCCGATCCGTACCGGTGAACCGCGCCGCCGGTCTCGCCGCCGCGCTCGCCCTGGCATCGGGCGGCGGCGCGGCGGCGGCTCCGGAGCCCTGCGCGTCGAGCAGCGGCCCCGCGGGACCGGACGATCCCCGGATGCGCGAGTGGCTCCGCGGCCTGGTGCACGAGGTGGCGCTCGAGGAAGGCGTCGATCCGCACGCGCTCGAAGCGCTGGGAATGACGGAGACGACGCTGCGCCCTTCCCTGGGACGCGCCTGCGAGCTGGGCCCGTTCCAGGTCATGCCCTGGTGGGCGGGCGTGTTCCAGCTCGACTCGCCCTGGCTGCTCTGGGATCCGCGGATCAACGCCATCGCCGCCGCGCGCATCTACCGCTCGGGCTGGCTGCGCTGGAACGCGCGCTTCGCAAAGGCGGGCTGGAACCGCGCGTTGCGCGCCGCCGGGTGGCGCGGCCGCCTCGATCGGGAGACGTTCGCCGCGCTCGCGTACAACTGGGGCAAGGCGCCGAGCGCCTTCCTCCAGGCGAAGGATCTGCGCCTGGTCCCGATCCCCGCCTCCGTCGCGGCGTACGCGCTTCGGTTCAGCGTCGCGCTGCGCGAGGCGCGCCAGCGGGCCCGCGCGGATAATGACACTCCTCGAGACCGATGGCGCTGATGGAGAGGAGCCAGGAGAGCGGCGAGGTGGGCCGGCCGGTCCGCGTCGCCTCGTCCACCAGTCGCGGGAGATCGGCGAGCCCCGCCGGCAGGTCCCCGCTGACCCATGGCTCCTCGCGGTAGCGCGGATCCAGCGGCTCCTCCAGGTCCTCGATCTGCTCGTACGCCGCCCCTCCGCCGAGGTCGCCGAAGAACAGCGCGCCGCGGACCGGGATGCGGGCCGCGAGATCGCGCGCAGCGAGCAGCGAGGCGGGAGAAGGCGGCGCGCCATGGACGATCAGGATCGAGGCGGGCGGCGGCGGTGCCCGGACGAGCGTAGAGGCCGGACGGGACTGCAGCACCCGCGGGACCCACCCGGCCCGCCCGCCGGGCAGCGCGCGCAAGGCGTCCGCTGCCGCGGCCCACTCGACGAATGCCTCCGGCCCGTCGAGGATCTGCACTGCGGGAACCGCCGCGGGCCCGACCTCCGGCCAGGGCAGATCCGCGTGCAGCAGGCGGGAGAGGATGCGCGGCCAGAGGGCGCGCGCTTCGAAGCTCGCCGCCCCGCGCGCCGCCTCCTCGATCAGCGCGAGGAACCGGGCGGCCACGTCGCCCTCGACGCCCCGCAGCGCCGATCGAAATCCCTGGACGGGAGGCGGACGCACTCCGTCGGGCGACCGGATCAGCGGCAGCCGGACGCATCCGCGGTTCCTCCACACCAGGGCCTCGCCCGGAGCGGCGCCTGCGGCGAACGCGCAGTGGTCGTCGCGCTGCAGCGCCTGGGCAGTGACGGACAGCCGGACCAGCGGCTCGCGGCTCCACTCCGGTTCCTGGATCCGCCAGAGATGGCCGGCGCCGCGCGGCGGGTTGGCGAGCCCGCGCGCATACTGCTCGTAATCGATCAGCCAGTCGTCGAGGAGCACCGGCCGCAGCGCCTCGGCGTCCCCCGTCCACAATCGCGCCGCCGCTTCGAGATAGTGCGTTCCCAGCGACGCTTCCACGAGCCAGAGCTGCTGCTGTTCGAGGGGGAGCGCGCTTCCCTCCTCCGGAAGCCGCTGCAGCGCCGCGCAGAGCGCGTCTCCGAACCAGGCCCGGGCCGCGGCGACGTCGTCGGCGACGCTGCGCAACCGGCGCTGGACCTCCTGGCGCGAGGGAGGCAGCGGATCGAGGAGCTTCGGCCAAGGCGCGCGGAAACGCGGGATGGACGGGCTCAGCCGCCCCTCGATCCCGCGCACGATCCAGTCCGGAAACGCCAGCTCCGGATCGCACCATTTCTCCCCGCCCCGCAGCGCGCTCGCGAGCAGCAGGTGCAAGGCTTCGTGCCGGGCGATGGCGGCCGCGGCCGAGGCGGAAGTCTCCTCGCCGATCGCCAGCCGGATGCAACCGGAGCCGAGCGGAAGCGCCTCCCCCTCGACGCGCGCGCCCGGACGGATCGAGATCTCCACGCGATCCCAAGGTCGCCGCTGCGCGCTGGCTCCGACGGTCTGGAAGAGGAGCTGCGCCGCCTCCTCCAGCGCCGCGCTCACCGCGCCCGGGACGTCGGGCGCCAGCAGCCGGTCCCCCGGGATCAGCCGCACCGAGGGCCGCTCGTCGAGCCAGACGATGAAGAAGCCGCCGCACCGGACCGCCGATTCCGCCGGTTCGGGGAGGGGCTCCGCTGCTCCGTCCATCCGCATGATGAATTTCCTCGGTGCTCCCGTCCGTATTGTCCTAGCGTTCCTTTCAGGTGACCGCAAACCGCCGGGCGCGGTCACGTGAACACCCGGACGCAGGAAACGGAGCCGATGCAGCCGCAGCCGCATCTCGAATCGTGCCTTCGACTCGCGTTCGAAGCCCGCGATCCGCAGCACGTCTCCGGGGTTTCCCTCTCCTCCTGGTTCGTGCGCGCTCCCACCCGCGGGCGGCGGCGCGCCGGCCTCGACGGGGCGTTGCTCTTTCCCGATGAGCTTCGCGCCCGCCTCGGGCCCGAGGCTGCGCAGGCCATCGCGCTGGCGATGGATGCCGCGACCTGGCGCACCTCGCCCGCGCCGCGCCCCGCGGTGCCGCTCGCCACCCGCGAGTGGCTCGCGGAGGCGGCGCTCGCGATCGGGCAGGCCGAGGGGTTTCCCCTGACCTGGGCGATGCTGCGGGCCATCTCCGAGCTGGAGTCGACGGCGGAGCGGATGCTCGGCGCCCGCGCGCCGCGCTCCACTGTACGTCAGGTACTGCACGGGGTTGGGCAGCGAACGTTGCGCGTAGAGCCCTTCGCGTCGTTCGTGGTTCGCGTGCTGAAGATCGCCCAGGCCGCCTACGCGGCGTTCCGGCACGCGGGCCATCCGCACGGCGCCGCCTGGCAAGGGGTGCAGGACCGACTCTGGCTTCCGTACCCGACGGGCCGCTCCACCCGCTCCGGAGCGGAGGTCCGCGGCGCGTATCTTCCCAGCCTGCTGCAGGCCGCCGCGGGAAACGCGCGCAAGCGCCTGCGCCGCAGCGCCGACGAGCACCGCACGCAGGACCACGCGCGCACGCTCCTCGCCCGGTTCGCCAGCGGCCCCGGACTCCGCCTCTGGCCCTGGGCGGACGCGGAGGACCGGCTGCTCCCCCAGGGCGGCGACGCGCTCTCGCCGGAGATGGCCGGGGTCTGTTTTTTCGCGCTGCTCGCGCAGGCGGCCGACGAGCGGCGCCGCGGGGGCGGTCCTTCGGGCGGCCTCTCCGCGTCCCTCGCCGAGGCTGGTTTCGCCTCGCCGGAATGGCTGCCCGACCGCACCGACGATCTCGCCATCCGGCTGCTCACCGCGGCGGCGCCTGCGGGTGTCCCGGAAGGAGACCTCCTCGACGCGGTCACCTCGCTGGTGCGCGCGACGCTCTCTTCTCGCGACGCGACGCCGGTCGCCCGGGCGCTGGAGAAGGTCGGGATCGAGATGCCGGACGAGGACGCCGAGGCAGTCCTCGCGCGCGCCCGCGGACGCCTGCCGGACCTGGCGCGCTGGCTGGAAGAGAACGGGCGCGAGTTGCTGGAAAGGGCCTGACGTGCGCCGCATGCACCCGGACTCGATGTGGCCCGAGACTTCCGGCAGCGCCGGCGCCCCGGAGGTCGCCGGCCGCTGGGAGGCGCTCCTCGACAGATCGCCGCGGCTGCGGCCCTGGGTGGATCAGATGCTCGGGCGGCGCCGGCTGCGGCTGCAGCAGAGCGGCGTGGCGCAGGTCGAGGTCGAGCGCACCCTCTGGCAGGAGCTGTCGCGCTGGCTGCGCGAGTTCGAGGAGCTGCCCGAGTTCGCGGTCTCCGCCATCGCCGTCACCCTCGAGGACGAGGCGCTGCACGAGGTGGACCCCGACGCGGGCGCGGGCGGCGCGTCCGAGCCCTCCGCCTCCGGCTCCCCCGAGCAGGCCGTGCTGGAGCTGGAGACCCTCCTCTCGGATGCGACGTTCGCGCTCGCCTTCCACTGCGTCGACGCCCGCGTGCGGCCCCTGCTCCCGGCGTCGGGCGAGCTCGAAGCCGTTCCGGAGACCGACTGGTTCGCGCTCCTGTACGCCTCGGCGCGGCCGCAGCCCGCGCTCAGCGCGGAAGTGGCGGTCGCGCTGGTGCTGCACGCCCTCAGCCCGGGGTGGGCGCGCCATCCCGCCGCGTGCCGCCATGCCGCGCTGCGCCTGTTCCTGGCCGATTCCGGCGACCTGCGCGGCGATCTCCAGCGCCTTTGCGCCGCCCTTCCCCGGTCCTGGGGGTTGCAGACGGCGCACTTGCCCGCCTTCGTCGCGGCCGCCGGGCACGCCAGGCTCGCGCTGGCGGACGCCTCGGGGCTCTGCGCGCGGTTCGTCTCGTCCCTCAAGGCCCGGCCCGGAGGGCTGGCCCTGCTGGCCGATCGGCCGGCGGCGCCAGCATCGCCGGAGGAGCTCGGGGCGTTGTTCAGAAATGCCTGCAAGTACGGAGCGATAGGAGGTTTCCGCAAGCTCCTCCCCCTGCTGTGACGGGGGCGCCGGATTTTTTTGCTTCGGCAGACGTACGGCATCAAACGAGGTCCCCCATGGTTCTCCTCGACGTGGCAGCGACGTGGACGAGGATGCTCTCCGTGACGGCCGGCGCCTGTGCCGCCGCGGGCGCACCCGGCCCGGGCACGCGCATCCGCGGCAGGCCGGCATTCGAATGGATCGACGGACCCTGGCTGGGCCTGGTCGACTTCGACGGGCTGCAGCGGGCCGAGCGCGAGGCGCTCGCCGGATGGCTGTTCGGACCCGCCGAACCTCTCCTCCTCGTCCGCCACCTGCTCCTCGCCCAGCCGCTCCTGGAGGAGATCTTCATCGACCTCACGCCGCAGGCGATCGCGGCCATGCCCCAGGGCTGGCGCGAGTCCCCGCGTCCCATCCTCATCCTCGCCCCCGCCGGCCGCGGCCGGCCCGAGCGGCGCCGGGAATATCTCGACGCGCTGTCGCGGCTCCAGATCCCGCTGGTCTCGCGAGGGAGCGAGCTCTGGGCGGTGCGGGAGTTCGACGTGGAGTTCCTCGTCGCCCTCGCCCGGCTCGGCGATGCGGAGCAGCGGGCAGCCTTCCGCGCCTGCATCGATCCCAGCCAGACTCGCCTCTTCGACCAGCAGATCGCGGTCGCCCGGGCGGCCGTGCTGGACGACCTCGTCGGTGGACGCGACGAGGAGACGGCCGTGGCGCTCGACGTCGACGCGCTCTCGTCGCTGCACCCCCAGGCGCACCCGCTCGCGGTGTACGCCGCGGTCGAGCGCGCGCACAACCGCCGGCGCGCGGCCGCCGATCGCACGCAGTTCGCCGGCCGCACCGCCGAGGCGCGCCTCTCTGCCCGCGGCTTCCCCGAGGTGGCGCGTCCTTGCACCGCGGAATTCGCGCGGCGCGCGAGTGCCCTCGACCCGCTCTTGCCGGGCGACTTGCAGCGGGTCTTCGAGGCTGCCGAGCTTCTCGCCTCTCCATGACGGCGCGCGCGTCCAGCGCCGCGGCGGAGGCGCCGGCCGCCGCCGGCGGCCCGGTGATCGTCGCCCAGGCGCTCCCTGCTCCCGAGGACGGCCTCGAGCGCGTCTCCTGGCCGCTCACCATCTGGCGCCTCGCCGTCGAACCCGCGGTCCACCCCTGGGCCGCACGCTGGCGCCTGCGCCGCCGCGCACCGCTCGCCGCGGTCGCGCTGGCGGTAATCCTGCTCCTGCTGCTCGCCGCCACCGGATGCTCCTCTGCGCCGCTGCAATCGCTGCGCAGCACCGCGAGATCGCCGGCGCCCGCCCAGGGCCTGCGCTGCGAGAGCGTGCTGGTGTCGCACGAGATCCAGGTCCCGCCCGAAGGCGAGCTGGCCGATCTGCGCGTGACCCTCGACGACCTCCCGGAGGTGATGGGCAAGCTGCGCCTGCTGGTGCGGCGCCCGCGCTTCAGCGCGAATCTCGAGATCGCGGCCGATCAGAAGCCCGAGTTCGACAAGGTGCTCGATGTCTCGCCGGGCGCGGGGCAGCGCTCGCTGACGGTGGTGCTCTCGCGTCCGCGTCGCGCGCGGGATGACTGGCCGCGCCGCGAATGCAAGGCCTGCCGCGTCGACGTGGAGCTGACCGGGCTGTTCGGCGCGCGCGAGGCCATCGGCGCCTTCTTCGCTCGCGCGATGCAGCAGGCGGCGGCGATCGACGCGGCGTTCGGCGAACAGGCGCCGGATCCCGCCAGCCGCCCGGACGCGGGGCTGCGGGAAACCGCCGAGGCGATGATCGCGGAGGCGAACCGGTGCGGCGTTCCGCTCGCGGGCTCGCTGCGCCCCGCGCTCGACGCGCTCGCCCGCCTCGACGGCGCGCGCGCCTTGCTCTACGCCGACGATCCCCGCTTGCCCGATGTCGCGGCCGTCCTCCATGCCTGGGACTCGGCGACTGCCGCGATGGATGGCGTCGTCTCCGCCTCCGCGCGCGCCGCCGGATGGCCTTCGGCGCTGCGCGCCGGCTCCGCCGGAAAACTCGCCGTCGCCGCGGTCCACCTCGATGCCGCCGCCCAGCTGGCATCGCTTCCGGAGGAGGACCGGGGCAGCGCTGCCCGGTGGATCGGGCTCGCTCTCGCCGGCGACCCGGCCGTCCAGAAGCGCCGGCTGATGAGCTTGCCTCCGATGCGCGATCTCGACGACGCCCAGGCGCGCCTAAACTGGGTGAACGTGCGCCCGGGCGCGTCGATCCCGATCCCCGGGCTCACGCATGCCGCGGCCATCCATGTCCGCCGCTGGGTGGTCCCGATCCGCGGCAAGCGCTGCATCGGGCCAGGAGGCGCCGCGCCGGTGCGCAACGCCGACGAGGACGCCGCGACCGTCGGCCGGCTGCTCGGCGGCGATCGGCAGCGCCTGCGCATCGCCCGCCCCGAGGACATCCCCCAGGTCCGCGAGGCGCTGCGGCGCTCGGACGATCTGCTCTGCGAGGGGCAGCAGCCCGACGTGACCGACCTGTTCCGGGATCTCGCGGACAAGGATCTGGGCCCGATCGCCGCGCGCCTGGAGGAGGTCTTCACCCGCGCCGATCCGCACCGCGAGCTGGACGAGGTCTCGAGGGCCGTCCTCGCCCGCGCCTCGCAACTCCTCTGCAAGGTCTTCGACGCCGACAATCTCAAGGCGCGGCTGGCCACGGTCGCCGGGTACCGCGTCTTCGTGGAGGGCGGCACCCGGATCCTGGATGTGCTGCCGCAGCCGCTGATCTGCGGAACCCAGCTGCTCACCCCGCGCGAGATCCGGCGGCGGATGCGCGCGGCCTATCGCGCAGCGCTCGACGGGCATGCGGCCAAGGATCGGCTCTGCCCGCTCCGGGGCGGGAAGTGTCCCGACGAGGTGGCCGCCTCCGTGCGGAAGATCTTCGGGCTGCAGCGTCCCGAGATCGCGGCGCCCGCTCCCCCCGAGAGCCGCCGGCTCGACTTCCCTCCGCCATTCGGGTTCAGCGACGAGTGGGTGCAGAAGCTCGACCGCTGCGCGCAGGAGGCTTGCTCCGCGCTCTCGCAGC